>NZ_KV804368.1:259699-303943 GCF_001811315.1 Bacteroides sp. HMSC067B03 | reverse complement strand
GGCGGGGATTTATGTGTTTTGGCGGTTTAGGAAAAAAGTGCTATATTTGCCGGCGACAATTATTTTATTAAACGTTTAAAGCAAATTAAAAGGTATGAAAACAAAACTTTTTTTGGCTGCTGTAGCAGTAACATTTTCTTTCGCTGTGATTTCTTGTTCTGGTAACAAAACTAATAATGCTGCCGCTTCTGAAGGTGAAGAAGCAACAGTTGAAACTGTAGAAGCTGTTGCTGTTGAAGCAACTGACTCTTGCTGCCAGGCTAAAGACTCTTGTGCTACTGCTTGCGATAAGAAAGCTGATTGCGCAGAAAAGAAAGAATGCTGTGATAAGAAGTAATCTATTGATTTAGAACGATAAATTAAAGGGGGTATGGTGTGTCTGCACTATACCCCCTTTTTCTGTTTGACGAAATGCAGTGCTTAATTAGTGATACTTTTTTGCTAATAACCGACTTTAACTTATGAAATGAAATTATTTTCGATAAAAAAGTAACGTATTATTTGGTAGTATAGAAATAATCCATACCTTTGCACCGTCAAACTATAAAAGAGACAAAAAATGAATCAGATGTTTATACATATTCTACTATGCGGTATTATTATTCTACTATCAAAGGTTAGTGGAAGTGAGTGCTGCGCGTAACTGTGTATACTGAAAATATACGAAAGCCTTTCTCACTTCCAAGTGCGAAAGGTTTTTTTTTGAGCTAATAATAACATAAAATGATAGAAGATGGACAATAGGTTATTTATTTTTGATACCACCCTTCGGGATGGTGAACAGGTTCCGGGATGTCAGTTGAACACAGTGGAGAAGATTCAGGTAGCGAAGGCGCTCGAATCTTTGGGAGTGGATGTAATTGAAGCCGGCTTCCCTATCTCCAGCCCGGGAGATTTTAATTCAGTGATTGAAATTTCAAAAGCGGTGACTTGGCCTACTATTTGTGCGTTGACCCGTGCGGTTCAGAAGGATATCGATGTAGCAGTAGATGCATTGAGATTTGCCAAGCATAAACGTATCCATACAGGTATCGGTACTTCTGATTCTCATATTAAATATAAATTCAATTCCAATCGGGAAGAGATTATTGAACGTGCGGTAGCAGCAGTGAAGTATGCACGTCGTTTTGTGGATGATGTGGAGTTTTATGCAGAGGATGCAGGGCGTACGGACAATGAATATCTGGCACGTGTGGTAGAAGCGGTTATTAAAGCAGGAGCTACGGTGGTGAATATACCGGATACGACAGGCTATTGTCTGCCTTCAGAATATGGTGCTAAGATTAAATATTTGATTGACCATGTAGATGGCATCGATAACGCAATCATTTCTACCCACTGTCATAACGATTTGGGAATGGCAACAGCTAATACAATAGCGGGTGTTTTGAATGGGGCACGTCAGGTAGAGGTGACAATCAATGGTATCGGCGAACGTGCGGGAAATACTGCTCTCGAAGAAATTGCGATGATTATTAAGAGTCATCACGAAATTGATATTCAGACAAATATCAATACACAGAAGATTTACCCGACCAGCCGTATGGTATCGAGCTTAATGAATATGCCTGTTCAGCCGAATAAAGCGATCGTAGGCCGTAATGCTTTTGCTCATTCTTCGGGTATTCACCAGGACGGCGTATTGAAGAATGTGCAGACTTATGAGATTATCGATCCGCATGATGTAGGTATTGATGATAACTCGATCGTACTGACTGCCCGTAGCGGACGTGCGGCATTGAAGAATCGCCTTTCGATCTTGGGAGTGAACCTGGATCAGGAGAAGTTGGACAAGGTATATGAAGAGTTCCTGAAGTTGGCTGATAAGAAAAAAGACATCAATGATGATGATGTGCTGGTATTGGCAGGAGCAGACCGTAGCCAGAATCACCGTATTAAGTTAGAATACTTGCAGGTGACAAGCGGTGTTGGCGTCCGTTCGGTTGCCAGTCTGGGACTGAATATTTCCGGTGAGAAGTTTGAAGCCTGTGCAAGTGGCAATGGTCCGGTGGATGCTGCTATTAAGGCACTGAAGAAGATTGTAGACCGTCACATGACATTGAAAGAGTTCACTATTCAGGCAATCAGCAAGGGAAGTGATGATGTAGGTAAGGTTCACATGCAGGTGGAATACGATAATCAGATATATTATGGCTTCGGAGCAAATACGGATATTATTGCTGCATCAGTAGAAGCTTATATCGACTGTATTAACAAATTCAAGGCGTAAGGAATAAAGAAAGTGGTACTGAAATACGTAACTCGCATTAATTATAAATCATACATAGTAAAAATATAGATAACAGATGAATACATTATTTGATAAGATATGGGATGCCCACGTGGTGACTACGGTGGAAGATGGCCCGACACAACTTTATATTGATCGTTTATATTGTCATGAAGTGACCAGCCCGCAGGCTTTTGCCGGATTGCGTGAGCGTGGAATCAAGGTATTGCGCCCGGAAAAGGTGTTCTGCATGCCCGACCATAATACTCCGACACATGATCAGGATAAACCGATTGAAGATCCGATCTCCAAAACTCAGGTGGATACGCTGACGAAGAATGCAAAAGACTTCGGTCTGACACATTTCGGTATGATGCATCCTAAAAATGGAATTATCCATGTGGTAGGTCCGGAACGTGCGTTGACATTACCGGGCATGACGATCGTTTGCGGCGACTCGCATACTTCCACTCATGGGGCAATGGGGGCAATCGCCTTCGGTATTGGTACCAGTGAAGTGGAAATGGTGCTGGCTTCACAATGTATCCTTCAGTCAAGACCGAAAACAATGCGCATTACTGTAGATGGTGAACTGGGTAAGGGCGTGACAGCGAAAGACATTGCCCTGTACATGATGTCTAAGATGACTACCAGCGGTGCTACCGGTTACTTTGTGGAATATGCAGGTTCGGCAATCCGCAATCTGACTATGGAAGGACGTCTTACTCTTTGTAACCTTTCTATTGAAATGGGAGCACGTGGTGGAATGGTTGCTCCGGATGAAGTGACTTTCGAATATATCAAAGGTCGTGAAAATGCTCCGAAAGGGGAGGCATGGGATCAGGCTATAGAATACTGGAAGACACTGAAGAGCGATGATGATGCCGTATTCGATAAGGAGGTTCGTTTTGATGCGACAGATATCGAACCGATGATTACCTATGGAACTAATCCGGGAATGGGAATGGGAATTACGCAAAACATTCCTACTACGGAAGGGATGGGAGAAGCTGCACAGGTTTCTTTCAATAAATCGATGGAATATATGGGATTCCAGCCGGGTGAATCATTGCTGGGCAAAAAGATTGATTATGTATTCTTAGGTGCTTGTACTAATGGTCGCATTGAGGATTTCCGTGCATTTGCTTCTCTCGTGAAGGGACGCAAAAAAGCGGATAATGTAATCGCATGGCTGGTTCCGGGATCATGGATGGTAGATGCGCAGATTCGTAAGGAAGGAATTGACAAGATATTGACTGAGGCAGGATTTGCAATCCGTCAGCCGGGATGTTCAGCTTGTCTGGCGATGAATGACGATAAGATTCCTGCCGGAAAGTACTCTGTATCGACTAGCAACCGTAACTTTGAAGGTCGTCAGGGTCCGGGAGCGCGCACATTGCTGGCCAGTCCGCTGGTTGCTGCTGCCGCTGCGGTGACAGGAGTGATAACCGATCCGCGGGAACTTATTTAATGGATAATTGATAATTGAAAATGAAATGAAGACAAAATTTAATATAATAACAAGTACTTGTGTACCCCTTCCTTTAGAAAATGTAGATACTGACCAGATTATTCCGGCACGTTTTCTGAAAGCGACCACTCGTGAAGAAAAGTTTTTTGGTGATAACCTGTTTCGTGACTGGCGTTATAATGCTGACGGTTCTTTGAACAAGGACTTTGTGTTGAATGATCCCACTTACAGCGGGCAAGTATTGGTGGCAGGAAAGAATTTCGGTTCGGGTTCCAGCCGCGAGCATGCAGCCTGGGCAATTGCCGGTTATGGTTTCCGTGTAGTGGTATCAAGTTTCTTTGCCGATATTCATAAGAATAATGAGTTGAACAACTTCGTTCTTCCGGTAGTTGTTACAGAAGAATTCTTGCAGGAGCTTTTTGACTCTATTGCTGCCAATCCGAAGATGGAGGTGGAAGTGAATCTTCCGGAACAGACCATCACTAACAAAGCAACAGGCAAGAGTGAACATTTTGAAATCAATGCTTATAAGAAACTTTGTCTGATGAACGGATTGGACGACATCGACTTTTTGCTAAGCAATAAAAATAAAATAGAAGAATGGGAAAACAAGGCGTCAAAATAGAGATCATGGACACAACGCTCCGTGACGGTGAACAGACCAGCGGAGTGTCTTTTGTGCCTCATGAGAAACTAATGATTGCCCGTTTACTGTTAGAAGACTTAAAAGTAGACCGGGTAGAGGTTGCGTCAGCGCGTGTGTCGGACGGTGAGTTTGAAGCCGTGAAGATGATTTGCGACTGGGCAGCCCGCCGCAATCTGCTTCACAAGGTGGAAGTGCTGGGGTTTGTTGACGGTCAGACTTCGGTGGACTGGATACAACATACCGGCTGCCGCGTAATCAATCTCCTTTGTAAAGGTTCGCTGAAGCATTGTACGCAGCAACTTAAAAAAACTCCGGAACAACACATCGCGGATATCGTCAACGTAGTACACTATGCTGACGAGCAGGATATCAACGTGAACGTATATCTGGAAGACTGGAGCAATGGAATGAAGGATTCTCCCGACTATGTGTTTCAGTTGATGGATGGCTTGAAGGAAACGAGTATCAAACGCTATATGCTGCCCGATACACTGGGAATCCTGAATCCGCTGCAAGTGATAGAGTATATGCGGAAGATGAAGAAACGGTATCCAGATACACATTTTGACTTCCATGCGCACAATGATTATGATCTGGCTGTGAGCAACGTGTTGGCTGCTGTGCTGAGTGGCGTTAAAGGACTTCACACTACTATAAACGGACTGGGCGAACGGGCGGGTAATGCACCTCTTGCGAGTGTTCAGGCTATTCTGAAAGATCATTTCAATGCTATAACCAATATTGATGAAAGTCGCTTGAACGATGTCAGCCGGGTAGTAGAATCGTATTCGGGTATTGTAATTCCTGCCAATAAGCCGATTGTCGGTGAGAATGTATTTACACAGGTAGCAGGAGTGCATGCCGATGGCGATAACAAGAATAATCTGTATTGCAATGACTTGCTTCCCGAACGTTTTGGACGTAAACGCGAATATGCGTTAGGGAAAACGAGTGGCAAAGCAAATATCCGCAAGAACCTTGAAGACCTCGGATTGGAGCTGGACGAAGATGCAATGCGTAAAGTAACGGAGCGCATTATCGAACTGGGAGACAAGAAAGAACTAGTCACTCAGGAAGATTTGCCATACATTGTTTCTGATGTGTTGAAGCATGGAGCAGTAGGTGAGAAGGTCAAGTTAAAGAGTTATTTTGTAAATCTGGCTCATGGACTGAAACCGATGGCTACTTTGAAAATAGAAATCAACGGCAAGGAGTACGAGGAAAGCTCGGGTGGCGATGGACAATATGACGCTTTTGTACGTGCATTGCGTAAGATATATAAGGTGACATTGGGACGCAAGTTCCCGATGTTGACGAATTACGCGGTAACGATCCCTCCCGGTGGACGTACGGATGCATTTGTGCAGACAGTCATCACTTGGAGTTATGACGAACAAGTGTTCCGTACCCGCGGACTGGATGCCGACCAGACTGAGGCAGCTATCAAAGCTACAATGAAGATGCTGAACCTCATTGAAGATGAATATGAGAAAGAGTAAGTGGAAGTTACTTGCCCGAAGAATGTTTTTATAAGTATATAAATAGATAGAATTGACGATTATGGATTTTAAGATTGCTGTATTAGCAGGCGACGGCATCGGACCCGAGATTTCGGTACAAGGTGTAGATGTAATGAGTGCCGTTTGCGAGAAATTTGGTCATAAAGTAAGTTACGAATATGCGATCTGCGGTGCAGATGCGATTGATAAAGTGGGTGATCCGTTCCCGGAAGAAACATATCAGGTTTGCAAGAATGCAGATGCTGTTTTGTTTTCAGCCGTAGGCGATCCGAAGTTTGACAATGATCCTACTGCAAAAGTGCGCCCTGAACAGGGATTGCTGGCAATGCGTAAGAAATTAGGATTGTTTGCCAATATTCGTCCGGTACAGACATTCAAATGTCTGATCCATAAATCTCCGTTGCGTGCAGAACTTGTTGAAAATGCAGATTTTATCTGTATCCGTGAGTTGACCGGAGGTATGTATTTCGGTGAGAAATATCAGGATAATGATAAGGCATACGATACTAACTACTACACTCGTCCGGAAATTGAACGTATTCTGAAAGTTGCTTTTGAATATGCAATGAAGCGCAGAAAACACTTGACTGTGGTGGATAAGGCAAACGTTTTGGCTTCTTCCCGTCTGTGGCGTCAGATTGCACAGGAAATGGCTCCGAACTATCCGGAAGTGACTACTGACTATATGTTTGTGGATAATGCTGCAATGAAGATGATCCAGGAACCTGCTTTCTTTGACGTGATGGTGACTGAAAATACATTCGGTGATATTCTGACTGACGAAGGTTCTGTTATCAGCGGCTCTATGGGATTGCTTCCTTCAGCTTCTACTGGTGAAAGTACTCCGGTATTCGAACCGATTCATGGTTCATGGCCACAGGCGAAGGGCTTGAATATTGCGAACCCGTTGGCACAGATTCTGTCTGTAGCTATGTTGTTTGAATATTTCGATTGCAAGGAAGAAGGTGCGCTGATTCGTAAGGCGGTTGATGCATCACTGGATGAAAACGTGCGTACACCGGAAATCCAAGTAGCTGATGGTGCCAAATACGGTACAAAGGAAGTAGGACAGTGGATTGTTGACTATATTAAGAAGGCTTAAACAGATCATTCTGAACAAGATATATGGAGGCTGGATTCTTAAAACGGAGTTCAGCCTCTTTTTTGTTCATTTCGTTTCTTTGTTTTTTTACTGAATAAAATGAGTCCGTTGGGAGAAAAAACTAGTCGGACTGTTAAAAAGTAAAAGAGTAAGATATTTGCTAATGAAAAACAGTATATTTGCACAGATTAATACACAAATGCTATGACAAAAAATTATCTATTCTTACTGTTGGGTTTGCTGCTTGCAGCGTGTAGCTCTGATGACAAGGATGAACAACCGATTTTAGTGACCAATGTTGTAATGCCTGCTTCGGGAACAGTATTCAAGCCTGGTGAAAAGGTAACGATAATGGCGAAAGGATTCCAGGACAATGATGAAATCATGTTCGATATCCGCTGGCCGCTTCAAGATGAAGTGCTGCATGAAGGATATGCTAAAGGGGGACGGGGTGTTATAACGGAAAAGACGGCTACGAGCATTACTTTTCTGGCTCCCGGACACTGGCCTGCTTCTACAACGGAAATCTTGTTATGCCGCTCCGGTCAAATGATGTCTTTAGGAAAGATTTCAGTGGCGGATGGACAGGCACCCAAAGATTTTCAGCTTTATGGTATCATTAATTCTCGTTCCAATACTGACCGTCCTTATGCTATCGAATACATCAATCTTGAAAAGCCACAGACAGTAGAGATAGTACGACTTGCAGACAATCAAGACTTCTCTTGTGTAGTCAACCTTCCCGGAAGCTGGAGTCTTAGTGGAGTATGGACGCAGGATAATCGTCGTACGACCGGGCTTTATGATCTTTCTATGAACTATTGGGAAAAAACGGGAGCTGATCAGCTTGTAACAATGGGGATAGCGACCGGTAACTCTGTATTTGGGGTATATCAAGGTGGAGACCGTTTATTTGTTAAAACAGTTAATGTGATGCCCTATACCAGAATGTATATGCCGGAGAAATCTGATTATGGTTTTCTGCTGCCCGAAGGAATGAAGGCTGAAGTATTGTCACGTTATCCCTGTATACAAATGAGTGATGGAAATATACTCTGTTCGGCTGATAATGGCGATGGAACTTTTTCACCAGTAGTCTTGAACGGACAAAATATGGAAGAGAAAAGTATATATGTTGGCGAGCCGATACAGGCTGTGGCATTGATCCCTTTTTGGATAGTTAAGCCTGTAGAAGGTATGGGAACGGCTAAATATACACGTGTTGGCGGATATATCGTATCGAAGAGAAATGGTGCGACGGCAGAGGAGGGAGATGGAACAGAATTTAGGTTATGGAATCCGGCTACAAAGACGCTGGACGAACCTTTCACCACATTCTCTAATGCTGCGTGTTCAGTAGCCACACTTGTTTCGGAAGATTTTAAGAAACAAGAACTTTATGTATTGTTTGATGGTAGTCGGAATGGAAGGCTGATTTATGTATATGATTTACTAAAAGGTAGCTGGGAGTCATTATATCCAGGGGGCGGATTTCCTTATTCAGAAATCGTATTAGCCCGATAAGATTATTACTCAGTTATTCTCCGGGCTACTATGCACAAAGGCCCTTTTTCATGCTTATATGAAGCAATGGAGACAAAGCCGGACTGCAAGAGTATGGATTTCAATTCATCACAAGAACGAATAATCATCCCGTCAATCAGATTTGTCCAAGTTTTGACTGACGGGTTATTCAGTTCGCAGCAAATCAGGAAATGTCCGTTCCGCTTTAATACCCGTGTTACTTCGGTGAATGCTTTCGGAAGATCGTTCCAAAAGTAAACCGTCTCGAATGCAGTGACTACGTCGAACATTTCATCGGTATAAGGCAGTGTGTCTACCGTGCCTTGTTCTATAAAACAGCGGGTGGAAAGATATTTCTTGTTTTTCTTCTGTGCGAAAAGGACACTTTCCGGTGAAATGTCAATGCCGTATGCTTTTCCTTGCGGACAGCGACGCATCAACTGTGTAAGATTGGCTCCGCCACCGCAACCAATGTCGAGCACATTCCATTCCTTATTCCATGCTATATGTGACATTCCCCATTCGGAAAGCAAAGTGTGCCGTTTGTTCATTTCCCGGAGAATGACTCTTCCCCAAAAGCCTTCCGGTTTTTTGAGATTGTTGAATAACTTATGGATGATATTTTTTTTACCCATGTTATAAACTAACTTTGCACGATGGAGTAGATGATAATGCCTGCTAAAGTCAGCAATCCGGTATAGATCATAACTTCCGTTTGTTTCATGCCGGTACCCTTTTCAAGAGCAGGAGTAGGAGTATCTGACTGAAGTCGTGCCGTTAACTTGTGGGCGATAAAGTAGAACAGCCAACCTCCGAATCCACCGATAATGGCTCCTGCTACTAAATCACCGGGATAATGCAATCCCAGATACAGGCGTGTGTAAGAGTTGGTAAATGCCCAAAGCACGATAAATATGCTTAACCAGCGTTTACGGAACAGGCAAATCAGAAATATGGCAAGTCCGAAAGAATTGGCAGCATGACAGGAAGGGAAACCGAATCCTCCTCCTTGTCTTCCATTCACGATATAGACCAAATCCGCTATTGGATTTTCCGGATTGGAGGGACGCAGGCGACCTACCAACGGACGAAGAAAACTATTGCACATCTGATCGGCAAACGTGATAGTGAGGGCGATTGCTATCACATAGCACAATGCCACTTTCCAATGAAAATTCTTGAGCAGTATATATAAAATACTGGCATACATCGGTACCCATATAACTTTACCTGTGAATGCACTCATGAAGTAATCCCAGAAAGGCGAATGTATTCCGTTGAAGAATAAAAGCAGTTGGGTGTCTATATCTGAAAGAAATTCTATCATAAAATAAATCGTATTATTGAAAAGGGATTTGTTTGATCTTATCGTTTAGCCAAGTCATCATATAGCTTCTGAAGGAAGGCTTTTCCTTTTTCCAGATTCGCTCCTTTCTCAGTTCCTTCGTCTATCTGAACGGTATTGGCATCCAGATTGTACACTAATTGATTTTCCGCAGTCACCATGCCGAACAGGGTCGGTTCTGTGAAATACCCGAAGTGGGGAGAAGCCGGATTGAAGATATTCTTACTGAAGGTAAAGTCATCATGCGGTAATCCCAGCTGAGAAAGTAGAGTAGCAGCGATGTCAATCTGTGAAGCATAGGTCTCTACGACTCGTGGTTCCTTCACAGCTCCTCCGATAAGTATGAGCGGAATTGTATGTCCCTCCAGCGGATTTTCTACCGGACGGGGGTAGGCACCCAAATGATCCGGTACAAGTACAATCAGCGTATTTTTCCACATAGGAGTCGCCTTATACTGTTTCACAAAATCTCCTACACAACTGTCTGCGTAGGCGAAAGCATTCAGGACTTTGTCATCCAACCGGTAGAAGGGAACTTCAAAGGGCTCATGACTGCTTGATGTCTGTACAATTTTGAAGAAGGGTTCCTGTTGTCTCTCTTCTTTCAGGTCTTTCATAAAACGTTGGAAGAGTGCGTGGTCCGGTGCTCCCCATTTGCCCGGGCGTTCGGACAAAGGAAAATCTGTCTCTGAAATAATCTTCTCAATGCCCGATGAAACCAGATAGGAACGCATGTTAGTGAAGTCTGCATCTCCTCCGTAGTAGTATTCCAGACTGTATCCGGCATCTTTCAGACTGCGTGGAATGGAAGGGAGCCCGTCTGTCTTTTCAGGATACTTCATAATACTGGTACTTGGCTGACCGGGATAACCACTGATAATAGAGGCCAGTCCGCGATCTGTGCGGAAACTGTTTGCATAGAAATTAGTGAATAACACTCCTTCTTTTCCGAATTTATCCATATTCACTGCCACATTTGGTTGTCCTCCCATCGTTTCCATCAGGTGTGTAGAAAAACTTTCGAGGATGATAAAGATAATATTCGGGCGCTGAGTATTCAGAATTTGTGGGATACTGTCTGTTGCAGTAACAGGTTTATCCAGCATTTCTGTAAACAGATTATCCGCAACTTTCGGGTCCATGAACCGATATTGCTTATCGAAATTGTTTTGATGGGTAGCGGAATACATAAAACTGAATGCCGGATTGATGGCAGCATGATTCATTCGCTGATTCTGACTATAATATACTTTACTCAGATTCATGGTTGACACGGAAAAACCACCGCGGATGGGAATGAAAAGCGCAGCTGTCAGCAACAAAAGAACGAGGGATACATATTGCCGTTGATAAGGTATTTTCAGTGGTGTTTTCTCCCGAATAAGTACGGTGTAGAAAATACCGTAGAGAATGGCTGCGTAAATCAGCATAGCCAGTACACCGAGTAATATAAACCAGAAACTGACGCTCGCCATCGCATCCTTCGGGGAGGAGAAGAAATAGAAGATCGGAGTAGCATCCAGCCGGAATCCCCAGAAGCCGTACAAGCCCAGATCGACAATGAAGATACAGGACATCACAAAAGAGATGATTCCGAAATAACCTTGCCGGATACGGCGTAATATGGAAGATTTCGTCCAGGCGGAAGCGATAAGCAGGAAGCCCGGAATAGCAGTCAGATATCCTGCCAGTGAGAAATCCAGAGGCAAGCCGTGCCACATAACGTTGAAATAATCGCCGATGGAGGCGTCTGTATAAAGTTCATGGTAGTAAACCATGAAAATAGGTTTTTGAAGGACAAACAGAAGAACGAACAAAAAATAAGTCGTGAGAAATTGCAGTATTCTCTTTTTCATATCTATAAACTTAAAAATAATGAACGGAGACAAAGGTACAATTCTTTTCTGTATCTTTGCGCATCAACCTGATAAAACGAGGTGAATGATGGCAAAAATTGCGAATAAATTAACAGATTTAGTGGGTAATACACCTCTAATGGAACTTTCCGGTTATAGTGGAAAGTATGGTCTTGAACAGAATATTATTGCTAAACTGGAGGCGTTTAATCCGGCGGGAAGCGTGAAAGACAGAGTCGCTCTTTCCATGATTGAAGATGCGGAAGCCCGTGGAGCACTGAAGCCCGGTGCTACAATCATTGAACCGACCAGTGGAAATACAGGAGTTGGACTGGCAATGGTAGCGACCATTAAAGGATATCATCTGATATTGACTATGCCCGAAACGATGAGTCTGGAACGGAGAAATCTGTTGAAAGCACTGGGTGCGCAGATTGTGTTGACGGATGGACTGGGAGGTATGGCAGCTTCTATTGCCAAGGCGCAGGAGTTGCGGGATAGTATTCCCGGTTCGGTCATTCTGCAACAGTTTGAAAATCCTTCGAATGCTGCTGTCCATGAGCGGACAACGGGAGAAGAAATCTGGCGGGACACAGATGGCGAAGTGGCAGTGTTCGTTGCCGGAGTAGGAACCGGAGGGACGATTTGCGGTGTAGCACGTGCTTTAAAAAAACATAATCCGAATGTATATATTGTTGCGGTAGAACCTGCGTCGTCTCCCATATTGGCGGGAGGGCAGGCTGCTCCCCATCGTATACAGGGAATCGGAGCGAATTTTATTCCCGGACTTTATGATGCTTCTGTAGTGGATGAAGTAATCGGTGTGCCCGATGATGAAGCTATTCGTGCCGGACGGGAGCTGGCTGCTATAGAAGGGTTGCTTGCCGGAATCTCTTCGGGAGCGGCTGTTTATGCAGCCCGTCAGTTGGCACAGCGTTCGGAATTCAAGAACAAAAGAATTGTTGCGTTGTTACCTGATACGGGAGAACGCTATCTGTCGACGGAATTGTTCGCTTTTGATGCCTATCCTTTGGATTAATACTTAAACCATGATAAGAATTATTTTAATTTTATTGTTTAGCTTTCCAGTTGCCTTATGTGCGCAAACCTATCAGCAATTATCAGAAAAGGCGATTGAATATATCGAGATGGACAGTCTCCACAAAGCGGAAGAGCTTTTGCTTCAGGCTTTGAAACTGGAACCGAAGAATGCGAAGAATGCCATGCTTTTCTCCAATCTGGGGTTGGTACAGCGCCGTATGGGGGAATATGATAAGGCACTCGAATCTTATTCCTTTGCATTGAACTTTGCTCCATTGGCAGTGCCTATCTTGCTGGATCGGGCTGCGATCAATCTGGAAATGGGAAATACGGATCGTGCCTATACCGATTATTGCCTGGTACTTGACGAAGACAAGCAAAATAAAGAAGCGCTGTTGATGCGGGCATATATCTATGTGCTCCGGAGGGATTATCCTGCGGCACGAATCGATTATAATCGCCTGTTGGAGCTTGATCCGCAGAATTATAGCGGGCGGCTGGGTCTGGCTACCCTGGAACAGAAAGAAGGGAAGTTCAAGGAAGCGCTCGAAATCCTTAATAAGATGATTGCGGCGACTCCCGAAGATGCGACTCTCTATATTGCCCGTGCTGATGTAGAACGTGAAATGAAGCATGAAGATTTGGCTCTCGTTGACCTGGAAGAAGCGATTCGCCTGAAGCCGTCTTCGGCGGATGCCTATCTGCTGCGTGGCAATATTTATCTGACACAGAAAAAGAAAGCATTGGCTAAAACGGATTTTGAAAAAGCTATTTCGCTGGGCATACCTCCTGCTGATTTGCACGAGCAGCTAAAACAATGTAAGTAGAACTTCAGACAGTATACGGAAACTAAGTGCAGTATTTCCGCTATGAATACATGTTCCGCATAGAAAAGACAAAACTAAAAACATTTTTACTACTAACTAATACTCAAACAGAAAATGAAACGTATCGTTTTTTTAGATTACGTGCGCGTGTTCGCATGTTTCCTTGTTATGGTGGTCCACGCCAGTGAAAACTTTTACGGTGCTGCCGGATCTACCGATATGGCAGGACCGCAGTCTTATTTAGCTAATGAGGCAGACCGTTTGTGGGTGGCCGTGTACGACGGCTTTTCACGTATGGCAGTACCACTGTTCATGATTGTCTCTGCCTATTTGCTGGTACCGATGAAAGAGGGGCAGACCTCATGGCAATTTTATCGCCGCCGCTTCACTCATATCCTGCCGCCGTTTTTCATATTTATGATATTATATTCTACCCTGCCAATGTTGTGGGGACAGCTAGATGGAGAAACATCATTAAAGGACTTGTCTCGGATACTCCTGAATTTTCCGACGCTTGCCGGACACTTTTGGTTCATGTATCCTCTGATCAGTCTTTACCTGTTTATACCTATTATATCTCCATGGCTGAATAAAGCCACGGCGAAAGAAGAACGTTTCTTCATTGGACTGTTCCTGTTATCAACATGTATGCCGTACTTTAACCGCTGGTTTGGTGAAGTGTGGGGACAATGTTTCTGGAATGAATACCACATGTTATGGTACTTCTCAGGTTTCCTTGGATATCTTGTACTGGCACATTATATACGTGTACATCTAACTTGGGACCGCTCCAGACGTTTTATCGTAGGACTTGTTTTGATGGTTGTCGGAGCTGCATTGACAATTTACTCATTCTATATACAGGCTATACCGGGAGAAACTCTTTCTACACCTGTGATAGAGATAGGATGGGCCTTCTGTACAATCAACTGCGTACTTTTAACTGCAGGTACATTCTTGCTTTTCACATGCATAAACCGTGCGGAAGCTCCACGGCTTGTAACTGACATGTCGAAACTCAGCTATGGTATGTATCTTATGCACATATTCTGGCTCGGATTGTGGGCGACAGTGTTCAAGAGTACTCTGGAATTACCTACTGTTGCCGCGATACCATGCATTGCAGTAAGTACATTTATTTGCTGTTATGTGACTACGAAACTTATCTCGTTTATACCGGGAAGTAAATGGATAATAGGATAAATAACTGATTTTTTTAGGCACGGATTACACCGATTTCACGGTTTTAGGAGATTGGATAGACTACTAAAACCGTGTTCATCCGTGTAATCCTGCCTGATTTCATTTCATAACGACGTAATAATATGTCTTTTTTATATCGAGCGTTTTTTTACGAAGTCGATAAATTAGCACCGGATTACTATACAAACTGTCGGATCAGGTTCACGAACTCTTTTCCGTATTTCTTCTTCTTAAACTCTCCGATACCACTGATTTCTCCGAATTCTTCGATGGTAGTCGGGCGAGAAATACTAAGCAGATGCAGCACTTTATCAGACAAGACGATGTATGCCGGAAGTCCGTCCTGATCTGCTATTTGTTTCCGCAATGCCCTTAATGCTTCGAATAAATCTTCGTTTTCTCCACCGGGGATGCCGAAAGGAAGTTCTTTGGCAATGACTACCTTCTTCTTTTTCCCTTTTCCTGTCGCGATTTCTTCCCGGTGAATCACAGCGAGTGTCGCTTTTGCTTTTCCAAAAAGAATGTCACTTCCGCTTTGAGTAATTTTGAGATGGTTGTTCTCATTGTAGGCTATTTCAAAATAGCCCAGTTGTAACATCTGGAGTAAATAATCTTGCCAGTCACGAGGTGGTATGTCTCTTCCTGCACCAAATGTTTTTAATTCCTGATATCCTTTTGCCGTCACTTCTGCCGAATAACTTCCACGAAGAATATCTATTAATGTACCCGTACTTATTTGTTGATTCGCCCGGGCAATGGCACTTAATGCTTTTTGTACAATCACCGTACCGTCAAACCGTTGTGGCGGATTTTTACAGACATCACAGTTTCCGCAATCTTCTGTTGAGGTTTCTCCAAAATAGCTCAGCAGGATTCTTCTGCGGCAGATATCTGCTTCAGCGTATTGTTGCATACGTTGCAGTTTTTCCAGGTTGATGGCCTGCTGACTGCTTTCTGTGGCGAATTTAGTTAACAGTATCAAGTCCCCCAATGAATAGAACAATACTGTATCACTTGACAAGCCATCACGCCCTGCACGCCCGATTTCCTGATAAAAACTTTCAATACTTTTAGGAAGGTTGTAATGGATGACCCAACGGACATTCGATTTATCGATTCCCATACCAAAGGCAATCGTAGCACATACTACCTGAATGCGGTCGTTGATGAAATCGTTCTGAGTTTCGTCCCGATGTTGCGAAGACAGTCCGGCATGATAAACACCGCATCGGATTCCTTGTTTTTGCAGCATCTGTGCTACGGTTTCCGTTTTATTGCGGCTCATGCAGTAGATGATTCCGCTTTCTTCTCTGTGGCGATGGATAAATTCCAGAATCGCTTTATTTTTCTCTTTTGCCTGAAAACCGCGTTTCACGTCCAGGCTGATGTTGGGACGGTCAAAAGAAGAAATAAACGTCCGGGGTTGAACCAGATGCAACTGTCGGATAATATCCTCGCGGGTTATTTTATCCGCTGTTGCCGTTAATGCGATAATCGGTATCTGAGGAAATTGCTGATGGAGCATTCCCATTTGTGTATATTCCGGTCGGAAGTCATGGCCCCATTGGGAAATACAGTGCGCTTCGTCAATGGCAAAGAGTGAAATGCTCATATCCCGCAACAGATAGTCTTTTTCCGCTATTAACTTTTCCGGTGAGATATAAAGCAGTTTCAGGCGGCCTTCAACGCAGGCACGACGGAGATTGGCGTTTTCGGTTTCGTCATTGCTGCTGTTGAGTGCTCCTGCCGCGATACCATTGGCTTGCAATGTTTCTACCTGATCTTTCATCAGGGAAATAAGCGGAGAAACTACTACAGTCGTTCCTTCGGAGAGCAATGCGGGCAGTTGGTAACAGATCGATTTGCCTCCGCCGGTGGGCATCAATACCAGTGCATCTTGCTTATTCAGTACGTGACGGATGATCTCTTCCTGCAACGGGCGGAAGCTGTCATAACCGAAATATGTTTTTAGAGTTTCTTTCATCAACATTTATTTAAACTTTGTGGCAAAGGTACGCTTTTCTTTAGCAATCTTTATCATGTCTCGATTTCTGTTTTGATTTTAATGCTTCAAGAGTTAAAGTTTCTTATTATTCACCCTTAATTCCTCTTTTTCAAGGTTTTTGATTGTTTTATTAGAAAAAAAATGCACAAAATAATTGTGTGTTTAAAAAAAAAGTAAGACATTTGTAACATGTAACGTTGCAAATGAGCAATTAATAACAAATAAACAAACCCTAACCAGTTAATTCAATGAGTGATTTAGAGAACAAAAAAGCGGAGGAAGCTCCAAAGAAACGTCCCTACAATTTGAGGGAAAAGAAAGAAAAGAAGGCTGCATACCGGTCATTAATCAGACCGGAACTGGCAGACGAGTTGTATGACAAGATTCTGAACATTGTAGTTGTTCAGAAGAAGTACAAAGATCCTGATTATTCAGCTAAGGATTTAGCTAAAGAATTGAAAACGAACACTCGTTACCTTTCTGCAGTAGTGAATTCTCGTTTTGGTATGAACTATTCTTGTTTGTTGAATGAATACAGAGTGAAAGACGCTCTGCATTTGTTGACAGATAAGCGTTATGCCGACAAGAATGTAGAAGAAATCAGCGCAATGGTTGGCTTTGCAAATCGTCAATCTTTTTACGCTGCATTTTACAAGAATGTAGGTGAAACTCCTAACGGATATCGCAAGAAACACGCTGATAGTAAGAAGTAATTGCGTTTTCCGATACTGACCAAAAGGAATTACCTCTGAATGAAAAGTTCGGAGATAATTCCTTTTCTTATTTAATTAATCAATATCAGTAATTATGAAAAAACATTTTATTTCGATGGCCGTAACCGCTACGATCCTTGCATCCTGTGGTGGAGCCAAAACAACAACTGCTGAAGCAGATAAATTTGATTATACAGTGGAACAATTTGCAGACTTACAAATATTGCGGTACAAGGTCTCTGAATTCGAGACTTTGACGCTGAAACAGAAAGAATTGGTTTATTATCTGACTCAGGCTGCCCTGGAAGGACGTGACATCCTGTTTGATCAGAATGGAAAGTATAACTTGAGAATCCGTCGGATGCTCGAAGCTGTTTACACCCATTATCAGGGTGACAAATCGACTTCCGACTTTAAAAATATGGAAGTGTACCTCAAACGGGTATGGTTCTCCAATGGCATTCATCATCATTATGGTATGGAAAAGTTTGTGCCCGATTTCTCGCAAGACTTCCTGAAGAAGGCTGTACTCGGAATGGATGCCCAATTACTTCCGCTGGCGGAAGGACAGACTGCTGAACAACTCTGTGACGAGCTTTTCCCGGTAATGTTTGATCCGGCTATCATGTCGAAACGTGTAAATCAGGCGGATGGTGAAGACTTGGTGTTGACTTCGGCCTGCAATTATTATGACGGAGTTACTCAGCAGGAGGCGGAAAGCTTCTACGGAGCAATGAAAGATCCGAAAGATGAAACTCCGGTTTCATACGGACTGAACAGCCGTCTGGTCAAAGAGGATGGAAAAATACAGGAAAAAGTATGGAAAGTAGGCGGACTTTATACTCAGGCGATTGAAAAGATCGTATACTGGTTGAAGAAAGCGGAATCGGTAGCTGAAAATGATGCGCAGAAGGCAGTGATCGGCAAACTGATTCAATTTTATGAAACAGGCAGTCTGAAGGACTTCGATGAATATGCTATTCTTTGGGTGAAAGATCTTGATTCCAGAATCGATTTTGTGAATGGCTTTACAGAAAGTTATGGTGATCCGCTGGGAGTGAAAGCCAGTTGGGAATCATTGGTTAACTTCAAGGATTTGGAAGCTACCCACCGTACGGAGATCATCAGCAGCAATGCGCAATGGTTCGAAGATCATTCTCCGGTCGATAAATCTTTCAAAAAGGAGAAAGTAAAAGGAGTATCTGCTAAGGTGATCACCGCAGCTATTCTTGCCGGCGACTTATATCCTGCAACTGCCATCGGTATCAATCTTCCGAACGCTAACTGGATTCGCGCCCATCATGGTTCTAAGTCTGTAACGATTGGTAACATCACAGATGCTTATAATAAGGCGGCTCACGGAAATGGTTTTAATGAAGAATTCGTTTACAATGATGAAGAAAGACAGCGAATCGATCAATATGGTGATCTGACAGGTGAACTTCATACCGACTTACATGAATGTCTCGGACACGGTTCCGGCAAGCTTCTTCCAGGGGTAGATCCTGATGCATTGAAAGTTTATGGCTCTACAATCGAAGAAGCACGTGCTGACTTGTTCGGACTGTATTATGTAGCTGATCCGAAGCTGGTGGAATTGAAACTTGTTCCCGATGCTGAAGCATATAAAGCGGAGTATTATACATTCCTGATGAATGGTCTGATGACTCAACTCGTACGCATTGAGCCGGGAAACAATATAGAGGAGGCTCACATGCGCAATCGCCAGCTGATTGCCCGTTGGGTATTTGAAAAAGGTGCTCCCGACAAAGTGGTCGAAATGGTGAAGAAGGACGGAAAAACTTATGTAGTAGTCAATGATTACGAGAAAGTACGTGAACTGTTCGGTGAACTGCTGGCTGAAATTCAGCGAATCAAGTCAACAGGTGATTTTGAAGGAGCCCGTACATTGGTCGAAAATTATGCGGTGAAAGTTGATCCGACTTTGCATGCCGAAGTGTTGGAGCGTTATAAAAAGCTGAATCTGGCTCCTTATAAAGGGTTTATAAATCCGGTATATGAACTGGTGACTGACAAGGATGGAAATATTACTGATGTTACCGTGTCTTATGACGAAGACTACGTAGAGCAAATGTTGCGTTACAGCAAAGATTATTCTCCGTTGCCTTCCGTAAATAACTAATATTGAAAATGGATATAAAAGAACAACTGAAAGATATTAAAACACAGCTCCGTCTCTCTATGAACGGGGCTGTGTCCCAAAGTATGCGTGAAAAGGGGTTGGTATACAAACTCAATTTCGGAGTTGAACTTCCTCGCATAAAGATGATTGCCGAAGGTTACGAAAAGAATCACGGCCTGGCGCAGGCATTGTGGAAAGAGGACATTCGCGAGTGTAAAATCATGGCGGGAATGTTACAGCCTATCGATACATTTTATCCCGAGATTGCCGATATCTGGGTAGAAAGCATCCGTAACATAGAGATAGCGGAGCTGACCTGTATGAATCTTTTTCAGCATCTGCCGTATGCCCCTGCTAAATCTTTTCATTGGATGGCTGATGAACAGGAATATGTGCAAACCTGCGGTTTCCTGACGGCAGCCCGTCTTTTGATGAAAAAGGGGGATATGACGGAAAGAGCTTCCGGTGAGTTGCTTGACCAGGCATTCTGTGCCGTTCATTCTGAAAGTTATCATGTGCGGAATGCAGCTATGCTGGTTATCCGTAAGTATATGCAACATAACGAAGAGCATGCTTTCCGTGTATGCCGGCTGGTTGATGGGATGGCGGATTCTACAGTGGAAACGGAGCAGATGCTCTATAATATGGTGAGAGAAGAAGCTAATGATAAGTATTAAGTAATAAATATTAAGTATTAGGTATTGTCATGTGGGCATCATCTGCCGAATGGAATTTTAAGTAACTACGGTTCATACCTAATACTTATTACCTGTTACTTATTTCTCAGAAATTCTTTTGCTTTCCACAAAAAAGGCTTAACTTTGTTCGCGCTAATTTTGTGCTGATGATGGAAACTCAAAATGTGAAAGATACGGTAAGACAGATATTCACAGAATATCTCACAGCGAACGGGCATCGAAAGACTCCCGAACGTTACGCCATACTCGAAACTATCTATTCCATCGACGGCCATTTCGACATCGATATGCTCTATTCCAGAATGATGGATCAGGAGAATTTCCGGGTAAGTCGGGCAACTCTTTATAATACTATTATTCTGCTTATCAACGCACGGCTGATCATCAAGCATCAGTTCGGTACTTCCTCCCAATACGAAAAATCATACAATCGCGAGACACATCATCATCAGATATGTACTCAATGCGGCAAAGTGACCGAGTTTCAGAACGAGGAATTACAGCATGCCATCGAAAATACAAAATTAAGCCGCTTTCAACTTTCGCATTACTCCTTATATATATATGGATTGTGCAGCAAGTGTGACAGAGCTAATAAACGGAAAAAAGTCAGTAACAACAATAAAAAAGAAAAATGAAAGTAGATGTTCTATTAGGATTACAATGGGGCGACGAAGGTAAAGGAAAAGTAGTCGACGTATTAACACCTAAGTACGATGTGGTCGCTCGTTTCCAGGGCGGTCCGAATGCCGGTCATACACTTGAGTTCGAAGGACAGAAGTATGTACTTCGTTCTATTCCTTCCGGTATTTTTCAGGGAGATAAGGTAAATATTATCGGTAATGGTGTAGTGCTCGATCCGGCATTGTTCAAAGCGGAAGCTGAGGCACTCGAAGCATCGGGACACCCATTGAAAGAGCGTTTGCACATTTCTAAGAAAGCTCATCTCATTCTTCCGACGCACCGTATTCTGGATGCCGCTTACGAAGCAGCTAAAGGAGATGCGAAAGTAGGAACTACCGGTAAAGGTATCGGTCCTACTTATACGGATAAAGTAAGCCGTAATGGTGTTCGTGTAGGTGATATTCTTCATAACTTCGATCAGAAATATGGTGCGGCAAAAGCTCGTCACGAACAAATTCTGAAGAGTCTGAACTATGAATATGATCTCACTGAACTCGAAAAAGCATGGATGGAAGGTATCGAATATCTGAAGCAATTCCATTTTGTGGACAGTGAACATGAAGTAAACAACTATCTGAAAGATGGCAAGAGCGTTCTCTGCGAAGGTGCTCAGGGAACTATGCTTGATATTGATTTCGGTTCGTATCCGTTCGTAACTTCTTCCAATACGGTTTGTGCAGGCGCATGTACCGGCTTAGGAGTAGCTCCGAACCGTATCGGTGAAGTGTTTGGTATTTTCAAAGCATACTGTACTCGTGTAGGTGCCGGTCCGTTCCCGACAGAACTGTTCGACGAAACTGGTGACAATATGTGCACACTGGGACATGAATTTGGTTCAGTAACAGGACGTAAACGTCGTTGCGGATGGATTGATCTGGTAGCTTTGAAGTATTCTGTAATGATAAATGGTGTTACCAAGTTGATCATGATGAAAAGCGATGTACTCGATACATTCGATACGATCAAAGCTTGTGTAGCTTATAAAATAGATGGCGAAGAGATAGATTATTTCCCATACGACATCAATGAAGGTGTAGAGCCTGTATATGCAGAGCTGCCGGGCTGGAAGACAGATATGACAAAGATGCAGAGTGAAGACGAATTCCCCGAGGAATTCAACGCTTATCTGACTTTCCTTGAAGAACAACTTGGTGTGGAAATCAAGATTGTATCTGTTGGACCGGACAGAGCGCAGACTATCGAACGGTATACTGAAGAATAAGAAATGTTATTCTGTCGAATAGAAGAATAACTTTGTTCTATAACTTAATGAGAGAGGCGGAGAAATGGAAATTACTCCGCTTTTTTTTCTTTACCCCCAATATTAACTATAACGCATTATGAAAACACATTTCATCTCTTTCCTATTGTTAATAGGTATGAGTCTGGGAGTATCTTCTCAGCTCTATGCACAGCCTTCCTACCAACCTAGTGAAGAAAATCTCAAAGCCCGTGAAGAATTTCAGGATAATAAGTTCGGAATTTTTCTTCATTGGGGACTGTATGCCATGCTTGCCACCGGTGAGTGGACTATGACAAACAATAATCTGAATTATAAGGAATATGCCAAACTGGCAGGTGGCTTCTATCCTTCCAAATTTGATGCAGATAAGTGGGTGGCTGCCATCAAGGCATCGGGTGCCAAATATATTTGTCTGACTTCCCGCCATCATGATGGTTTCTCCATGTTCGATACCAAGTATTCGGATTTCAACATTGTAAAGGCAACTCCTTTTAAACGGGATATTATAAAGGAATTGACAGCTGCTTGCAGCAAACAGGGAATCAAACTTCATTTCTACTATTCTCACCTTGACTGGACGCGGGAAGATTATCCCTGGGGACGTACAGGACGGGGAACGGGACGTTCGAATCCGAAAGGAGACTGGAAAAGTTATTATCAATTCATGAATAATCAGCTGACGGAGTTGCTGACTAAGTATGGTCCGATAGGAGCAATTTGGTTTGACGGTTGGTGGGACCAGGATGGAAATCCTGACTTTAATTGGGAATTGCCGGAACAATATGCCCTGATACATAGATTACAGCCAGGTTGCCTGATAGGAAACAATCATCATCAGACTCCCTTCTCCGGTGAAGATATTCAGATATTTGAGCGTGATCTGCCCGGAGAAAATACAGCAGGACTTTCCGGACAAAGTGTTAGCCATCTGCCTTTGGAAACATGTGAAACGATGAATGGCATGTGGGGATATAAGATTACAGATCAGAATTATAAATCGACGAAGACACTGATTCATTATTTGGTGAAAGCGGCAGGAAAGAATGCGAACTTACTGATGAATATCGGTCCTCAACCCGACGGAGAACTTCCGGAGGTAGCCGTACAACGGTTGAAAGAAGTGGGAGAGTGGATGAAGCAATACGGTGAAACGATATATGGAACCCGTGGCGGTGTAGTTGCTCCACACGATTGGGGAGTGACGACGCAGAAGGGGAACAGACTATATGTACACATTTTGAATTTGCAGGATAAGGCGTTGTTCTTGCCTTTGGCAGACAAGAAAGTCAAGAAGGCAGTGCTATTTAAAAATGGTACTCCCGTCCGTTTTTCTAAAAATAAAGCAGGTGTGTTGCTGGAATTTGCAGAGATACCCAAAGATGTTGATTACGTTGTAGAACTAACAATTGACTAATTTTTAGCTAATTCTTCATAAAAGCATAGGGAAACTATCGTTACATACGTAGTTTCCCTTTATTTTTGGCAAACAATTTGTTTATATAGATATAGAGTAATAATTAAAATGAAAAGTATATGATGTCTTACTGGGTATTATTTATTGGTATTGCCGTAGCAAGTTGGTTGGTACAGATGAATTTGCAGAACAAATTCAAGAAGTATTCCAAAATTCCGACAGGAAACGGTATGACAGGACGCGACGTAGCTTTAAAGATGCTGCACGACAATGGAATTTATGATGTACAAGTAACTCATACACCCGGTCAGTTGACCGATCACTACAATCCTGCTAACAAAACAGTGAATCTGAGTGAAGGTGTATACGAAAGTAATAGTATCATGGCGGCTGCCGTGGCAGCGCACGAATGTGGACACGCTGTTCAGCATGCTCGCATGTATGCTCCATTGAAAATGCGTAGTGCCTTGGTTCCGGTAGTGAATTTTTCGTCCTCTATCATGACTTGGGTGTTGTTGGGTGGTATTTTACTGTTCAATACGTTTCCGCAATTGTTGTGGATTGGTATCATTCTGTTTGCTACCACCACTTTGTTCAGTTTTATCACCTTGCCGGTAGAAATCAATGCAAGTAAACGTGCATTGGTGTGGTTAAGTTCATCCGGCATTACAAATTCATACAATCATACACAAGCCGAAGATGCTCTTCGTTCTGCTGCATATACCTATGTAGTAGCTGCACTGGGTTCGTTGGCTACATTGATTTATTATATTATGATTGCAATGGGTAGAAGAGACTAAGAAGCCAATTTAATAATTATTAGGGCGCCTCCATCGTTTTCAAAGACGGTGGAGGCGTCTTGTTTAGTCATAATACGTATATTCACGTTTTTTACAATATTGACGATTTTTTCGGATATATGCAAGCGTTGCTCGGAAATTTGCAGTAAATTTGCGCAATTAAAATACTAAACAGTAATTATATCATGGCAGCAAAACCAAGTATTCCTAAAGGAACTCGTGACTTTTCGCCGGTAGAAATGGCGAAGCGTAATTATATATTCAATACGATTCGTGATGTATATCATCTGTATGGTTTCCAGCAGATAGAGACTCCATCGATGGAGATGCTTTCTACACTGATGGGGAAATATGGCGATGAGGGTGATAAACTTCTATTTAAGATTCAGAATTCCGGAGATTACTTTTCAGGCATCACGGATGAAGAGTTATTGAGTCGTAATGCCGTTAAGCTGGCAAGCAAATTCTGTGAGAAAGGTTTGCGTTATGACTTGACGGTGCCTTTTGCCCGTTACGTGGTAATGCATCGTGATGAAATTACTTTTCCGTTCAAGCGTTATCAGATACAGCCGGTTTGGCGTGCAGACCGTCCGCAGAAAGGACGTTATCGTGAGTTCTATCAATGCGATGCCGATGTGGTCGGTAGTGATTCCTTGCTGAATGAGGTAGAATTAATGCAGATTGTCGATACAGTATTCAGCCGTTTCAATATCCGTGTGTGCATTAAGATTAATAATCGCAAGATTCTTTCCGGTATCGCTGAAATCATCGGGGAAGCTGATAAAATCGTAGATATCACAGTGGCTATTGATAAACTGGATAAGATTGGTTTGGAGAATGTCAATACGGAACTGAAAGAGAAAGGTATCAGTGATGAGGCGATTGCCAAATTGCAGCCAATTATTTTGTTGAGCGGAACAAATGCTGAAAAACTGGCTACTTTAAAGAGTGTATTGGCAGCCAGCGAAACAGGTATGAAAGGAGTGGAAGAAAGCGAATTTATTCTGGGTACGTTAGAAACAATGGGCTTACAGAATGAAATTGAACTTGATTTGACTTTGGCTCGCGGATTGAATTATTATACCGGTGCTATCTTTGAAGTGAAGGCTCTGGATGTACAGATCGGTAGTATCACCGGTGGTGGTCGTTATGACAACCTGACAGGAGTATTTGGTATGACTGGAGTGTCGGGTGTCGGAATCTCTTTCGGTGCAGACCGGATTTTTGATGTCTTGAATCAACTGGATCTTTATCCGAAAGAAGCTGTAAACGGTACAGAATTGCTGTTCGTGAACTTTGGTGAGAAGGAAGCTGCTTTCTCTATGAATATACTGGCAAAAGTACGTGCGGCAGGTATTCGTGCTGAGATTTTCCCGGATGCGGCAAAGATGAAGAAGCAAATGAGCTATGCCAATGCGAAGAATATTCCGTTCGTTGCTATTGTAGGAGAGAACGAGATGAATGAAGGCAAAGCAATGCTGAAAAATATGGAGACTGGCGAACAGAATCTTGTTTCGGTGGAAGAACTGATTGCAAAAATAAAATAGATTGGATGGAGAATCTCTAAGTGTGCGATTTTCTTATTTTATATAAAGACTGCCTCTATGGAATGTGAAGATTCTGTGGAGGTAGTTCTTAAATATTGACTTTCGTGTTTACTCCGGATAAGAAACTTATCTGTATTTATCTTTTTCGACAAATACAGTCTGCCAGATGATCGTTGATAAATCCTGCAGCCTGCAAGTGAGCATAGCAAATCGTAGTTCCGAAGAATTTAAATCCTCGTTTTTTCATATCCTTGCTCATGGTATCGGATTCGGGAGATGATACAGGAATCTCACTCAATGAACGAACGGTACTGATAATTGGTTTTCTGTCGGGAAAGAATGAAAGTGTGTAGTCATAAAAACTACCGAATTCTTTTTGTATGGCGAGAAATTGCTTTGCATTGGTGATTGTCGATTTGATTTTCAGGCGGTTTCTCACAATACCGTCAAACTGCATCAGCATTTCAACATCTTCGTCGGTCATTTGTGCTACAAGTTCGGCGTCGAAATCGCAAAAGGCTTTGCGATATCCCTCACGTTTTCTAAGAATAGTTATCCAACTCAATCCGGCTTGGGCACTCTCCAGCACAAGAAACTCAAACAGCGTCTTGTCGTCGGTTACCAGTTTTCCCCACTCCTGATCATGGTATTTCACATACAGCTCGTCAGTTCCGCACCAACCACAGCGTCCGTTTATTATATCTTGCATAAGCATAACATTTATAGTATATTACAAATATAGATAAAAATCATGAGTATACTATTCAAAAACAAAAGATATTCACTTTAGATTAAACGGAAAAAGCAGGGAGAGCTGGGCATTAATTTCTATCTTTGTATATAACATTAAATCATTGGCAAATATTTGAAAAACGACAAAATCCAGAGTTATATGAATACGATTAGAAACATGTTATTTTTAGGCATTATCTGTGCTGTCACTACTGTCTTTTCGACAGCTCATGAATTCGAGTTTAATAAGATCTATCCAAAGAAATCAGTGAAGACGCAAGTAAGAAAAGAGATTGTTACGTTCTTTTCTGAATACCTTTCTGGTAAAACAACCACCTTTGATGCAGGAAAGTCATTGAAACTGTCAGAAGTGGAGCAGTATCGTGATGCCGTATGGCAGTTGTGGAAAGAGGCAAATGCTGGTTTTGAGGAAGAAAAATTAATAGCTTTGGATACACTTTCATCTAATTCTTCCGGTTGTTGGAAACTTCCTGAAAACTTGGAACCGAATGCTGTGATGCCCTATTGTTGGGGAATGAAAGGAGCGGTTGAAACAGGAGCTGAACTTCCATTATTTCTCTATCTGCATGGCTCGGGCCCTAAGGAGCGGGAATGGAGTACAGGGTTGAAAATTTGCCGGAATTTTGATGATGCTCCTTCCGTTTACTTTATTCCACAGATTCCGAATGAAGGTGATTACTATCGTTGGTGGCAGAAAGCTAAACAGTTTGTCTGGGAGAAATTGCTGAGGCAAGCATTGTTCTTGGGAGAGATTGATCCGAATAGAGTTTATGTCTTTGGAATTTCGGAAGGCGGATATGGTAGTCAGCGTCTGGCTTCGTTTTATGCTGATTATTGGGCTGCAGCGGGACCGATGGCGGGAGGGGAACCTTTGAAGAATGCTCCGGCAGAGAATTGTAGTAACATCGCTTTTTCTTTGCGGACAGGGGATAAAGATACCGGATTTTATCGGAATACACTGACCGGATACGCGTTGGAAGCATTTGATAGTTTGGCACATCAACGTCCTGGCCATTTTATTCATAAGATAGAACTGATTCCCGGAATGGGACACAGCATTGATTATCGTCCGACAACTCCTTGGCTAAAGCAATATGTCCGTAATCCTTATCCCAGATATGTAAGTTGGGAGAACTTTGAAATGGACGGAATTTACCGGACGGGCTTTTATAATTTGTATGTGAAGGAAAGATCCGATGAAGAAGGGAAGTCTCGTACTTATTATGAGATGAATATTTCAGGAAATGATATTTCTTTGAAGGTAAATGAGGTTGTTTATGAAGTCATAGAGAAAGATCTCCGATGGGGAATAGAGATGAAGTTTGCAAAGAAATATATGCAGGCACACAAGGGGAAAGTTATCATTTATCTCTGTGATAAACTGGTTGATTTAAATGAAAAGGTGACTTTGACAGTGAACGGCAAAAAGGTGTTTGAAGGAAAAATGAAAGCCGATTTGAAGAACATAGTCAACAGCTGCGCTGCGTTCTTTGATCCCCTACGACTTTATCCAGCGTCCATAGAGGTAGAATTGGATTAGAATGCGTTTTAGGATAAAAAATAATTCGTGCAGCGAACGCAAAGGATGCTGCACGAATTTTCTATTATAAGTGGCGTTCCGGATACATTTCATTCCACCATTCCGGTTGATTCTGCAACCAGCGTGCAAACCATGCCATAATAGAATTATGCCATTTGATTCGCTTGTCGTAATCGGAAATAAAGTGATTCTCTCCGTCTACGGTTACAAGTTCTACCGTTTTGCCAAGTATTTTCAGCGCATTGAAAAGCTGGATACTTTCGCCGACAGGTACATTCGTATCTACCGTACCGTGAAGCAACAGCAATGGAGTGTTGATTTTGTCGGCGTTGAACAGAGAGCCTTGCTTGGTGAATAATTCCGGGTCCTTCCACGGATAACTGTCAGCAGCGGCGATAGCATTGTAGGAATATCCCCAATAACCTTCACCCCAGTAGCTGGTTACATCACTGATGCCCGCGTGTGATACGGCTGCGGCAAAAATATCGGTCTGTGTCTGCAAATACTGCGTCATGAAGCCTCCATAGGAAGCACCGAGACAACCGATTTTTTTATCGTCCACAAACGGATGCTCCTTGCAGAACTGCTTTGTACCTTCGATGATATCATCTGCTGTACGTTTCCCCCAAGCATTGACATGGCGGGCGGAGAACTCCTGCCCGAAGCCGGTTGTCCCGCTAGGCTGGATGACATATACTACATAATCACGTGAAGCGAATAATTGCGCGCAATACGGATTACTGATTCCGCGGGTAGTCGGGGACGTGCCGCCATAGTAATATACAATCATCGGATATTTCTTGTTAGGATCGAAATTCGGAGGCAGACACATCTTACCTGTGATGACAGTTCCATCGGAAGCGGTAAAGTTCCACGGTTCTATTTTTCCCAATTCTATTTTATCCAGAATCGGTTTCATCGGATCGGCCAGCAGGCGGGACGTTTTTTTCTTCATGTCATAGAGGTAGGCAGCTCCCGCATTGTAATCCGACTGACCGATATAAGCGGCTATGCCCGGATTATACTCGGACAGAGCGAAGTTAGTGGTGACATCTGTTTCCAGATTCAGTTTTTCAAAACGTCCGTCTTTCGGTGAATAACGATAGATGTTTTTGCAGTCTTCATCTTCCGTGTTAAAGTAGATGCAACCATCTCCACGGTTCCACTGCAAGGGGCTGACAGTGGGGTTGAAATCTCTGGTGATTGGTTGTATCTTACGGGTAGCGAGGTCCATGATGAAAGCCTGGGTATCGAAATCATTGGCGATAGGATGATCGCCACAGTTCTTTCCAATGCCGCCGAAGGCTTCGGGGCTGCCTGTCAGCAGTAACTGTTTTCCATCCGGTGAATAGCCTGCACCACCCAGAAAACGGTCTTCGTAGAAGAGAGTATCGACTTTCAATGTTTCCAGATCTACTTGATAGAGTGAGGATAAAGAGAACGGACGTTGAGTGATATTTTCTTTAGAGGTACTATATAGCATGTATTTTCCGTCCGGCGAAATGTCCTGCAGGTAAGTGCTGTGGTTACCATAGGTCAGTCGTTCGGAAACTCCGTCGGACAGGTTATATTTAGCTAAGAAACTCCGTCCGCGAGTATTCGGAATACGGTCTGCCGGACTAACGATACGACGGAGAGGCCCATCCTCCTTTACTCCTTCCTCACGGGGATAGTAAATCAGGAAATCTTCGTTGGGTGACCAGGTGAAACTCTGCTCAGGGATACTCTGTAGGATAGTCTCTTCGCGGAGTGTGACAGGATCGAGACTGATTACATCATTTCCGGCCAGGGCAGTTACTGTATAGTATAGTTTATCGCTTTTCGGCATCCAGCTCATACCGTCTCTGAGATTGGTCAGGAGTACTTTACCGGATTTTAGCTCTGTCAGTTCGCAATAGGTACGTGAACGTTTGGCAGCGTGGTTGTCCCAGTAGCGGGTCAACAGATATTTTCCGCTGGGAGAGACAGAAACAGCGATGGCCCGGCTTCCATATACTGTATTGTCAAGGGAAAAACGTTTTCGTGCTTCCGGATCTAAGTTGCAGGGAATGTCTTTGAATTTCTCGTCTTTGATCAGTTCGCATTTCAGCGTTGGAGTGGCTTTGTCATCGGCAGCAGAAAGCAGTTTGATGATAATTTCGTAATCCCGTTCGGGTTCCAGGCTAAGGGCTATGTCGCGTGATGATCCGGAAGTGATACTGTCCTCTGCCGCATCCTTCACTTGTTTGGAGGCTCCGTCAATAAAGACTTCCCAGCGGACGGGAGAGGTGATTTTCAACTTCCCTTTCAAGAAGCGCTCTGCACGAATCTGCGTCTTGACCAGGTAAAGTTTGTTGTCTTTATCCGCTTTTTCAAAACTTAGATACCCTGCTGTGTCAGTGGTGAGTGACTGCATCGGTGTATCCGGTAAGTGCAGTACGACTGGGGTTTGGAGTAACATCTTTTTAGTGTGTTTTTCTCCTTTAGGATTGATGCTGTCGTTCATAATGGGGGTACGAACGCTGATGGCATTCCGGACTTTGTACTGTGTCAGTCTGTCTTGTGCTTGAATAGTAACACCGGTTGCCAGAAAGATGGCTAAAGCCATAGTTCTCTTTTTCATTTGTCTATGTCTAAAGTTAATAAATATTTGATTGCGTGACTAATATAAGACAAATGCTTGAAGCATGCAACCAAATGTTCTTTTTATTTTAATATTCTATTTGATTAAGTATCCCGTTGAGGAAAGCAATAGCCACTCCGTAATTTGTCATCGGTACGTTCTGTTGCCTGGCTCTTTCGATACGATTCAGTACATATTTGCGGTTGAACATACAGGCGCCGCAATGGATAACCAAAGAATAGGGAGTGAGATCTTGTGGAAAATCGGTTCCTGCCACGATGTCTATTTGTAACTTTTCTCCAATCCGCTTTCGCAATAAGCGTGGGAGCTTTACTCTGCCGATATCTTCGGATAGAGGGGCATGTGTACAAGCTTCGGCTATCAGTATGCGGGAGGATTCTGTCAGGCTTTCGATGGCTGAGACACTTTCTACATAGTATCCGATATCTCCTTTATAACCAGCAAAAAGAACAGAAAAAGAGGTCAGTCTGCTTTCTGTCGGTTTTTGCTCGTAGACTGTTTTGAATACTTGTGAGTCTGTAATAATTAGTTTAGGAGGGCGGGCGAGAGCTTGCAATGTTTCTGATAATTTATCTGTGGTGCAGCTCATGATCAGACATTTCTTGTCGAGCAGTTCCCGCATGGTTTGTACTTGTGGCAAAATCAGTCTCCCTTTAGGAGCCTGAATATCTTGTGGCATAACCAGTAAGACGAGGTCTCCTTCTGTTACTAATCTGCCTGTGATACTTTGCTGATTGTAATCTTCCGGCAGTTTTTCCAGAATCGCCTGGCGTATCAGTTCTATGCCTGTCCGCTCTTTGGCACTGACCAAGAGAGGATGATTCCCAAAAGTTTCTTTTATTCGGGTAGCGAGTGATGCGGGGGATTTTCGTATATCTGCCTTGTTGATAAGCAGAATAGTCGGAATGTTTTTTGCTTTGAGTTGTTCCAGCCAGTGAAGTTCTTCGGTGAAATCCGCATCTTCGGGTATTTCTATGGAGGCATCACCTGCACAAAGCAGAATGGCAATATCGGTTTTTTCTACGGCTTTCCATGTACGTTCGATGCGCATGTTTCCTAATTTGCCTTCATCGTCGAATCCCGGAGTGTCTATGAACAGGCAAGGACCGATACCGTGAATTTCCATTGCTTTCTGTACGGGGTCGGTCGTTGTTCCGGGAGTGTCGGAAACAAGAGCGGTATCCTGCCCGGTCAGCACATTGATCAGGGAAGATTTTCCGCTATTGCGCTTTCCGAAGAGGGCGATATGGAGCCGGCTGGCATTGGGAGTAAAACTGCTATGCATATAAGTGGATATAAATAATGTTGTTTTCTACTTAAATTGAGAATCAGATATTTATAATTATTTAGGCACGGATGATGCGGATTACACGGTTTTGTTTTGCGTTAACACATTAATAAGAACTGTGTAATCCGCGTCATCCGTGCCTAATTTATGATGAATTAAAATCTGAAATCTCTTTTTCCTTCCGCTATTTCTTTTAGATTTCGAATCGCTATTTCTCTGATTTTTGGGTTCGGAATCCGGTCGGTCTCTTTAGCTATCAACTTCATTCCTTTGATTCGGGTATCTTCCGATGCATAATCTTCGAGGTATTCTTTCAGAGTCATTAATGCGTTCGGTCCGCAGCAGTTGGCTATCTGGCCCGATTTGACTAAAGACATAAACCGGTCACCGGTCCGTCCTTCCCGATAACAGGCGGTGCAGAAACTGGGGATATGTCCGGATTCGAGCAACCAGTTGACCACTTCGTCCAGCGTCCGGGTATCGCTCACATCAAATTGTGAAGAGTTGTCTTCCGGAAGCTCTGTCTTTGCATATCCGCCTACACTTGTACGGGAACCGCCACTGATCTGTGAGATGCCGAGTTCAAGAACCTTTTCGCGGGACTCTTGTGACTCTCTGGTTGATATAATCATTCCGGTATAAGGAACTGCTATCCGGATGACGGCTACAATCTTGCTGAATATATCATCTGAAATTGCATTGGGAAAATCTCCCGCATCAATATCATCTGCCGAACAGATACGGGGTACGCTGATAGTATGGGGACCTACACCGAAACGGGCTTCCAGATGTTCTGCATGCATCAACAATCCTACGAAGTCATAACGGTAAGTGTTCAATCCGAAAAGTACTCCCATTCCTACGTCATCGATTCCTCCTTCCATGGCACGGTCCATTGCTTCCGTATGATAAGCGTAGTTGCTTTTTGGCCCGGTGGGATGGAGGGCTTCGTAGTTCTCTTTGTGATATGTTTCCTGAAATAAGATATAGGTACCGATACCGGCATCTTTCAACCGGCGATAGTTTTCGACGGTAGTGGCGGCGATATTCACATTAACCCGGCGGATAGCCCCATTCTTGTGTTTGATGCTATAAATGGTCCGGATAGATTCCAGTATATATTCCAGTGAATTCAGTGTCGGATGTTCTCCGGCTTCGAGTGCCAGACGTTTATGCCCCATATCCTGCAAGGCGATTACTTCTTTGCGAATTTCTTCCTGTGTCAGTTTTTTGCGGGCGATTGTTTTGTTCTTTGCGTGATACGGGCAATACACACACCCGTTTACGCAATAATTTGACAAGTAGAGTGGCGCGAACATGACAATGCGGTTGCCGTAAAACTTCTGTTTGATTTCTTTGGCGAGATGGAAGATTCGTTCTATCAGGTCAGGCTGGTCACATTCCAGCAGGGTGGCTGCTTCGCGGTGCGTCAATCCTTTGCAAAGAGCGGCTTTTTCGATCAGCTGTTCTATGAATGCGCGGTTGTCTTTGTGATTCCGTGCATATTCAAGAGTTTCCAGAATTTCTTCATGATGAATGAATTTTTCTGCTTGGGATGAATCTACTTTATACATTTCTTTATTGTTTGTAATCCCCTCTGTCGAAGGAGATTTGATAACCGATGTTTTCCAACTGTTGTTGTAATATTCTAAGTCCTTCCGCAGATTCCGCTCCGAGGGAGGCTTTGTTGTTATACAGATTGTATTTTTTACGTTCTTCTTGTGGCGACAGATTGGGCATGACCACATTGGCGCCAGCCAGTATTCCCCGTTCCCGTCCGTCGGGAGTGAGTGTAGCCAGTGCTGTGGTGGCTGGAATCAGTGCCGACGGATGCATCAGCCGGAAGATGGATAATAAAAGGATGGTCTGTTCCACGGTTCCGCAGGGGGACTGGGCAAAAGGGGTGTCACGATGAGGCAGGAAAGGACCGATACCAATCATTTCGGGACGAAATTGTTCGATAAACAAAATGTCCTGGATCAGATGTTCCACTGTCTGCCCCGGACTGCCGACCATGATCCCGGTTCCCGTCTGATAACCGATTTCTTTTAAATCCTGCAAGCATTGCAGACGATGTCCGCACGACATACCCTCGGGGTGTAGTTGCCGATAATGCGATTTATCATAAGTCTCGTGACGCAGCAGATAGCGGTTGGCACCTGCTTGGAAAAAACGTTCGTATGCTTCACACGGCTTTTCACCGAGTGACAGTGTAATGGCACAATCGGGATAATTCCGGTGAATCGCTGAGACTATACTTTCTATCCGTTCATCTGTCAGTACAGGATCTTCTCCTCCTTGCAGCACAAATGTGCGGAAACCGAGTTCATAGCCCTGCTTGCAGCAATCCAGTATGCTTTCTGCGGTTAGCCGATAACGTTCCAGATTCGGATTTCCTTTCCGGATACCGCAGTAATAGCAGTTATTCCGGCAACAGTTGCTGACTTCAATAAGCCCGCGAATAAAAATCCGGTTATCGAAATGACGGAGGCTGACTTCTTGCGCCTGTTCGTTGATATAGCGCAATAATTCTCCGTCACATTCGGTCAACAGTTGCCGAAATTCTTCCGGTCGGAGTGTCCTTTCTTTTCGTAGTTTATCTACCCATTGTCTCATAGCTTTCTTTTCGCTTGAGCAGCTCTTGTACCAATTGACGACGTCCTGAAACAATGTCATTGTGTGTACTTGGTCCGGTGATGCAACCGCCTTCGCAAGCCATCACTTCGATAAATTGTCCCGCTGCTTTTCCTGTTTTGGCACAGGCACGCAGCAAGGCTATATTCTTTTTGTTGATATCTGATACTTGGATAGCATTGATCTTATCCGCTTCCTCTTTCAGATATGCCTTCACTGCTCCCATCACACCGCCGGCCTGCGCAAAACCATGTGCTTCGCGTACGGAAGTATGCAGGATGGAGAAAGAATCCACCTGCTCCAGTTGAATGTCCATTCCATCAAGGATAGAACCGACTTCCTCGAAAGTCAGGATATAGTCTACCGCTTCGTCACGGCGTACCTCTTTCCGTTTGGCTACACATGGACCGACAAATACAATCTTCGCATCGGGATGCTTCTCTTTAGCGATTCTTGCTGCATAATACATCGGTGATCCTGTGGTAGAAACGTATGGTTTCATTTCTGTCAGATGTTTCTCTACCAGTTCGATGTAAGAGGGGCAACAGGAAGTAGTCATGAATTTCTGTCCTTCTTCCAGTTTTTCCAACAGTTCGTGTGCTTCGTTGCTGGTGGTCATCATGGCTCCTTCGGCTACTTCGATGATATCGGTGAAGCCTATCTCTTTGAAAGCACCGTACACCTGTTCAATAGACGTTTTGAACTGTCCGAGGATAGACGGAGCGATGATGGCAACCATCTTTTCTCCTTTCTTGATTCGCTGCAATACGTCGAATGTCTGTGAGATTTCGAAGATAGCACCGAATGGACAGGCATTCATACACTTTCCGCAATAGATACATTTGCTCTCGTCAATGTACTCCACGCCATGTTCGTCTTTTTTTATAGCTTTCACCGGGCAGGACTCTTCGCAGGGCACAGGGATATATACAATCGCATGATAAGGGCAACTCTTATGACAAATACCACAACTGACACAAGTATCGTGATCAATCATTGCCTGACCGTTTTTCTTGAAACGTATCGCATCTTTGGGGCAGTTCATGTAGCAGCTGCGTGCCACGCATCCCCGGCAAAGATTGGTAATTTCGTAATTAATCTGTACGCAGGAAGAACAGGCTTCATCAATGACGCACATGATATTCTCCTTACTTGGCTCCGGACGGTCCAGTGCCATCCGTGCATATTCGGAGAGAGGAGTTACTTCGTCGTGTTCATCTGTCATATCCAGTCCCATCAGCGGAAAAGTTTTGTATCTCCATACAGCGCGTTCTTTATGTACGCAGCAACGTCCCAGCGGTTTTGATTTGCGCGGACTCAGCTCAATAGGGAGGCGGTCTATTTTTTCTACTAACTGGTCGTTTTTCCAGAGTCTGACAAGGTCAGCCAGCAATTTGTGCCGGACAATCATAATATTATTCGTAAAAGCCATATAGTAATTAAAAGGATTGTTAGTGGGTGCAAAGATAGTAACTAGTTTGCGGATAAACTAATAATCGTTAAATTGAATGTCGCAGATTGTTACATTCATGTTTCCGGATGGATAAAACAATCCGAATATAAGAGGTTATGTCTTTCCGGTTGGTTAAATAAATTCAATATTTAAGTTTTTTGAAACATTCTTGTCAATTTTTTGTAGCATTCCGGTGTTATCTTTGTGAAGCATAAAATAGAGAGGAGAAAGAGATATGAGTAGTAGTATGTTGGAGCAAAGAAGTCGCTTTGCGATGATCGGTGCATTGATGATTATTGTCAGCCTGATGTTTTTGTATTATATGGGGAGTTCGCTGGTTGGTGCTACAAAAAAGTATTTGGAACAGGTGCAAACCATTGAGATCTCTTGCGAATAAAAGGGGGGAATATAGCAAAAGCCTATTTCGATTTTCTTTTGAATTAAAAAAATAGAAAATCGAAAGGGGCTTTTAGTATGTGTCCATTATATGTTTTTAATCAAAATCTAAAGAAGATATATCTTCGAATCTTCCTTCAAAATAGAATGAACCGGTAGTTTTACGTTCTTTATTTTGTTCTATGTCAAATTCGCCGGGTTGAGCGGCTTCTAAATTCAGATTTTTAATTTCTATTTTATACAGTCCATCTGATGTCTTGCTAATGATTAGATCGCTTGATTGATATCCCTTGTTCCAATCTGCCTCATAATATTGTTCACAATAGTCACTTCCATCACTATTTTTTACACAATTGATATTAATTTCACAGTCATAATAATAGTCATCTTTTTTACTACTATAATATGCTTGAAAAGGAAAATCTCCTTCAGGAAGAGAATTAATGTCATATTTCTTAGGTGAAACAAAAGAGATGACTGCAAAAGACACTTTTTTACCAATAATTTCTTCTTGTTTTTTAGTATAATAAAAATAGTCAATATTAGAGAATTCAAGTTCGTACTCATATAAACCGCCAGAATAGGAGGGTTCATCTATTGAAAGATAAGCATACTTGAAGTCGACATGTCTTCCATCAGTGTCTATATAACATTTTTTTGTGTTTTCGTTTCCTTGTTCGTCGTCGTCGTCTCCACAAGAAGCTAATGTGAGGCATGAAGTTGCCATTAATAGCATCAAAATCCAGTAATTTAAACTTTTCATAATAGTATCGCTTTTATAATTTGATAATGTTTTGTTATTAAGTTGTGTGTTATTTATCAGCCGCAAATGTATACTTTAAAAATAACATCAAAAAATGTATAATTCGCTATATGAGCCTATTATGTGGAATGATGTGACTAAACGCTAAAAATTAAAGTTTATTTGGTGAATCTTTTTTTCTTGGTTATTATGCTGCTTGTTATTGACTGTTTGATGAGACTTCCTACTATAAACTCATTTTGGGGAATCCGAAGAAAAACATTACTTTTGTCAAAGACAAATGGAATCATTATGGATGAAAAAGAGAAAGCATGGAAAACGGTGAGCAGTAAATACCTGTTTCGCCGTCCTTGGTTGACTGTACGTTGCGAAGATATGTTGCTTCCCAATGGGAATCATATCCCTGAGTATTATATACTGGAGTATCCCGACTGGGTGAATACGATTGCCATTACGAAAGAAGGCAAGTTCGTGTTTGTGCGCCAATATCGTCCGGGAGTAGAAAAGACCTGTTATGAACTTTGTGCAGGCGTTTGTGAAAAGGAGGATGCTTCCCCTCTGATATCCGCTCAACGTGAATTGTGGGAAGAAACCGGATACGGCAAGGGAAACTGGCAGGAATATATGGTGATCTCTGCCAATCCAAGTACTCATACCAATCTGACCTATTGCTTTCTTGCCACTGATGTAGAATTGATAGACCATCAGCATCTGGAAGCAACAGAAGATTTATCTGTTCATCTGCTGACTCTGGAAGAAGTTAGAAGCCTGCTGGACAACAATCAGATAATGCAGGCATTGAATGTAGCTCCGCTTTGGAAGTATATGGCTGCTTTGAAATAACATTTCTCTCCTGAATAAAAACTTCAAAAAGATCTTTCATCTTTCACCGATACTGCGGAATCTCTTTATTGATCAAGGGTCTGTGATGGTGAAAGATCTTTCACCTATCTTTCATCTTTCACCCTTTTTTCATCTTGGTCTCTGTTTCCTTATCTAATAACCTATTACTCTTTCCGTCATCTATTAATAGATAAGTTCTGTTTCATTAGAGATTAACTTCTTTTCCTCTAATGGCAAACTTCCTTTGTATTAGATCCAAACTCAAAACGCAAGCTTTGTTTTTATAAATGCAAGCTTCATTTCTATAAACGCAAGTTTCGTTTATAAAAACAAAGCTTGCGTTTTGAGTTTGCTTTAGATAAAAGATAAGTTTATCATTAGAACAAATGAAGTTTGCTCCTGATGCAACGGAATTTGTCTATTAATGAATTACAGCCAGTCTATTAGTATACTATAATCTGATGAATGTGAAAGATGAAAAGATTGATTAATTCTTATGTAGAATATTACTTTGTGCCAGATAATGCGGATTATTGGCATAGATAAACATGACACTGCCGTCTTTGATCGTATTGATAATGGGGCGGGCGAGTTTAGTCGGAAGGGCGGGGCATCCGAGGCTTCTGCCTAATCGCCCCGAAGCAGCTACTGACGGATTGGCGTATGGAGCTCCGTGCACTACGATAGACCGTGCTTTTGCTTTATCGTTGATTCCTTTTTCCAGTCCGTTGAGAATAAGGGAATATCCGTTTCCTCCTTGGTAAGTATTTTCGGTAAGATAAAAGCCTAGCGAACTTTTATATGAACCATATTGGTTGGAAAATGATGTGGCGTAATTTTCTCCGCTATTTCTGCCGTGTGCAACGACTGATGAATACAGTAATTTCTTCTTTTCCATGTCAAACACAAAGAAGCGTTTCTCGGTAGAAGGTTTGGAGAAGTCTATCAGTGTCAGAATCGGTTTGCTTTTTTCTTTGATTCGATTATAACCTGCTACAGCCTGCCGGAAAGCAATGAAATTGACAGTTCCTCCTAATTCCATTTCTTCGAAAAGCTGCTCACCGGCGGCTAGCTCCGAAACCGGTTCCGAAGAGGTAAAAGGAGAGTTGGCAACCGTATTGACAGCAGCACGGTTCAGAGGAATGAAAAGAAATAACAAACAAAAGATAACTTTCTGAAACATAGTGTGTAAGCTAGGAATAAAAACGTGGCAAATATAAAAACTATTTTATTCCAAAACAAAAATAATCGTCTCGTTAACAGGTGCCCAGTCAAAAATAAACTTAGCGTGGGAGGTCGCATTCCGTACACACATATGTGATCGGGGAGTTGTTCCCAATGACCAGCTATATTCTATTTGCGTCTTTCGTGGCTCGTTGACAGGTACTCCATGAATGTATGCTCCATCCGTGAAACGGCTGGCATAAGGAGCGTAGCCGCCTGTCTCTTTGGAACCATCTTTCAGAAAGACCATCTTTACTTTTTTCTCTTGCAGTACGAACATCCCCAAAGGTGTCTCCTGCGCATATGGCGGACGGTGAAGTCCGGTCGTGGAAGGATTCATGCTGCGTACTACCCATTCGCCTTCGCCCGTTCGTTCTAGCGTGGCGATGTTCTGATTGTGGCGGTCTACAAAGATCGCTTTGTTGAAAACAACCGTGTCACCGATTACCTTGACATACTTTTTAGGAATCATCCATTCTCCTCCGGTAAATATAGGTTCTGCTTTCACGAATTTCTCCCTGTCTTCGAGGAATCGTGTCAGTTCCCCGTCTTGACCGTAACGTTCGGGTACTAAGGTATCTGTCAGCAGATAAAGCGGAACGGACTGGTAACGTTCTACGCCGAGAGTATCTGCTACACGTCCGTAAGCATTTCTTTTGAATGTTCTCACCAGAGGCGCTTCGCCGTTTCTGTTTTTGTAGTTCTGCAGTATCGCCCATTGAGAAGGCTGCTGCTGTATATTTTCGAGCAAAGCAAGCTGTTCCTTTATCTTATCCCACTGAAAACTGCGGGTAGTATCCTTATAAGGATAGGTGTCCTCCAGCGTATATTTGTCATATAGCAGTTCTTTGGTGATATGGATTTGTTCCGGAGTAATTGTTTTAACTACAGGTTCGGCTACCGTCTCCGCAATCGTATCTTGCATGAGGGAGTCTGTTTGCAGTGTTTCGGTAGAAGGCATGTCTCCTGTACGCGATGTGCAGGAACACAGGATACAGAGCGTGACGGATATACCGAATCCTATTTTATTCATATTATTAATACAATGCATTTTGAGGTTCGTTTACGAATATACACTATTAAAAGGAATAATCCTCTTCTTTTGTTTAAAAAGTAAGGAACAAATATGCTTTTTTGCCAATAGGAGCAGGTTGTCAGTCATTTTGTCAGTCAAACTCTGCCAAACAATCATTCTTTTGCTTTGGCACGCTTTTCGCAATGAGTTTAGCGTCCTCTTCAAAAGAGGACAAAACATGAATATAATGTATAACAAATAAAATCAAAAAAGAACTATGAACATTAAACCGTTAGCAGACAGAGTGCTTATTCTCCCTGCACCTGCAGAAGAAAAAACAATTGGTGGTATCATTATTCCTGATACAGCAAAAGAAAAACCTTTGAAGGGTGAAGTTGTGGCAGTAGGTCACGGTACGAAAGACGAAGAAATGGTATTGAAAGTAGGCGATACAGTTCTTTATGGCAAATACGCCGGAACAGAACTTGAAGTCGAAGGTACTAAATACCTTATCATGCGTCAGAGCGACGTTCTCGCTATCTTGGGTTAATTTCGGGATCTTAAATAGAAAATTGTAAATCATTAAATAGTAAATAAGGAGATGGCAAAAGAAATATTATTCAATATCGATGCCCGTGACCAATTGAAAAAAGGTGTCGATGCATTGGCAAATGCAGTAAAAGTAACTCTCGGTCCAAAAGGACGTAACGTTATCATTGAGAAGAAGTTCGGTGCTCCGCACATCACAAAAGACGGTGTGACAGTAGCAAAGGAAATCGAATTGGCAGATGCTTACCAGAACACCGGTGCTCAACTGGTGAAAGAAGTTGCTTCAAAGACTGGTGACGATGCAGGTGACGGTACAACGACTGCAACTGTTCTTGCTCAGGCTATCGTAGCTGAAGGTTTGAAGAACGTGACTGCCGGTGCAAGCCCGATGGATATCAAACGTGGTATCGACAAGGCTGTTGCCAAAGTGGTGGAATCAATCAAGGCACAAGCAGAAACTGTAGGTGACAACTATGACAAGATCGAACAAGTTGCTACCGTATCTGCCAACAATGACCCGGTTATCGGTAAATTGATTGCTGATGCAATGCGCAAAGTATCTAAAGACGGTGTGATCACTATCGAAGAAGCTAAAGGTACTGATACTACAATCGGTGTAGTAGAAGGTATGCAGTTCGACCGTGGTTACTTGTCAGCTTACTTCGTAACCAACACTGAAAAGATGGAATGTGAGATGGAGAAACCTTACATCTTGATTTACGATAAGAAGATTTCTAACCTGAAAGATTTCTTGCCTATCCTTGAACCGGCTGTACAGACAGGTCGTCCTTTGTTGGTAATCGCAGAAGATGTAGATAGCGAAGCGTTGACTACCTTGGTAGTGAACCGTCTGCGTTCTCAGTTGAAGATTTGTGCTGTGAAGGCTCCGGGCTTCGGCGACCGTCGTAAAGAAATGCTGGAGGATATCGCTATCTTGACAGGTGGTATGGTAATCAGCGAAGAAAAAGGTCTGAAACTGGAGCAGGCTACAATCGAAATGTTGGGTACTGCTGACAAAGTAACAGTTTCTAAAGACTATACTACCATCGTAAACGGTGCCGGTGATAAAGAAAACATCAAAGAACGTTGCGATCAGATCAAGGCTCAGATCGTTGCTACTAAATCAGACTACGACCGTGAGAAATTGCAGGAACGTCTGGCTAAATTGTCAGGTGGTGTAGCAGTTCTCTACGTAGGTGCTGCTTCTGAAGTAGAAATGAAGGAGAAGAAAGACCGCGTAGACGATGCATTGCGTGCAACTCGTGCAGCTATCGAAGAAGGTATCATCCCGGGCGGTGGCGTAGCTTATATCCGCGCTATCGATTCTTTGGAAGGCATGAAGGGTGACAATGCTGATGAAACAACCGGTATTGGTATCATCAAACGTGCTATCGAAGAGCCGCTTCGCGAGATTGTAGCTAATGCAGGTAAAGAAGGCGCTGTAGTTGTTCAGAAAGTACGTGAAGGAAAAGGTGACTTCGGTTACAATGCCCGTACTGATGTTTACGAAAACTTGCATGCTGCCGGTGTAGTAGACCCAGCTAAAGTGGCTCGTGTAGCTCTTGAAAACGCAGCTTCTATCGCAGGTATGTTCCTGACTACTGAATGTGTGATCGTGGAAAAGAAAGAAGATAAACCTGAAATGCCGATGGGTGCTCCCGGAATGGGAGGCATGGGCGGAATGATGTAATCTCGTCTTTCTTAGATTAAAAAATAGTTTGGAACCGCTTCCCTACAGGGGGGCGGTTCTTTTTTGCGTTAAACTCTTTGTTCCCCGATTTTGTTAATTCTGGACTCACTGTTACTGTTTATAGGAAAAGTGTGTATTTTTGGTTTTGTAATTAACAGTTTTAATACGATGGGGAATTTAATTTTATTTTTTAGAAAAGTAGCCGATGAGCTACGGGCAGAGGGAAATTTTGGGACTGCCCATGTATATCGAAGTACGTTGAATACCGTGATCACCTTTCATGGAAGTAAACATCTTGATTTTCGTCGGGTGACTCCCGAATGGTTGAAAGCCTTTGAAGTAAATCTTCGGAGTCGGGGGTGTAGTTGGAATACTGTTTCCACCTATCTTCGGGTTTTTCGTGCAGTTTACAATCGAGCCGTGGATCTTCGGAAAGCGGAGTATATCCCTCATTTGTTTCGTTCTGTTTATACAGGTACACGTGCTGATAGAAAGCGAGCGTTGGAGGATGAAGAAATGCGCAAGGTTTTCGGACGTCTGCCGGAATTGCCAGAAGTGACCCCGGATTTAAGGCATGCGCAGAATTTGTTTATTCTGATGTTCCTGCTTCGTGGTCTGCCTTTTGTAGATCTGGCTTATCTGCGGAAAAGTGATTTGCGAGACAATGTAATCACTTATCGTCGCCGCAAAACGGGACGTTCGTTGTCTGTCACTCTTGCACCGGAAGCAATGGTGTTGTTGCGACGATATATGGATCGTAATGAGAGTTCTCCTTATTTATTTCCAATTCTGAGTAGTGATGAAGGAACAGAAGAGGCTTACCGTGAATACCAACTGGCTTTGCGTAGCTTCAACCAAAAACTGATGCTATTGGGGAAATTGATGGGGATGGAAGGAAAATTGAGCTCATACACGGCTCGCCATACGTGGGCTACGACTGCGTATCATTGTGAAATCCATCCGGGAATTATTTCCGAAGCAATGGGACATTCATCTATCACTGTGACAGAAACCTATCTGAAGCCTTTTCATAATAAGAAAATTGATGAGGCTAATAAAAAGATCGTGGATTTTGTTCGGCGATCAACTGGATGGGCAATCGTCTGAAAATAAGGACGTTACTTTATAGGTAACAGAGCCGAATAGCGTTGCAAAGATGGATATATTTTGGAAAACATGCAAACAAAAAAGATATTATTTCTAGTAAACTACTAAAAAAAGAGAAATTACACGATAAAACAGCGGATTTCTTAGTATTGGACTTTTGTAATCCTTTCATCAGAATAAAAGATTTCCCTCCCCTCTGCCGCATTTCAGAAGCAGGGGTAAATATGTTTCGTAGCCAAATCATTTAGTTTTTCGTATAGAAGGCCCTCTAAAAGCCTGGACAAAGGTTTTCCTGTTACCTATAAAGTAACGGGCGTTTATTATTGAAACTTAGTGTTTAATAATATATTATTA
>NZ_KV804368.1:223717-259599 GCF_001811315.1 Bacteroides sp. HMSC067B03 | reverse complement strand
TATATTATTAATGTAATTTTTAAGTAGTTATGAAAAGAAAATTTGTAAGAGTGATGTTCTTCGGGGCGTTGGCACTTTCTACTGTCACCTATGTAGGCTGTAAAGACTACGATGATGACATTGACAATCTGCAACAACAGATTGATGCTGTAAAAGTGTCACTGGATGAATTGCAGGCTAAAGTAAATGGTGGAGCTGTCATCACGAACGTTACTAAGGGAGAAAATGGAATTACTGTAACGCTCAGCGATGGTAAAAGCTATGAGTTGACAAACGGTAAGGACGGTGCTGCTGGTAAAGATGCTGCTGTCTGGACAATCGGCGAAAGTGATGGCTATTGGTATAAAGATGGCGTGAAGACTCAATACAAAGCTGTCGGTGTAGATGGACAAGCAGGTGCTGATGGTAAGCCGGGAGCTGATGGCAAACCGGGTGAAGATGGCAAGCCGGGTGAAAATGGGCTGTACTATGTACCTAATCAGGAAACCGGATGCTTTGATATATGGAAAGATAACAAATTTGTTGAATCAACAGACATCAATTGGAAAGTTGCCTCTGAAGGAGGTATTAGCGCAGTACTTAATAGTAATGTGTTAACTCTTACCGGTGTTCAGGGAAAAGATGGTCAGTCTATCTCTGTTGACTTGGTTTCTGGTATCGCTTTGTCTTCTATAGCATTTATACCTGATGTTGTAAGCCAGGATGTTCCATATGCTACTACTAGTAATCCTTTCTATCATATTAAGAACTATTTGGATGAAACTAAGTATAATACTGCTAACAACGCTTTCAAAGAACAGTCTGACTGGGGAAAATCTAACGTTGTTGCAATGAACTATCGTTTGAATCCGGAAGATGCAAATGTAGATGCAAAAACTGTATATGGTTTCATTGACCGTAAAATTACGACTCGTGCTGCCGGTGACAGAACTGTTCTTTTGAACGTAGACAATAAAACTGTAAGTGATGGTGTTGCTGTCATCGATGCTACTGTCAATCCGAATGCATTGGTTGAAAATCAAGAATATAACATCGCTGCTTTGCAGGCATGGTATGGTCAGACACCTTTGACTTCTGATTATGTTCATGTGACTTCTGAAGAAATAGACCTCGTACTTGCCGATAGTGTAAAAACGGTGCAGGGTGAGGCTGCTGTAACATTCTACAAACGTACACAATCTATTGCTAAAGGTGAATCAGACGCTTTCATCAAACAGTTTGTTGCACTGGATGCTGAGGCAAATGCCGCATTTAAGTATACAGGCACTATTAATCTTAAAGATTACGTAGGATTGTATTCTGATATCAAGACTGACTGGTTGGCTGAATTGGGTTTCAAAGGTATGAGCTATGAATTCTCTATACCTGAAAAATATCTGGCTAATGATGATGAAAAGACTAATCAACAGTGGTTTATTACAAAAGAGGGAGAAAACACTCTTGCTAATGGTGTGATCAAAGTTAATCCGGAAGTCGTTAACGGAACTCCGGCTATCGGACGTACTCCGGTAGTGAGAGTAGATGCTTTCCTGACTAGCAATAATGGTGCGAAGAAACTGGTTGCTTCTTCTTACATTAAACTGTCTATTACAGAAGAAGATCCTACTCCGGGTACTAAACCTGATTATGGTACTATCAATATGTCTGATCCTAAGGCTGCTGATTATCATAAGTTAGAAAGCGATGATAATGCATTTACCAATGCTTATCCTCTTGATAATGTGAACATGGATTATCAGGCTATCAACAATAAGATTTATGGTACTGCTAAGTTGACTTCTACTACATTCTGGAATTATTATGGTGGTCAGGATCATAAATATAATGTATTGGTTACTGTAACAAATAAGAGTGGTCAGGAAGAAACAATCATCAGTGAAGAAGTTTCTCAGCAAACTGATGTTGTAATCTCTAATAAGGGTCTTCTGCTTAACATTAAGTTGAATGATGATGCTACTAAGACTTCAGCTATTAAAGTTGGTATCAACAACCTGATTAAGACTCAGAACACTTATAAGGATATTGACGGTAAGGGTGCTAAGTATTCAGTGAAGATTATCATTCCTTCTAATGATAATTCACATGGCGATATTAAACTTGAGCAAATATTCTATGTGAAGGAAGAATGTGTTCCTTATGTTTATAATCCTCTGTATTACAACGAAACTTATAAGTCTCTTGCTGATGGCAAAACTTATAATGACTGTATCGTGATAAAGGGACAGAATACTTCCGGTCACTGGGAAATGTCTTCTGTAGTAAGCGAGCACTTCGCTAATATGGAAGGAGAGAATATCTTCGAATATTATAATAAGGTGAATAATGTGAACGCTCTCCAGTTCCAGTGGGCTAGTGGTATTACTGGAGTTACTCCTGATCCTTTGACTTCATTCAATACGGATGAAACTGTGAAGTTGACTGAAGCGATGACTAAGCGTGACGATGTTAAGAACATGACTTACAAGGTTACTTTGGTGAACGATGAAACATGTAACTTCAACTATAACATTGTATTCGTTAATCCGTTTGTTGCCGGTACTACTAATGGCATAAGTATTTATGGTAATGGTATTGGTGAGAACACAGGTGCAACGATGCCGCAGGTTGTTGTTAAAGACAATGAAGGTAGCAATATCTATTCTTACAACAATACGTCAAAAACTTTGGTATTAAGCTCTAAGGCTACAGATACTTATAAGTTGACTAATGATATTGTCAGCGTAGAATATGCTTTCGTAGAGAATGCTGCTTGGACTGAACTGACTTCTAATATGTCTAAGGATTCTAAACTGGAAGTAAATGATGTAACAGGTGTTGTAACTTGGAAAAATCAAGGTTCTACTTTGGTGAAAGACTACAATCTTACTGTGACAGCGAAGGTTACATTCAAAGACTTGTCAGTCGTAACATGTAATATCCCTGTTAAATTGGCAAAAGACGCTCAATAACAGACTATTGTCTCCTCACAAAAAAAGTCTGACTTGAAAAAGTATGGCTTTTCATAATGACAGAGGACGTTCCAAGGAAATAAAGGGGCGTCCTCTGTTTTGAATTGAAATTATATAGTACAAACATGAAGAATAACTATCACATTCTTTTAGTTGCATTTTTGATGTGCTCTACTGTCGTTTTTGCTCAACAGTCGGGTGATATAAGCGGCCAACCTCGTGCTATAGAGGAAGGGAAGACGGTGTTCAATCCACATTGGTTTTTATCTGTTCAGGGTGGCGGTGCTTATACTGTGGGTGAATCTGCTTTTGGAGATTTACTTTCTCCGTCTGTAGCAATGGCTTTTGGTTATAAGTTTACTCCTTTGTTCGGGCTCCGGGCTGAGGTTAGCGGCTGGCAAGCTAAGGGAGGCTGGGTGAATCCGACTACTACTTATAAATATAAGTATTTGCAAGGCAGTGTAGATGCTATGCTCGATCTGAGTGATTTGTGTCGTGGCTTTAATTCCGAACGTATTTTCAATGCTTATCTCTTTCTGGGAGTGGGCTTGAATGGCGCTTTTAGTAATGATGAAGCTGTAGCATTAAACGCGGGCGGATATAAACTGCATCATCTTTGGACAGGTAAGAAAGTATATGTTGCAGGACGTGGTGGTGTGGGAGCAAACTTTCGTTTGAACGACCATGTAGCCATTAATCTGGAACTGAATGCCAATATGCTATCTGACAAGTTCAACTCAAAGAAGGGACGTAATGCTGACTGGCAATTCAATGCCTTGGCAGGTCTTACTTTTACGTTGGGTAAAAGCCATAGAAAGACAGCTCCTGTTTACCACGAAGTGGAACCACCGGTTACAATACCAGCGGCGGAAGAAGTTAAATCTGCTCCTGTAGTGGAGCAACCGAAAAAAGAAACAGTTATCAGGAAAGCTTTGAAACAGAATATCTTTTTCGCTTTAAATTCTGCACGTATTCAAGATGACCAGCAAGCTAAGATTGCTTCTTTGATTGAATATATGAAAAAGTACCCTACTGCAACAATGAATGTGACAGGTTATGCGGATGTCAATACAGGTAATCCTGGAATCAACAGAAGATTGTCTGAAGCTCGGGCTAACAATGTCGCTGAAGCATTGAAAGCTAAAGGTATTACAGCTGATCGGATTATCGTAGATTTTAAGGGAGATACTGTACAACCTTATTCCACTCCTGAAGAGAATCGTGTAAGTATTTGTATTGCAGAATGATATTTCCCACTCTCATGTGAGATTCTATTTTCCCCATTAACCTCGATATGAGGTGTTCTTGCATGAGAAATACATAGAAGTCTATGCTTGTGAAAGTCGGGACTTCTATATTCCCTTTTTCACTAGAATGTGAAAAGACTCAAAGGGGAATCCGAATATAGAGATTGTACTTGTGAAAGTACTCCTTTACTATTTGTCCCCTATGGAGGATGCCACCCTTTCTCACTGGCATCCTCTTTTTTATGCCGGACGGAATCAGCTTATTTGCTTCTATACGGTTTTATCTGCCGGAAATCCTCGTCATACAATCCCACGAGTAAACTTTCTCCTTTGCTATCTACCCTTAAGCCACCATAAGCGGCATCATTATAGACAGAATCCTGTCCTTCTTCAAAAAAGAAGGACTCGGCACCGAGGAATAACCTGCCATTTATTGTTTTATATTTCAGTACAATTTCGTTCTCATTTACAGGTTCGGGAGATTCCTGCAGCCGCATTATTTTTCCGACATGATTATGATCCAGTTTTAGTACGACATAACCGCGTTTGGCTTCCTGACCGTCTGTCAACTCAGAATTGGCTTCTTTATAGCTAAGTCTCATATAGTCTCCTTGCATCAGTGAACGGGGATCGACAGGAGCCAGTTGCAGCAATACGAGCTGTCCCTCTTTCAACGTCTGTTCTTTCTGATAGACAGACCAGTTGAAGTATACCAAAAGAAGGACTAAATTAGCGATGATCAGTATGGAACTATATTTTTTCATGTCTTGTCTTTTTTTGAGTGAGCACATACCAGGCTATAAGCAGCACGATTCCTGTGCAGAACAGGGTGATTGATTTCGTCAGCAAAGTTATATCCAGATCATAATAATATTTGGATATAGCGTAAATGAAGAGAAGGAGTGCGGCTGCGCACTCAGCTTTATAGCCATAATGAAAACATATCAGTATCAACAGGATACTGCCGGATAAATAAGGGGCATGCAGGCTGGGAAGGCAGATAAGGATGCAAAGGAGATAAATGCACACTTGATGTATCAGGCTCTTGACCTGCATCACCTGCATGATTTTATAAACTGTTATAAGGATTCCCGCCAACATGAAAACTGATATGATCCAATCATTGCTGCTTTGGGTTAAGTAATTGATAGACAATCCTCCCAACGCAAGGACGCATGAGACAAACAGACCGGAATGAATCGGTTTGTATTTAGAAAGATCCCCATTTGTATGGCTGAGTATTTTCGTCTCCAATAGATTGACAAATAAAAAAACAGCCATGATAGGTACAATAGCCACATTCAGAGGATTCGGCGGAGAGAGTAAATTTGTTATTTCTCCGAATAAGGCTGTATAAAATGAAACCACCGAAAGGAAAGTCAGGATGAATCCTTTGGATAGTAACATTGTAACTATGCTGATTCCTATCAGTACGATAAAGAGGACATCTATGTTTGAACTCATGCCAAAACCGGCTAATATACATCCGGCTATATAGCAGGTGATATTCATCGCATCCAGAAAAGGCTTGGTCAGGCGGCGATTGATAATCAAAGTAGTAATAATTAAAATACTTCCTGTGATCAGACAGGAAATTTCGGAGCGGAGGATGGAGGCGAGTGCCAGAAATCCCAGGAAAAAGATAGCAGTCAGAATCCCTCCGATAATTGAAAGGACTTCGATTGTCAGGTTACTCTTCTGTGCCATACCATTGTTTTTTAAGATGGAGGATTGTATAAATCAATAAGGTGGTACCCATGATGACGATAATTCCTGAAAAGAGGAATATGTTGACTTCCCTTAGTTTGCTGTGACAGATAAACAGGGACAGCAGAATCATCAGTATTGCAAAAGGAATAGCGGAAAGATAGAATAAATTCTTCTGTTTCCATCCGAACCATAATCCAGCCGAAAACAACAGGATAGTGCTTGCGAGCGGAACGGATACAATAACACCTTCTTCGCAAATTGCCGCAATCATAAGATAACTCACGTGTACAATGGTTGCCAGTGAAAGCAGGCTGACAAACCAGCGGTTCTGTCTGCTGAAAGTTCCTTTTATGCTCATCCATTCTGTGATGACAGTTGTCAGGGCACAAATCCAGGTTACTGCGCTGGTCAGTAAAGTGACTGCCCATAGATTATCAGACACAATCTGCAGAACGTATAACCATATAGTCGTGCAGAGCAGTCCTATAAATGTGAGCCAGAGTGGAGTGAAGCGGATGGCGACTGCCCAAAGGATGGTGAACAGTGTCCAGCCCAGAAACAGGTCGTATGCATCAGCCCCCGTCTGGTAGATTTGTCCGAATACGGCAAAGAGTGTACCTACCAGGAAAGTGGCTCCGGTGAGGATAATCTGTTTGATAAGTACGTTCCATCGAGTGAATATTGTCAGCAGAACAGATGCAACGAGTAATGTTTGTACTATTCCCAGTTTTGCAACTTTGGGGAGATCTTCCCAGTTATAGGCGAAGAAAAAGATGATTCCTGCCACTGTAAAACCAACGCCTGCGGCCAACAGGAAGATAGAAAGAAATTGGTTCCATTGCTTTTTATCGGCATACATTGATTGTCTGAATAGGAGTGAAGAGTCCGGTTTTTCCATGTGCTTCTCTTTTTTAATGATTGCAAACATAAGAAAATAAAATGATTATCTTTCGGTAAGATATAGAAAAAAGGCGGAACCTGGCTCATTGTTAGTCAGCAATGAGATCAGGTTATGCCTTTCTGAAGATAATCATCTTGTTTGTGTGCAAGAATAAATATCGTCGGAGAAGAAATCGTTAAAATACTTCCCGTATATGTTTATAATTAGAATTAATCGTATCAATCACTTCTTGTGAACGCCCGTTGATCAACAGTTTGTACATGGACTGGGCGAAGCCTACCATCTGGCCGAATTCTATTTTAGGGGGCATGGCAAGAGCGTTCGGATCGGTCATGATATTTACCAGTACCGGACCATCCAGTTCGAATGCATTTAATAAAGTAGTCAGTACTTCTTCCGGATCGCTGACATTGAATCCTGTCATTCCCATTGCTTCGGCTACCTGTGCAAAGTCCGGGTTCAGCATGTTTGTCTGCCAGTCCGGAAGTCCGTCGACTTCCATTTCCAGTTTCACCATTCCCAGGGAGCGGTTATTGAATACGATGATCTTAATCGGTAGTTTGTATTGGATAACAGTCTCCAGATCACCTAAAGTCATAGACAAACCTCCGTCTCCACAGAGCGCTATTACCTGACGGTCGGAGTAAGCCAGCGCTGCTCCGATGGCCTGTGGCAGGGCGTTTGCCATAGAACCGTGATTGAAAGAGCCCAGCATGTGGCGTTTTCCTGTAGCTTGTAGATAACGTGCACCCCATACACAAGTCATTCCGGTGTCAACTGTGAATATCGCATCGTCCGATGCCAGTTTATCAATCTCGGACATGACATATTCCGGATGGGTTTTGTTGATATCTCCTTTGTCTTCTGTATAAGCTGCCAGATCTTTCTTTACTCCTTCATATCTTTTCAGTTGTTTCAGCAGAAAAGTGTCGTCTGTTTTGGGATTCAACATACGCAGTAATGCCTGAATACTCATTTTTACATCTCCGCAAAGGCCGATATCTACTTTAGCGCGTCGTCCCAGACGTTCGGGCTTGATGTCTATTTGTGCAATCTTGATGTCGTCCGGCAGGAAAGCAGCATAGGGAAAGTCCGTGCCGAGCATAAGAAGTACTTCGGCTTCGTGCATGCTGTAATATCCGGAGGGCATTCCCAGCAGTCCGGTCATTCCGACTTCATACGGATTCTCATATTGTACTTCCATTTTTCCTTTGAAAGTATATACTACAGGGGCATTCAGTTTCTCGGAAAGCGCGATTACTTCCTCGTGTGCTCCCCGACAGCCGATGCCGCAGAAAAGAGTAATGCGTTTATGATTGTTCAGCAAGTCTGCCAATTGTGCCAAGTCTTCTTCTGCCGGACAGACTTCAGGCGGGGCAGGATAATTTTTTACCGAAGAATCGGCAGAGACGGAAGATGCTTTGGCAAGATCTCCCGGCAGCCCGACGACGGCTACCCCTTTTCGGGTAATGGCTGTCTGAATGGCCGATTGAAGCATACGTGGAAATTGTCCGGGAGTCGTCGCTACTTCATTATAGTAGCTGCAATCGTTAAAGAGCTTTATGGTATTGGTTTCCTGAAAGTATTCAGTTCCGAATTCTCCGCTGGGGATGGTAGAAGCGATTGCAATGACCGGTGCTCCCGACCGTTGGGCATCGTATAGTCCATTGATGAGATGAACATGCCCCGGTCCGCTGCTGCCCGCACAGCATCCTATTCGTCCGGTCAGTTGTGCTTCGGCTGCTGCGGCATAGGCTCCGGTTTCTTCATGACGTACATGTATCCATTGTATTTTATGATTCTTTCTGACAGCTTCGTTTACTTCGTTTAAACTATCGCCCGTCACGGCATAGATACGTTCTACACCGGATTCAACTAAAGTGTCTATCAGTTGTTCTGCTATTTTTTTTGCCATATTTATAATAGGTTTAGGATTGATTCTTAATGTAATAACAGATGTATGCCAAGAAAAGTTCTGTTTTAACATATGCTAATAAGTCCGTTGTGTCGGTACACATCGCGGGTTTTGTGTTAAAAATAATTTTGTAACAACTTTTTAGTATCGGAAAGGAAACAATTGTGATATCCATTTGTTATCTTTATAGGCGAAATCTTAACCTAATGTTTTTAACCTCTTAATAGCAGTAGAAAATGGATAGAAAGCAAATCGGCGTGTATGCCGGTAAAGTCTGGCAATTGTTGAGTAACAATGAGAAATGGGGCTATGGTACCTTAAAGAGAAAGTCCGGGTTGAAGGATAAGGAATTGGGTGCCGCTCTGGGCTGGTTATCGAGAGAAAATAAGATAGAGTTCTACGAATGTGATGAAGAGCTTTATGTATATCTCTGCGTAAATGTTTATATTGGATAAAAGAATGTCTGATGTTTTGATGAGAACAAATTAAATCCCCGAAGGTACATCTTGGTAGATGAGGCTTCGGGGATTCTGTTTTTTTATTCTTTCTCTTTCTTGTGTATTTTCATTTCAATGAGGAAAGCTGTCAGTAGTCCCGCACCGCCGAAGAGAAGTACACATGCGCCATATACGATACTTGCCTGACGTTCCACATCCCAGTTTCTGGAGTTGGTATATCCCGGAAATGCGTTGATACAGATGAAGAAGGCAACCAGCAGACCCAGTCCTATTCCGAGCATCAGCAGACCACTTTTCAAAGATCCGAAAGTGAACCGGGAACGGGAGTAGTTAAGGTTGAGAGATAAGTTGCTGTTAATTTCTCCAGTGTTGAGCTTGTCAGCCAGTTTTTCAATCATGGCTATCCGCTCTTTCTTACATACAAAAAGTTCAAATAATTTGTAGATTCCTAATGTAATAGTACCTACTACCAAGGGAATGGTGATAAAATCCATCATAATTATACTGTTTTTAAGTGAATATTTTCGTTCTTTGTATCGTTTGACGCAGTGGATGGAAAAAGGTTACACAGAAAAGCAGATAATTTGGATTCCTGCATTTTTCCTTTCCCGAACTGTAACCTTTTGTAACGGTCGGCGTCTAAAGAGTCAAGATGGAACAGAAAGACGAATCATACTATATTAAACGCATACTGGAGGGAGAAACGGAACATTTTTCCGTATTTCTTGACCGCTATAGTCGTCCGTTGTATGCGCTGATAGTACAGATTGTCGGTTGCCACGAAGATGCGGAAGAATTGCTTCAGGATGTTTTTCTGAAAGCTTTTCGCCATTTGAATCGTTATAAAGGAGAGTGCCGGTTTTCTACGTGGATTTATCGCATTGCTTACAATGCCGCTATCTCGGCTACCCGGAAAAAGAAGCAGGAACTGCTTTATATAGAAGAGAACACTATTAATAATGTACCCGATGATGTAGCGGACAGTGTGCTTGCCCGGGCAGAGGACGAAGAACAGGTAGATCGTCTGAGCAGGGCAATAGATCAGTTGAACGGAGAAGAGAAAGCATTGATTACTTTGTTCTATTATGAAGAAAAGTCACTGGAAGAGATCGGTGAGGTACTGAAAATATCGATTAGTAATGTAAAGGTCAGACTTCATCGTACCCGGAAAAAGATCTGTGTATTGATGAATAATAAATAAGAAGAGGAGATATGGAAGAGGAAAGAAAGATAAAAGAGAATACGGGCAATATGCTGAAACAAGCATTGGAACGGAGGCAAACGGAACAACTGTCTTCCAATTTTTCGTATCGGATGATGGAGCGTATTCATCTGGAAGCCGAGAAGCAGACGAAACGGAAAACGAGCATAGGGTGGGTGGCTTTGCTGGTATCCGTTCTGGCGTTGGTGGGACTTGGTATCTACGTACTTACTTTTTATCTCGACTTCAGTTTTGCCGGTATTATGCCGAAAATGAATCTCCGGCAGGATTCTTCTTTGTTTGCATTCTATGTATATATTGCTTTGTTGGCGTTGGTCTTGCTCGCGTTAGATTATTGGCTGCATAAGAAGTATATCTGGAAATAATTCTGTTACTTTGCATAACAATTAAAGCATTGCGAAGAAACAAGAAGAAATAATGAGAAGTTTTGCCTCTGACAATAATTCCGGTGTGCATCCATTGGTGATGGAAGCATTGAGCCGGGCGAACGCGGATCATGCGTTAGGTTATGGTGATGATCAATGGACGGAAGAAGCCGTAGCTAAGATAAAAGAAACTTTTACCCCGGACTGTGTACCTCTGTTTGTATTCAATGGTACGGGCAGTAATGTGGTGGCGTTGCAAGTGATGACCCGTCCGTATCATTCTATTTTCTGTGCGGAAACTGCCCATATTTATGTAGACGAATGCGGTTCTCCCGTTAAGATGACCGGTTGCCAGATTCGTCCCATTGCCACAGCCGATGGTAAGCTGACTCCCGAATTAATGCAACCTTATCTGCATGGCTTTGGCGACCAGCACCATTCGCAACCCAGAGCGCTTTACCTTTCCCAATGTACCGAACTCGGAACGATTTATACTCCCGAAGAGCTGAAACGCCTGACTGACTTTGCCCATCTGAACGGTATGTATGTCCACATGGACGGAGCAAGAATAGCCAATGCCTGTGCCGCTCTCCGTCTTTCCCTTAAAGAGCTGACTGTAGACTGTGGTGTAGACATCCTAAGTTTCGGTGGAACTAAAAATGGGCTGATGATGGGAGAATGTGTGATTATATTTAATAAAGATCTGCAAAGAGAAGCCCGCTTTGTCCGAAAGCAATCTGCCCAGTTGGCTTCTAAGATGCGTTATCTTTCCTGTCAGTTTACTGCCTATCTGACCGATGATTTGTGGCTGAAGAATGCCGCTCATGCCAATAAGATGGCAGGCAAGCTTTATCAGGCACTGAAGGAACTGCCGGAAGTTACCTTCACTCAAAAGCCGGAGAGCAACCAGTTGTTTCTGACCATGCCCCGCCCGACTATCGACCGGATGCTGGAATCTTATTTTTTCTATTTCTGGAATGAAGCGAATAATGAGATCCGTCTGGTGACTTCTTTTGATACTACGGAAGAGGATGTAAATCAATTTATTCGACTTTTGAGACGTTAAAAGAGAAGAATGGAACAACAAAAGCGCCTATAATACTGTTGTAATAAGAAGTTTGGGACTAACTTTGTCCCCATATTTTTTCTTATTATGATGGATACTAGACGAAACGGACTAATATTGTTGGCGCTATTGTTGTTGACACGAACTACTATACATGCGCAGACTGACTCTATGGGCAAAGATTTGCCGGTAGATTCTGTCTCTATAGTAACGTCGGACTCACTCCAGGCAAAGCGTAGCTTTTTCAAGAAGTTTCTCGACTACTTTAATGACGCCAATAAGGAAAAGAAAAATAAAAAATTCGATTTCAGTGTCATTGGTGGTCCTCATTATTCCAGTGACACAAAGTTTGGGCTTGGATTGGTGGCAGCAGGTCTGTATCGCACAGACCGCAATGATACGATTTTTCCTCCTTCGAATGTTTCTCTTTATGGAGATGTCTCTACTGTTGGATTCTACCTGTTGGGTGTAAGAGGCAATCACCTGTTCCCACAAGAAAAATACCGCTTGAATTATAACCTTTATTTTTATTCTTTCCCCAGCCTTTATTGGGGAAGGGGATATGATAATGGAGCGAACTCTGATAATGAAAGTGACTATAAACGCTTTCAGGCACAGGTGAAAGTAGACTTCATGTTCCGTGTAGCGAAGAGTTTCTATATCGGGCCAACGGCTGTGTTTGATTATATAGACGGACGTGACTTTGAGAAACCGGAGCTTTGGGAAGGCATGTCGGCACGGACTACCAATACGAGTCTCGGGCTTTCCCTCCTTTATGATTCCCGTGATTTTCTGACAAATGCCTATCGGGGATATTATCTGCGGATCGACCAACGATTTAGTCCGGCTTTTCTTGGCAATAAATATGCTTTCAGCAGTACGGAACTGACGACCAGCTATTACCATCCGGTATGGAAAGGCGGGGTATTGGCAGGGCAGTTTCACACTTTGCTGAATTATGGCAATCCTCCGTGGGGATTGATGGCAACACTCGGAAGTTCTTACTCGATGCGTGGTTATTATGAAGGGCGCTATCGCGACAAGTGTGCAATGGATGCACAGATAGAACTCCGTCAGCATGTCTGGAAGCGGAACGGAGTTGCCGTATGGGCAGGAGCGGGAACTGTATTTCCGCGCTTCTCCGATTTTACGCCGAAACATATTCTTCCCAATTACGGTTTCGGCTACCGCTGGGAATTTAAGAAGAGAGTAAATGTACGTTTGGATTTAGGGTTTGGCAAGCACCAGACCGGATTTATATTTAATATCAATGAAGCTTTTTAAGAACATAAAGAAATGGTTTGAAAATCAGGAACACTTGTTCTATTTGTTCCTGATTGTTCTGATAATGCCCAACATCGTTCTGTGTTTTACAGAACCTTTGCCGCTAATGGCGAAAGTATGCAATGTGTTGTTGCCTTTTGCCTGTTACTATCTGTTGATGACTTTGTCCCGCAACTGTGGTAAGATGCTTTGGATTCTGTTCGTGTTCCTGTTTTTCGGAGCCTTCCAGATCGTGCTGCTCTATCTGTTCGGACAGTCCATCATCGCTGTAGATATGTTTCTGAATTTGGTAACGACCAATTCGAGTGAAGCGATGGAATTGCTGGACAACTTATTGCCGGCTATCGTCACTGTAGTCCTGCTATATATCCCTGCTCTCATATTGGGTATGATTTCGATTCTCCGCAAGCGCCGGCTTTCTGTGGAATTTATCCGCAGAGAACGGAAAAGAGCTTTTGTGCTGCTGGGAATCTCCCTTCTGGCTCTTGCCGGTGCTTATTGGGAAGACTCCCGGTATGAACTGAAATCGGACCTGTACCCTTTCAATGTATGCTATAACGTGGGACTTGCTTTTCAACGGACAGCATTGACACAAAATTACCGCCACACCTCGAAAGAGTTCACTTTTCATGCTAAAGCCACTCATCCGGCGGATAAGCGCGAAGTGTACGTAATGGTAGTAGGAGAAACATCCCGCGCATTGAACTGGCAACTATACGGATATGAACGTGAGACAAATCCACTGTTGTCCCGTCAACCGGGAATCGTTGCTTTCCCGAAAGTTCTGACAGAATCCAATACCACCCACAAAAGCGTACCCATGCTGATGTCCGGTATTACCGCCTGTAACTTCGATTCCATTTACTATCAGAAAGGAATCATCACAGCCTTTAGCGAAGCTGGTTACCGGACGGCCTTTTTTTCCAATCAGCGTTATAATCATTCTTTCATCGATTTCTTCGGGATGGAAGCCGACACATTTGATTTTATAAAAGAAGACTCGCCGGATGCGGCATACAATCCTTCCGACGATGAACTGCTGAAACTGGTAGAAAAAGAATTGGCGAAAGGGAACCGGAAACAGTTTATCGTGCTTCATACATACGGTTCTCATTTCAATTACCGCGAACGTTATCCGTCGGAAGATGCCTTCTTCCTGCCTGACTATCCGGTAGAAGCAGAAGTAAAGTATCGTGATAATCTGGTGAATGCTTACGATAACACTATCCGTTATACGGATGGTTTCCTGGCACGTCTGATTCATATGCTTGAAGAGCAGCAGGTGGATGCTGCCATGCTCTACACCTCTGATCACGGAGAAGATATTTTTGATGATTCGCGTCATCTGTTTCTTCATGCTTCTCCGGTTCCTTCTTATTATCAACTCCATGTCCCTTTCCTGATATGGATGTCCGACATCTATCGGGAAACGTATCCGGAACATTGGAAAGCAATGGTGGAGAATAAGGATAAAAATATATCTTCCAGCTGTTCGTTCTTTCCTACCATGCTGGAACTGGGGGGAGTGGAAACCTCTTATCGCAACGACGCATACTCTGTGGTCAGCCCTCTTTACACCATGAAGCCGAGAGTATATCTGAATGACCATAATGAACCCCGTCCGTTAGATGATCTGGGAATGAGAAAGCCGGACTTCCAGATGCTGAAAGCAACAGGATTTAAGTATTAGGTATCAGGTATTGATCGTAGCGTCGTGTAGCTCTGCCTATACAGCTACGGTGTAATACCTAATACTTATTCATTAATCCTTGTTAATTCTTTTATCCAAAAGCAGGATTGGCGTGTTATTTGCGATATAGAAGTATGAACGATTAAATTCATAAAACATGGCCTATATAGATTATTATAAGATTCTTGGAGTTGACAAAAGTGCTTCTCAGGATGATATAAAAAAGGCTTTTCGTAAGTTGGCCCGTAAGTATCATCCTGACCTGAACCCTAATGACCCGAGTGCAAAGGACAAGTTTCAGGAGATAAATGAAGCCAATGAAGTATTGAGTGACCCCGAGAAACGTAAGAAGTATGACGAATACGGGGAGCACTGGAAACATGCTGATGAGTTCGAAGCTCAGAAAAGAGCACAGCAACAAGCAGGTGGCTATGGCGGTGCCGGCGGATTCGGAGGATTCGGTGGTGCAGGTCAGGGATTCTCTGATGGCAACGGAACATATTGGTATTCGTCCGACGGTGGTGAAGGGTTCTCCGGAGGCAATGCCGGTGGTTTCTCTGATTTCTTCGAATCGATGTTCGGACATCGGGGCAGGGGACAAGGCTCTGCCGGATTCCGTGGACAGGACTTTAATGCTGAACTTCATCTTTCCCTTCGTGATGCTGCTCAGACGCATAAACAGATATTGACCGTTAATGGTAAACAAGTACGTATTACCATTCCGGCAGGTGTGGCCGACGGACAGGTGATTAAACTGAAAGGCTACGGAGCCGAAGGGGTGAACGGAGGCCCGGCAGGTGACCTGTACATCACGTTCGTCATTGCCGAAGACCCTGTGTTCAAACGCTTGGGTGATGATTTGTACGTAGATGTGGAAGTAGACCTCTATACTGCTGTATTAGGTGGTGAAAAAGTGGTTGACACGCTGGACGGTAAAGTGAAGCTGAAGATTAAGCCGGAGACTCAGAACGGTACGAAAGTACGTCTGAAAGGTAAGGGATTCCCGGTTTATAAGAAGGAAGGACAATCCGGTGACTTGATAGTGACCTATTCCGTCAAGATTCCGACGAATCTGACAGAAGCGCAGAAGGAGTTGTTCCGTCAATTACAGAGTATGAACTAAAATGAATGAGCACTATGCAGACCGAATTAATTATTGTCAGTGAATACTGTCACAAATGTCATATTGAACCTTCATTCATTGAGATGCTGGAAGAAGGTGGTTTGATAACTGTACGTACCGAAGCCGGCGAGCATTATCTGCTTGTCTCCGAACTTCCGAATGTGGAACGTTATAGCCGGATGTACTATGACTTATCCATTAATATGGAAGGCATCGACGCCATTCATCATATGCTGGAAAGGATGGAAGGGATGAGGCGTGAAATTGCTTCTCTCCGCAAACAACTCATGCTGTTTCGGGAAAAAGAAATAGAAGAAGCAGACTGGTAAAATGAAGCCTCTGTTTGGTGCAAACGGAGGCTCTATTTATAGTAAACAGAGGCTCTGATTCATATGAACGGAGCCTCTGTTTTATTAGGACGGTTACAGTACAAAGAAAGCTATCCGATGTACGTACAGATTTCTCTCAGATAGCGTGCATCCGTTTCATCAAAGCTATTCAGCGTATCGCTGTCGATGTCCAGCACTCCGATGACATTTCCCTCTTTTATAACAGGCACTACTATTTCCGACTTGGAGTTGGAACTGCAAGCTATATGGCCGGGAAACTGCTCTACATCAGGAACAATCAGCGTCTGCGCCTCCTTCCATGCCGTACCGCAAACTCCTCTGCCGAAACGAATGCGTGTGCAGGCGATAGGCCCTTGAAACGGTGCTAATACAAGTTCGTCGCCTTCCACCAGATAAAAGCCCACCCAGAAAAAGTGGAAAGTCTGCTTCAGTGCGGCAGCTATATTCGCCAAGTTAGCGATAAGATTCGTTTCTGAACTTACCAATGCTTGTAGCTGTGGAAGCAGCTCACGATATTTCTCTTCCTTGCTGCCTGTGTGGATCAGTAAATTTTCTGCCATTTCTTTTCTATTTGATTTGGTTTAAGATACCAGGGTCTTTTATCTTGTCATCTTCTGCGAAGAAAATGATTTTCGTCAGTATCTCCGCAGTTTTCGGGTCTTCATCTACAAAAGGCAGGAACAGTCGTCCGCGACTTTGCGAGTGTACCGGAAGAACGGCTATTTGTGCGCCGCCTTCTTTATGAATAACACCGCTGCCCAGATGAATGTTGTATTTGCCCAACTTGCCTTCGATGTATGCAAAGTTTCCTTTTACCTTCACGTTGTTGAAATGGAACAAAGGCAGCGTGAGTTCCACCAATGCACGGCGCATCTCAATTGTAGAATGACTGGTTTCCGGATCTACACTTCCGGCATGTGCCACACTGACAGCAAGATCCACGTCTCTCATCACTTCGGAGAAGATCACGGGCGGAATCTCCGAAATCTTCATCGGCTTATAATCCTGACGGTTGTGGAAGCAGACAAATTCCAGTGTGGGAGCTTCGATGTCGGCAGGAGAGAACCAGTCCGCCATCGCATAGATGGTGGCGATAATGTTCTCTTTATAATATATCTTCTGAAGCCCGTCCTCGTAGTCGGCTACCCAGCGGCGTCCTTTCAGTACGGCAACCGTTTTCTGCGGCTGAATCTGATTTCCGGCATACCGGCGGGATTGCGTAGCATCTTCCTCTTCCGGGGTGGGAAGATACAATTCGCGGAATACCTGCTTGAAAGGCTGGCGGATGGATTTGTCGAACAGGAATTTCTGATAGGCATGCCAGTTGCCGCTTGCATGCAAGTCTGTGGGGTGAGCAATGCGCAACTCATCTTTCGGAGTCAGCGGAAGACACATGTTGTCGGCTGTAATCAATAATCCGTCAGTATAGAAACCAGTCCTGCCATTGCTGGTGAAGACCAGATTTTTCAGTAACGGCCAGATCACCGGGTTCTTCATCAGTTTACGCAATTCGCTTTCTTCAAAACGGGTACAGTCTTCCATTGCCTGTTCGAGCATGATACGCGAACGGGCGTGCTGGTCTTTCAGTTTTTTGTGTACCGCTTTCAGTTCTTCCACGTATGGATGCTTTTTCAGTTTGGGAGGCAGGCTGTTCAGTTCTTTTCCGGCTCTTAGTTGTTTGATTTCCGGTTTGCCCTCATTGTTGACCTGCACGTATACTTCCACGCCCTCTATTTCTTTAGGGGTCAGGTAAGGGATGATTTCTTTGACCAGTTCCGTCTCCATGCTCCATGTCAGGCGGGTGACATCTCCGTAACCGGAGTTGCGTGCCAGGTTTTGCAGGGCGATAGCGACTGCTTTCTTTTCGCTTTCCTGCCTTTGTGCGCCGAATTCCTTGCTTTCTTTCAGGAACTTTTGCAGGAACTGATAACGTTCGAGCAATTCTTTATCCGCTTTCCGTCCCAACGGGATCAGCCCGTAGCTCATCAGCAGGTCTTTATTTCGCTTCGCTATGATTTCTTTTTTTGCATCTGCCGCTTTCGTCTTACCGTTGACGGCATCGGCAAATTTACGGGCACGGGTATGAGTATTGCTTAACGAAATATACTTGGCAGCATTGTATACTACCTCAAAACGTTCCTTGCCGATGGTCTTATAAGCCTCCTTGAACCAGCTGATGTCAAAAGCACCTTCCTGAAGGTCTTCTATATCAATCGGGGTGTAGCGGGCGATGATCGCTTTCTTCTTATCGTCGAAACACTCGCTGGTATGGGCATGGAAGTAGTAGGCGGCACTTTCCAGCCCTTTCCATCCGGTCGCTTTTTCGGTGAGTTCCAGCCATTGCGGGGCGAACATGGCAGCTTCCACCAGTCGTATATGGCTGATGTCGGCTTGGCGGGCCAGCTCCTTCAGTGTATCACTGTCATCGTCCGGAGATGGATAACAGGCATGGAGCAGACTGCTCAATACTCCCCGTTTGGTGTTGCGCCAGTTGTAACTGTCGCGGATGAAAGTGTCTTTGCCGAACGCTTGCAGGATGCGGATCAGTGTTTCCGCTCCGTAGACACGGTGCAGTTCTTCAGCCAGGCGGGTGACTTGGGTTTCGGAGTCTCCCCGTTGCAGCTCTATTTCCAGAATCCGGTTCACTACCTTCTGTGTCAGCGAATGGAAGAGAGGATGACAACGGTCGTCCAATGCCGTAGTCACATCTTTGATGCGTGTGGGGGAATTGATACGTCCCATCAGTTCCCTGTATATTTCTTCGGCAGGAATGAGCCCTAACATCCATGCGTGGGCAAAGTCCATACTTTGCAGGTAGACTTCGGTCTCTTCCAGTTCGGGAGTATGTTCCATGTAATTGGTGAGCTTGTAGAGCTGGTAGCGTACGGTGAAATAACGGGTGAAGAGCGCATCATTGATGGGATGCTGAGGCGCATCAAGCCAGAAGCGTACGAACTTGTTGTTATGTATCGGATAAACGATCTCCCTTGCTCCGTATTCTTGTTTGTCTCTGAGCCATGTATGCTTATTGGTGTATTGACGGAAGATATTCTTCGCATTGAGCAGGGGCAGCAACTGTAAAAGCATATTGACGGAGAACTGCTGATAGGTTGCTTCATTTCTGTACTCATGTGCCAGTCCGTCGATAATATCCTCTATCTGTGTGTAATAAGTCAGCTTGCGGAGTGACTTTTGTAACCCGCGGTAAGTGAAGCCTGCATACATCTTATTGATAAGCGGTTCGAACGTGTTGAGCGATTGGATAGCCGCTTCTTTGTCTTCCTGCTCTTCTTCGTCAAATTCATCGTCCTCGTCGTCTTCTATTTCATTAGGAGCGCCGGTAGATGCCAGCATGAATTTCATCATCAGCAACTTGTCGTAACTTCCGATTTCCTGTTGGTAGAAATCCTGCCAGAGCTCCGGGAGTCCGAGTTCGCTCAGTCCGTCGTAGTGCTTGTACCAGTTCAGTAACACACTGTTGCCCACCAGACGTACCTCGCCGTATTTATCAGTGAATTCGTCTTCTTTATGTTTTTCGATATATTTGTTCAGCTTGTCGAAGATTGCCTTGGCTTTTCCCAGACGGATAAACTCAAATGCTTTCTTAACGTTGAATCCGGCATCGGGAGTAATAGCGGGCAGGTTGACCTCAAACGCGGGATCGTATAACCCGAAGCCATTCTCTCGGGTATAGTTACTTGTCGTACTCTGTTCCGTGCCGTCTCCGATGAGCGATTCGATCAGAATCTTCTCCTTGGCATTCGGCTTCTGAATCTCTCTGACTGTGGACAGCAGTTCCCGATAACTCTCCTTTAGGAAATCTACGTTACGGATGGTCTTCATCATATCCAGTCCTGCCAGGCGACGTTCGGCATTCTTGTTGCTCAGCAATCGGCGGATACTGCCGGTCAGTTGTTCTTTCGGCTGTTTCATCAGCAGGTTGATGGCATTGATGCGCATCTCACTATATTTGAAACGGAGCAGTTCTTCTATACTCTGATATTGTTCGGGGGACAGGGACATTTCGGACAATACCTTGTATGCCTCGTCCCGTATGTCTGTCGAGCGGTCACCGAGCGATTGCAGCACATATTCCTGTTCCACTTTGCTTTCGGTATGGGCCATAACGATTCCGATATAGCTGGCACGGCTGTAAGACTCTAGTGCGGGAAGATACTCGCAAAGTTCCTCCCTCAGCCGGGCATCGTTGGTCATCCATGCGATGTACGCCATTTTGAGAACTACGTCCGAACGGGTAAGTATGATGCTGTCCCAGGGAAATACGTAGGGTGAATAAGTCTCCTTGGCAGAAATGGACTGATAGACTTGTTTCAGGTATTCGTATTGGCGGACAGCCTCTTCCGGTGTTTCAAAATAATCGCTGAGTGCGGGAGTCTCCTTATTATCGCTATACCGGCTCAGATAAAGACCGTCCATATAAAGAGGAAGGATGGCCGCCACGACTTTTGGGTCGTCGTGCCACACTTCGAATGCGTCTTTGCTGATCAGATGATTCATTTGAGATGATTGCGTACAGCGCAGGAAGTACAATAACGTCTGTATCTGATGCTTGGCACCTTTTCTGATGATATCCGGCACGATGACTCTTATCTCATCAGTATCATAGAATCCGATGCTCCACAAAGCCAGATAAAGTTCGACTGTATCTTTGCTTTGCAGGGTGTTGCGGGCAGCTTCGGGATGATTCAGGAAATTCCAGATCAGATCTACATACTTGTTGGTGATCCGTTCGCTGCTGTCCTGTTCACCGATTCCGGTGCATACGGCGATGCTTCGTTTGACGGAGGCAAAACGTTGCAGCCCATTGTGATAGATAATGGAGAACAGGTAGAGGTAACTTTCGGGGCATCCTTCGTCCATCGTTTCTACGATGGCTTGGCGCAGTCCTTCCTGTAGTTTGGCAGCCAGCAGCAGTTTGCCTTCCAATTCCAGCAACGGACGGTGTCCGCTGATGGCGATGGCGTGGAGATACCAGCGTTGCAGGCGGTTAGCGTTGTTTTCGCTGGTCAGTACTTGATGCAGGTATTCGATAACAGTTTCGTTACCTTGTGCTATTTGGGCAGCCAGCCAGTAGGAAGAGTTCATATAGCCACTGAATTCTTCTATATCTTCCGGTGTATTTCCTCCTTTTAAGATGGCCTCTACCGAGAATCCGGTGGCACGCAACTTCAGAAACTGGAGCCATGCGTCTCTGGCGTGGTCCAGATGGTTGGACGGATGAGTGGAGCGCTGGGCGCGGCGGTCGTATCCGATGGTATGCGGGCAGCGTGCTTCGAGTTGCAGATAAGTACGGAACAAAGTGGCAAATTCGTCGCCCAGCATATAGTGGAACAGTTTGTGCAGCTTGCCGTCCATCAGGTTGGCAATGCTTTCGATGTTTTCTTCCCGGATGATTTCTTCCAGACGGGGTTCCAGTATCTCACTGAATATACCATATCGGCCTCCCATATCCAAATCTTCCATGAACATGTCGAACAGGGTAAGCGTTTCCGGCTCCAGACTTGTTTTTTCCTTTAGTAAACTCTCCAAATAGGGGTTTAGCAGCTTGTTCAATTTGTCGTTGTAAGTAATTCTCATGACTTTAAGCTTTTAGAGTTTTTATTTCAGTTACCAAAGTCTTCCTGACAGCATTGCCAGCCGGATAAAGGTAAGTGTAGATTCTTCTTTCAGTTGGATGGGGGAGGATAACTCTCCGAGTTCCGCATCATTCAGAAAGATGCGGAAGATTCCGTCTTCATAAGATTGCAGAGCATTGATGATGGCTTCGGCTTCTGCAGCCGGCTTGCCGTTATAGTTGGCTCCAAAGTCTACTTTGCCGGCGGCGGCCTTGTCCTCCATCTCTTCGCGGGTGAGGTATTTCAGCATTTCACTTTGTAGCAGGCGTTCGTTGTATTCGCTTACTTGCCAGCTGACAACCGCTTCAATCAGCTCCTGTACACTGGCAGGAGCAACGGGGAAATCGACCGGCATCTTTTCGATGCTGCATTTCCTTTTTCCTAATTGTTTCACTTGTATATATGCTTTCATACTTATTCTTATTTATCAAGTTGAGTTCCCATCGGAGCATAAAAACGGACTTCACGAAGAGTGATCTCTTCGATATTCCATTTAATTTTCTGAGACGCTTCGAGTGCCAGTATCAGAATTTGTGTATTTGATAAATCTGCAAAATGTAGCTTATCCTCGTGTAAAGGTCTGAGTCTAAACGTCATATTTCCCTCTTTTAATAAGTTGTAGATTGCTATTACTCTCTTTTTGTACAAAAGTACTGAATAATAATGAAAAAGGAGTGAAATGGGAGGGGGATATTTTTGAGGACAATGAGAATACTAATGTTGTGAGATTTAGTAAGTTCCCTTTGGAAAGAAGAGGACAAAAAAAGCATCCGCTTCGTTAGAAGGGATGCTTTTATCGTGAATCACCCTTTCCGGGTTATTTTTTGTAGAAAGCCAAGTCTTCTTTATCCATATTCTTGATAAAGTTAGTATGCTTCGTTACTTCCGCTTCTGCGAAGTTCAGATATACATGTGCAGACTTGGAGAACAGGTCGGCAGCTTTGCTTGCATCCTGAATCAGCAGGTGGCACATGATGATATCAGCAGCCATTTCCATCAGTCTGCGGGCTGTGAAGTCGAGCAGTTCCTGATCCTGAGCCTCTTTAACGGCATTGGTGCTGGCTTCGAACTGGTCAGCCATCTTTTTCAGGCGAGACATCAGCGGTTCCATTTCCGGTGAGCAGGGAACGGTTTCGAATTCGCGGATGGTAGCAAGGTAAGAACCGTTGGTTACGTAGCGGATAGCAGCTACAGTCTGCAACTGAGTCGTACCTTCGTAGATGCTGGTGATACGTGCGTCGCGGTAGATGCGCTGGCAGGCATATTCCATCATGAAGCCCGAACCTCCGTGAATCTGGATACAGTCGTAAGCATTCTGATTAGCGTATTCAGAGTTCATACCTTTGGCAAGCGGAGTGAAGCTGTCTGCCAGTTTGGCGTATTTCTTCTGTTCCAGACGTTCTTCCGGAGTCAGTTTGCGTTCGCGGGAGATGTCATCCAGTGCTTTGTAGATGTCTACGTAGCGGGCTGTCTGATAAAGCAGTGCACGTCCGGCATCCAGTTTTCCTTTCATAATGGCCAGCATGTCGTATACGGCAGGGAACTCGATAATTGCTTTTCCGAACTGCTTGCGGTCTTTGGCATACGCCAGTCCTTCGTTGTAAGCAGCCTGGCTCAATCCTACCGATTGTGCGGCGATACCCAGACGGGCACCGTTCATCAAGGCCATTACGTATTTGATCAGACCGAGTTTGCGGTCACCGCAAAGTTCGGCTTTTGCATTCTTATAAACCAGTTCGCAGGTAGGAGAACCGTGAATACCTAACTTATGTTCGATACGGCGTACATCAACACCGCCCTGACGTTTGTCATAGATGAACATAGACAGACCACGACCATCTCTGGTTCCTTCTTCCGAACGGGCAAGTACCAGATGGATATCTGCGTCGCCGTTGGTGATGAAACGTTTCACACCGTTCAGCAGCCAGCATCCGTCTTTTTCGCTGTAAGTTGCTTTCAGCATCACTGCCTGAAGGTCGGAACCGGCATCCGGTTCGGTGAGGTCCATAGACATCGTTTCGCCCTGGCATACGCGAGGGATGAAACGGCTGTGCTGGTCGGCATTACCGAATTCATACAGTGTTTCGATACAGTCCTGCAGAGACCAGATGTTTCCGAAACCTGCATCGGCAGCGGCAACGATTTCAGCACACATGGTGTACGGAGTGATCGGGAAGTTCAGACCACCGAAACGGCGGGGCATTGTCATTCCGTTCAGTCCGGCTTTCACCATCGCGTCCAGATTTTCTTTCGTACCGGAAGCGTATTCCACCCGTCCGTTGGCACAGTGAGGACCTTCTTCGTCAACGCCTTCAGCGTTTGCATTGATAATTTCGCCTGTTATTTCTCCGGTGATCTCCAATACTTTATCGTAAGAGTCGAGTGCATCCTCAAAATCCAGAGGAGCGTAGTCGAATTCATCTTTATCTCTGTAGTTGCGTTCTTTGAGTTCGCAAATACGTTTCATCATCGGATTGTTCAAGTGATACTTGAGTTCCGGTATTTCTGTGTAAAAATTTGCCATCTTTCTTTACTTGCTATTCTGTTTATAATACTTAATCATCTTCGGCACAACTTCTTCGATGGTTCCGTTGATTACGTAGTCGGCAATCGTATTGATCGGAGCATCCGGATCGTTGTTGATAGAGATGATGATACCACTTTCCTGCATACCGGCGATATGCTGGATTTGTCCTGAGATACCACAAGCAATGTAGAGTTTCGGACGAACCGTTACACCTGTCTGACCAATCTGACGGTCATGTTCTGCAAAACCTGCGTCGACAGCGGCGCGGCTTGCACCTACTTCTGCGTGAAGTTCTTTGGCCAGGCTGAACAGCAAGTCGAAGTTTTCTTTGGAACCTACTCCGTAACCACCGGCGATGATGATCGGAGAGCCTTTCAGGTTGTTCTTCGCTTTTTCTACGTGGCGTTCGATTACTTTGACCACATAGTCTGTGTCGGCTACGTACTTCTTCACATCGTGGCGGATCACTTCTCCCTGATAAGCCGGAGAAACGATTTCCTTCTTCATCACACCTTCGCGAACGGTTGCCATCTGTGGGCGGTGTTCGGGGTTCACGATCGTTGCAACGATGTTACCGCCGAATGCCGGACGGATCTGGTACAACAGGTTTTTATAAACTATTCCTGCTTTCTTGTCTTCGTGGTCGCCGATTTCCAGTGAGGTACAGTCGGCAGTCAAACCGCTGGTCAAAGCAGAGGAAACACGCGGACCGAGGTCACGACCGATAACGGTTGCACCCATCAGGCAGATTTGCGGTTTTTCTTCTTTGAAGAGATTGACCAGAATAGAAGTGTGGGGAAGTGAAGTATAGGGATAAAGTCCTTTGCCGTCGAAAACGTGGAGTTTGTCTACTCCGTAAGGAAGGATTTGCTTTTCAATTTCTTTGAGGCCGGTGCCGGCAACTACTGCTTCGAGTTGGCAGTTGAGTTCGTTAGCCAACGAACGACCTTTTGTCAGAAGCTCCAGGCTGACGTCTGCGACGATGCCTTCTTCTATTTCGCAATATACAAATAAGTTATTCATGATTATCCGATGGTATGGTTAGCTAACAGTTCAACAATCAGTTCTTCCACATCACGGTCGCTGCCGCTGATGGTTTTGCTCTCTTTAGCCTGGAACACGATGTTCTGAATGGCTTTTACTTTCGTAGGCGAACCGGAAAGACCACACTGGGCGAGGTCACCGTTTACATCCGCTACGCTCCATTCTGTCAGATTCAGATAGTCGCGCTTGTCATACAAGTCGGTATAGTCGAGGTTACCTTGTTGTTTTTCCGTCACGGTTTTAGCATGTTTGTACTTCTGCACCAGCTTCGCGTTGCGCGGGCGGCAGGGAGCAGCCGAGCCGTTGACTGTGATAACGATAGGCAGCGGACCTTCCACTGTTTCAACACCACCGTCGATGTGGCGTTTCACTTTGATTTTGCCGTCACCTACTTCGAGAATCTCTTCAGCGTATGTGATTTGCGTCAGTCCAAGTTTTTCTGCCACCTGCGGACCTACCTGTGCCGTATCACCGTCGATAGCCTGACGACCGCCGATAATAATGTCGCACTCACCGATTTTGCGGATAGCAGTTGCCAGAGCGTAGCTTGTAGCCAGCGTATCTGCACCGGCAAAAGCACGGTCAGTCAGCAAATAACCATTATCGGCACCACGGAAAAGTCCTTCACGAATAATATCAGCAGCGCGTCCCGGTCCCATTGTCAGAATGGTTACGGTAGAGCCTGGGTGAGCATCTTTCAGGCGAAGAGCTTGCTCAAGGGCATTCAGGTCTTCGGGGTTGAAGATGGCAGGGAGTGCCGCACGGTTAATAGTGCCGTCGGCTTTCATGGCATCTTTCCCAACGTTACGTGTGTCGGGAACTTGTTTTGCCAATACAACAATTTTCAAACTCATGCTATTAATTTTAGTATTAGTATTTCTACAAGTTAGCAGCCAGTAGTCAAGTAGTAAGTATCTTGCTATTCAAACTATCCGGTTAACTATCAGCGTGCAAAATTACTCAAACACTTGGTTCTGACAAGAAATACGAGTAAAAAATGCACAGTATTAAGTTTTTTGAGCAAATGAGGAGGAAAATAAACTTATATTTCAATCATAAACTGAAGCCGACTACAAAGTAGAGTTGCTCTTCGTAGGGGTTGGCTATCAGCTTTCCGAATACGGGCAGTGAGAATGTGGAGGTAATCTTCAATTCTTTGCTGGCGGAAAGCCCTGCGTTGACAACATTGAACTTGTCTGAATACATGCCTTCCCACGGAGTGAAGCCTGCTTCGAGGGCAAAATCCACTCCTTTTATGTGAAACGGATAGCTGAGTTCGCAGTAGCTGGACCAGGCGCGTTTTCCGTTTTCGCGATAGTCATTGCCGGCAAATGTGGTGTACCAACTCACCGAAAGCGGGAATTTCTCGCAAAGCATGTATCCGGCACCGGCTTCGAAAGTATGTCCGGTGGAGTGTGCTTTATAATTGAAATATTTGAAAGGTTCGTCTTCCGTTTGAGTAAAATAGTTGTTGGCATATAAGGTAAGGTTCTTATATTCGTACTCCAGTGAGAGGTCAATCTCGTTGTTCTTATGACGGAATTCTGTCGACCCCCAGGCGTAGACGGTCAGCCCTTTCCAGTTGAAGCCAAGTGAAGGCTGAACGCTGGCATTGCCGCTGTCCATACCTCTCCAGATATAGCTGCTGACAAAATCTGCATTAACAAAGACTTCCTGCGCCTGTGTATAAACGGCGCAAAATAAGATTGCAATAAGTAGGAGTTGTTTTTTCATTTTATGGTCTTGTTGCTTACGAGTTAGCGTCTTGTTGTTTACGGGCGGCAAAGATACGGCATTTTTTCTTTTCTTAAAAGATGCCTTCCTATTTTGTACAGTCTGCCGGAGTTAATGGTCAATGGTCTGTTTATTAGTATCTTTCCTACGTTAGATTAACATCTTCGGGTAGTAACAAGGCTTCGTTTCATGTACGTGATTCTGTCGGTTCACGTACATGAACCAACGGGATCACGTATGTAGACCGGTGGGATCACATACGTGAAGCGAAGGCAGATGACGCTCGGAAGTGCTTGGGGAAGCCTTGTTCTCCTATTGGAGCTACGGAGTTTTACTCTAATATGTGGCATGTGGGGAACGGAAAAAGGTGATAATAGAAAATGTCTCCATGTCTATTATCACCTTATTATCACCGCGTATTGTCACTTTTACTTTTCTGGTTGATAGGGTATTAACTGCGAAAAGTGACAAGTGACAATAGAAATTGCAATTTTAACTCCTTAGTAGTTCTAGAATGTGACGTCCATTTTCAGTACGAAAGTGCGGGGAGCAGCTACAGCCATCGGACGGTAGCTATATTCCTTATTCAGCAAATTGTTGACCATAAACTGGAAGGCGACTTCTTTCGTAGCTTTTACTCCGAAGCGTAAATCAACGGTTGCATAGTCCGTATTATGTTTTTTCCAATAGCTCGCCAGCGTTTCTCCTCTTGACTGCCCGAAGAGAATGGTACGTACATAATCCATCAGATCTTTCTGTTGTTTTTCTCGTTCATCCAGCATCAGATAATCCACAGCAAGAATTTTACTCTTCCAGGCCACATTTGCGCCGAGGTTGATACGCTTCCACTGGAAGTCTACCGTAGCTTTGAAAGTATGTTTCGGACGATATTTCAGATACTTGCCCGTATTCGATTTTTCTTTCATCTGGAGGGCATCGGAGTAGGTATCTTCCAACTCGTTGCGCTCTTTGTAGTCGGCATCACGGGGTTCGGTATATACATATCCTAAGTTGTAGAACAATTTTGTATTCTTATTGAAGTTATAAACTCCGTTTGTTGATATTTCCATTCCATAGATTTGCGCTTTCGATACGTTGTGGAACTGTGCCCCGATGCCGAATCCCTTGCCGTCCATCAGCATCCGGATGGCATCACTGATACTGTTGATCATGCTATAATCCGCATTGTTGAACAGACCGAACTGGAATTCGACCATGTCTTTATATTCGGTATAGAATCCGGCTACATCGACAAATCCCTGGAAATTGCCGATTTTGTATCCTTGTTTGAATCCTAGTTCCGCATTGTATCCTTTCTCCGGTTTGATATCGAGGTTCGGATAAATGCCTACTCCTCCGATATCTTTGCGGAGATACTTCTCGTTGATGGACGGATTGCGGTAACCCTGACCTATACTGGCACGGATAAAGCTATAGTCGGCTAACTGGTAATTCAGTCCGGCACGGAATACGGGACGGAACGGAACTTTGGTTCCGAGTATCTTTGTTTCCGCTTCGCGGTAATGGTTGTCCACGCGATAATATTCGGCACGTACTCCTGCCGATACGCTCAGACGGTCCCAGAAACGCTGGTCGTACTGGAAGAAGGCAGCCACGTTATCACTTTTGTATACCTCGTCCATAATGGAGGAATCATAACGGACGTGCTCGTAAGTCATTCCGGTAGTGATCTGTGCACCGCCGTCCCATTTCTTGTTGAACTGGTAGTCGAGATAATAATTGTAGCTTTTGTCCGTTTTAGTCTTTGAATCATTTCTGGACGGATTCATTACGTTTGATAGCCACGGGATAAGGTCGCTGGGCAGTTGTCCGTTCTGTATGCTGCCCAGATCGCCGGGGAGCCCGTTGTCCATGACCCAGGAGATAAGGTCGCAGTAGTCTGCCGTTGTCGCGTTCGGGAAGATGTTGCCCAGTGAAGTGAATACTCCGTTCATGGCATCTTCCAGATTTCCGTTGATGAGGCCCGACCCGATACCTACCAGTGCCGGGTAGAGGGAGCTGTAGTCGCCTCCTGCAATGTTCTGGATGGTCTGTGCATTGGTGCCCATATTTCCCAGGATATCGGTGATCGATGCACCCGAACTCGGACGTACAATATTGTCGGCACTATGGTAGAAGCGGCCTTTGATCTTGTGGGAAGTTCCGTTCTCCGGATTCACGTAGTTGATGAACGGGTCGATGTGGAAGTTGTTTTCTTCCCGTCCCATATTGGTGAAAGGAGAGGGCTTATAAACTTCGGTCGGTGATCTCCAGATAAAGAAGTCTCCGTACTGGTTGGTCAGGAAGTCCACATTCAGCCCGTAGTTGAGTATCTTCATTCCCATGTCCGGCTGGTGGTAAGTCAGGTTGCCGCCCATACGGAACCGTTTGTTGTATCCCTGCTGGCGGTATCCTTCGTCAGTGAACAGATTGATGCTTCCGCTGACATCGAAATGACCGATACGACGGGAATGGGAAAGGTCGAAGCCTTCATAAATCGGATTTCTTATTCCGCTCAGCAGGCTGCCGCGCAGGATAGGTTTCACCGAATATTTTCCGTCTTTCCAGAAGCTTTTGTCACTCCATTGGTATTCGTCGTTCTCCGCATCGCCATATACACCGACGTATGCGCTGAAGCGGGTTTTCGGTGTCAGTCCCGGACGGGCGGTACGTATATTGATGATACCGTTCAAGGCTGACGAACCGTATAATACGGAAGAGGCGCCCTTGATCACTTCTACCTGCTCGATGTTTTCGAGGGGTACGGTATTCCAGTTGATTTCTCCCGTTTTAGGATTCAGCGTACTCATTCCGTCTACCAGAATTTGGCTGCGGGCACCTACACCGTAGGTCCATCCGCTGCCTCCACGCATGGAAGGCTGTTTGTCTACGATGTCCACACCGGGCAGTGTGCGGAGCGTGGAAGTAATGTCCGTTGGTGCCTGGCGGGCGATATCGCTTGCCTTTACCAAATCCATCGATACGGTGACGTTGCTCAGCTTCTGTTCGAAGCGTCCGGCACTGACTACTACTTCTTCCAGCAGCTTGGTGCTTTCTTTCATATAAACATCTTTGGTGATTACGTCCCGTCTGCCGATCACTATGGGCATGAGAACATCTTCATATCCCACATAGCTGAATACCAGGTCGACTCCTCCTTCGGGCAACTTGATTTCGTATGCTCCGTTGATGTCGGATACTACCCCTTGATTACCGTGTAGCTTGTATGTCACAGCTGCACCGACCAAAGGTTCGTTCGTGTTGGCATCATATATATGTCCTTTCAGTGTCTGGGCAAAAGCAGTTCCGAATCCGGTCAGGAGAATCAGTACTGTCAGTATATATAGTTTCTTCATTGTTTCTATAATTTATGTTTTTTCTTAGGATGGAAAAACGGATGATTAATTGTCAACCAAGTCAAGTCCCAAGTCCAGCTTGGTAATGATAGACCAGTTATCGTACAACGGACCAAGATAAGAGTCGTACAACATCGGGCCGAAGTTAGGAATGCCTTCCATGACAGGCTGAAGATTCGGAATGAAAGCGATGATAGGGCTCAATGCTGCCCTGTCCAGATATATATGAGTATGCCCGTTCACCTTTTCTATATGCATGGGAATACCTTTTTTTATCCACGAAAAGAACATCTGGAAACTTTGGTAGTCCATATTGGCAATCATGGACAACAAAGAATTATCCAACGATTCGTTTACTGCTCCGAGCAGTGTTTTCAGTAAGAAGGGGTTGGCTTTCAAGATGGCATCTGCGATGCCTGCAATCAGATTGCCGTCGACCGTCTTTCCCTGTCCTTGTATAGCTTGGCTGATGATGGCGGGGAGGTTCAGTTTGACATAAAGCAGGTCATTCTTTACATACCAGTGAGCCAGTCCACGGGGAGAGGGAGCATAAGCGCGTCCCTGAGTTGCGGCAGCGATGTCTTCGGCAGATAAAGTATTGAACATGAGTTTCATCATGATGAACATGCTGACTTGCTGCATCGATTCAGGGTCGTCCATATTGATTTCACTGAACTTCTGTTCTCCCAGTTGCATTTCGTCAGTCGTATATTCGGCAGTGATGTTTCCGTCGGATTCCAGATTGATATTCCGGAGCAATTGTGGCAGGAGATATCCTCCCATACCTTTTATTAAAGTAGAGACGGTGGCATATAAACTTCCGGCATCTTTGACCATTTCCAGATCCATGTCGGTATATAAGGCTGCTGTCAATAGCTGGTTGTCCGCTTCGCCCCATTCGTATTGTCCGGTCTCCTGATTACGTACGACGTCTTTTCCTCTGCCGCGTGTCAGTTCGCTGAGCAGATAACTGTTCATCCATTGGCTTTGCGGCATGGTTACGTTCAGATCCAGTTTCATCGTTTTCGGAGTGATGGCACCGGTGTATGTAACGGTTGCTCCTGCTGCCGAAACGGTCTCTCCGCTGAAGGTGTAGTTATCTTCCTTTTCTAATAATTCCACCCGGAAAGATGTCTCTTTTTCTCCCGGAATGACATCATTCAAAGTCAATGTTCCCTTTTTGCTGTCTTCTGTGATGAAGCTGACAGATTTTCCGATTAGTTTTTCTCCGCTGTAGGTCAGGTCCAGAGTCGATGGTTTGATATACGAGCCATATTCCTGGCTGAGTTCGCCCGGCCAGAACAGCTTGTTGTTATAGGTTTCTTCACAAGATGTAAAGAAGAATGCCGCACAAGCTACCAATAATAGTTTTCGTAATGTTTTCATTCTCTTTTTAGTTTTTATATCTAAGTATTTATTAAAACATTGCAAATGTCGTCTATTCTTGTTTCTACGTCAAGCTCCATTTTTCGTATTCGATGTTCTATTCTAATTATTTTGTATATATGTGTCTTGGAATGAATATTCGTAATGTCCCTTCCTTTTGAATAAATGTTCTGTTTTTCATATTTTAATAAAAAGCTTGACTGGATATCAAAAGGAAAAAGATATCTTTGTGGAACTAAATTTCTTAATTATGATTATAGATGATGCGCTTCCCAAATTTGATCTTCCGGTTGATTTTGTTACGGATGACAGTATAACTGGTGACATCCTGAATCAGTACGGTCGTTTTCCCTGCCATATAAAGGCGGGAGTTTTTGTGCTTTGTACGCGGGGAACCGTACGCGCTACTATCAATCTGTCCGAGTATACAATCAGCCGGAATGATTTTGTGACTGTGCTTCCCGGATCATTTATCCAGATTCACGAAGTATCTTCGGATACCCGTGTCTGTTTTGCCGGTTTTTCTTCGGAGTTTATAGCGCGGGTAAGTTATGTGGAGACGTTTCTGGATTTTCTTCCTATGATTCTGAATAATCCCATTATGCCGCTGACGGAAGAAATAGCTCAATTGTACCGGAATGCTTTTAGCTTGCTTATTCGTGCCTATGCCTTGCCGAACACGCTGGACAATAAGGAGATACTGAAATCTATATTTACCATATTCTTTCAGGGAGTGGGCGAGCTGTATAAACGTTGCAAACCGACGACCAACGAGCCGATAAAGCGGGAGCATGAACTCTATCGTCAGTTTATCCAGTTGTTGATGGCAAACTATACGCAGGAGCATGAAGTCTCCTTTTATGCGAAAAAGTGCGGAGTGACTCCGGCGCATTTTTCCGGTGCTATCCGAAAAGCCAGCGGTCACAGTCCTTTGGCCATCATCACGGGAATTATTGTCATGAATGCGAAGGCGCAATTAAAATCTACCCGGTTGCCTGTGAAGGAAATAGCTTTTTCGTTGGGATTCAATAACCTTTCCTTTTTCAATAAATATTTTCGTAAGCATGTGCAGATGACGCCTCAGGAGTATAGGGAATGCTGAAGGTGAACGGTGCACAGGCTGCTACATTAACAACGGGCTCGATGGTGACGCAAGTGGGAAATACGAGGGGTGGCGGAGGATGCCCCGGGGGATGGTAAACAGCAGTTTACCGTTGAAAAGAGTACTTTGGTCGATTCTTTTTGTGGAGTAGAAGTAACGGTTCTATCTTTGTATCAGTCATTTGGAACAATGAAGCATGAAAAGACTGCGTAAACAACAATTGCTGGAACAGAGCATTTATGGGGCTATCTGGACTGTTATTTTTCTTCTCCCATTGATCGGCGGATACTTTGCCGTTAATGGTGGGCTCGAAAGAGAGGAAAGTCGTGCGGTGATCCATGACTCCTGGTTGACTATCCTCCCTTTTTTCGTGCTGTTTCTGTTGAACAATTACGTATTGGTTCCGTATTTTCTTTTCAGAAAAAGATATTGGCCCTATATTATTTCTGTGGTTTTTCTGATTGCTATTTCGTGCCTGATCGCTCCTGCTCCTTCTATGGAACGGTTTCCGGGGAAGTTCAGGCATGAGAAGATTCATGATAAGAATGGCGATAGTAAAGAGAACCGGAGAAATCAACTTATAGAAATGAGAGAGAGAGCTCGTAAAGAAGAGTCTATCCATTGGGATGAGCTTCGACTGATGGAGCCTGATGTGGAAAAGCCCCAACGACCAGGTGGCTTTCCTAAGCCGGCTCCTTATCCTTTTCCTCCTTTCACTATCCGCTATCTTATTCATTTTGTGGTAGCTTTTCTGATGGTCGGATTTAATATTGCAGTCAAGTTGTTTTTCAAGTCCTTCCGGGACGAAGAGATGCTGAAAGAACTGGAACACCAACATCTGCAGTCCGAACTGCAATACCTGAAATATCAGATAAACCCGCATTTCTTCATGAATACGCTTAATAATATTCATGCACTGGTGGATATCGATACGGGAAAAGCGAAAAGTACGATTGTGGAACTTTCCAAGTTAATGCGTTACGTGCTTTACGAAGCCAGCAACAAAACCATTCTGCTGTCGCGTGAAATCCAGTTTCTGGAGAATTATGTCACGTTAATGAGTTTGCGTTACCCTGACAGAGTATCCATTGAAAAGAATTTTCCTCTTGAAGTACCCGAGGTACAGATACCGCCTTTGCTCTTTGTCTCTTTTGTGGAAAACGCTTTCAAGCATGGAATCAGCTACCGGAAAGAATCGTTCGTTCATGTAGTGATGCAACTGGAAGACGGAAACAGGCTCTCTTTCAGATGTACCAACAGTACAGGCGGTTCGTCTGATGAGCAGCATCATGGTATCGGTTTGGAGAACGTTCGTAAACGCTTAAGGCTGTTGTTTGGTAATGATTATACCCTTTCCATTACGGAGGAAGATAATAAATTTGATGTTTTACTTATTGTACCTTTATTATAATGAAATGTATAGCGATTGATGATGAACCTTTGGCATTGAAGCAACTGACGGATTATATATCCCGTGTTCCTTTTCTGTCTTTAGTCAAGCCTTGCCAGGATGCTTTTGAGGCGATGAAGGTACTGGCTGATGAGGATATAGACCTGATCCTTGTGGATATCAATATGCCCGATTTGAACGGACTGGATTTTATCCGTTCGCTTATCAGCCATCCGTTGGTTATCTTCACGACTGCTTATTCTGAATATGCGGTTGACGGTTTCAAACTGGATGCTGTCGATTACCTCTTGAAACCGTTTGAGTTCCAGGATTTACTGAAAGCGGCGGATAAGGCACGGAAACAATTTGAATACCGGTTGCTGGAGCAGCAGGGAGAACTGGGGAACAGTTCGCAGATAAAAGGAGATTCTCTGTTTGTAAAGAGTGATTATAGGGTGGTACGTATCGATGTGAAAAATATACGGTACATTGAGAGTATGAGTGAATATGTACGTATTTTCATAGAAGGTGAGGATAAACCGGTCATTACTCTTGCCAGCCTTCAGAAGATGGAGGAGCGGCTTCCCGCGTATTTCATGCGGGTACACCGTTCTTATATTGTCAATCTTCGCAAGATTACAGAAGTTTCCCGTCTCCGCATTATCTTTGATAAGACGACGTATATTCCTGTCGGGGATAATTATAAGGAGAAGTTTACGGAATATATCGGTAAGTTGAGTCTCTTTTAAAGCGCTGCTGTCTTTGATAAATCGTTGCAGGCGGAAGATGATGATAAGACAAAAGCCCCGGGAGCAGAAATCGCTTCCGGGGCTTTTGTTCTTATATAAGAGTCATCTCTTTATTTGATACCCAGTTTCTTTGCTATTTCTTTGGGAAGTGCATCCTTGTGTACCAGGATATTCATAGTCTTGTAAGCGACGAATGCTTTGGAAGCATACCAGATTCCGTCATATTTACCTGATTTGCCCCAGGAGTTCTTTACCATGAAGTATTCTTTACCATTCTGGTCTTTAGCGATACCGTAGATAACCATTCCGTGGTCGTCTGTAGTTTCCCAGTTGTCGAAAGCTGTCTGGCGCATTTCCTGAGTGATTTCCATTTCCGGAAGTGGTCTGGAAGTCAGTTCTTTGCGTTTGTCGGCAGCTGTCATACCTGTCCAGCGGGCCATATCCGAACCTGTCAGTTCTGCACCTTTGGCAGCGTCCGGCATTACAGCGATACCGTCACGGGTGAAACCTTGCTCGCTGACGTCACTGCCCCATGCGAATGTATATCCTTTTTTAACGGCATTGTCCATTACAGCCATGAACTCATCGATCGGAAGGTTGTATGACAGACCGTTACGCCAGTTATCCTGAATTTCGATGGCGAATTGAGAATAGAAAGGATGATGTGTGTAAGAAGTCA
>NZ_KV804368.1:179852-223617 GCF_001811315.1 Bacteroides sp. HMSC067B03 | reverse complement strand
GTGTAAGAAGTCAGTGATACATAGTCTTCAGCTTTCAGTCCGAGTGATTCAGCGAAAGTTTTCGGAGTATATTCCTTACCGTTGTAAGTGAAGTTTTCCGGGCATGCTCCCAGATAAGTATCGTAGATAGCGCTAAGACCTTTTTTCCATACCGGAGTCAGCTTAGTGAGTTTACCTTTGGCGATAGCGTTGATGTAACCTTCTGCTACGGCATCCAGTTCGTTGTGTACCGGCAGTGAATCACCGTACATGATACCCGGCATTGCTTCCTGCGGAACAAGACCGTAGTTCTTCATACAGTAAATAATGTCATAGAAACTTCCACCGGGAGAGAAAGAACTGTCGCCATGATAGCGTACGTAGTTTGCTCCACGGTCTTCCATTGTTTTGTGTACAACAAACATTTCCGAAAGGTCATATTCGCCTTTACCTAAACGAAGTAGTTCTGATTCCAGAAATCCCAAAGCAGAGAAGCTCCAGCAGGTGCTCGAACGGTTCTGGTTTTTGATGGAGGTAATCGGATTTTCTTTCACTGTTGTGAAAACGAAGCCCTCTTCGGGTTTTGCGTCTTGTGCCATTGCGCTCAGGCTGAACAAGCCTAAGGCAGCGATAAGGATACTCTTTTTCATTCTGATGAAATTAATATTAAATTGTTTTGGCTACAAATATACGGATTCCTCTCTTGAAATCCGTCTTTTTGTACTCAAATTGCATAAAAAAAGAATGAATATTACTGTATCTTAGCGCGATAGGTCCGTTCGGAGAAGGTGATATTTAAGAACAAAGAGAAGCTGTTTTCTTTTTGCATACCGTTAGGGACCTTCATCTGACCTTTGTATTTCAGGCCGAAAGAGAGTACATTATTATTGCGTAATCCGAAATTTAGTCCGGTGCTGATGTAATAATCGGTCGCTTTCTTCTTTTGGATAACGATGTATGAATTGCTGATTCCCGTTCCCAGTAACAGGCTGACCGGGTTACGGTACACATTGCCCGGCGTATATTTTCCTCCCAGGGATAGCCGGTGCTGGTTCTGAAAACTGACGTTGGACTGCGAAGACTCCATCCGGCTCCAGTCAATGTATTTATAGTCGATGGTTGCCATCCAGCGCAGACAGTTGTAGGATGCTCCTACACCGAAAAATTGTGGAAGGCACTGACGGTACCGTTTCAGGCTGCTTTCAATATCTTCTCCTCCTGAACTGCTGCTGACGTAGAGGTTATTCTCTTGCCTGAAGTTCTGTGAGTATCCGTATACGGCTCCGGCAACGAAGAAACGTTCGCGGTCGATTGCCCATTTGTACTGAATACCAAAATCGGCATAAAAGGTATGTTTGTAAGAACTGGTTTCTTCGGTGGCGTTGCCTTGTGTTTCAGTTTGAGTGATCGTTCCTGTGACATAAGAAAGGTTGGTGCCGACGGAAAGACCTTTGTCAAACAGGTACGCCGTGCTGACTCCCATCTTGGAAAGCCCTCCTTCTCCTTGAAAAAGAGAGGAAACGGTGCTTCCATTAGTGCCTGCTATTTCTTCATCCAGTGTGATGGCATATCCTACACTGCTCACGGGCGCCAAAAAAACGGCTCCATACCAGCGGGGGATAATCCGGCAACCAATACTTAGATTGTTCAGGTTTCCTGTGACGGAATGATTGCTGGCTCCCCGTTGTGTATAGTTCTGGTAAGATCCCATAATACCGGCATCTATCTGAAACCGCTGTTCGGTAAGTTCGGTGAGTGATGCGGGATTGGCGGTGTTCAGAAAATTGCTTCCACGCAGGGCGATGCCTGCGCCTCCCAAACCTGCATATTGTCCGCCTTCACCGGTAGAGATTTCTCCCAAGCCGAACATGGAGGTAGGTGAATTGGTGGTATTTTGAGCGATCAGTATGGAGACAGGGCTGTAAAGAGCCAAAATGCAAAACAAAATCTTTTTCATTTTTGATAGGTTTTGTAAAGTATGATAAGTTTGGTGGTTTCTCGGTTGGTCGTGTTATCTCCGTCACCGAAAATGACACCTTGCAGAGTCGTGAAAAACAGATTGTCCGGAAGGATTAGTTGCAGCTTTTGTCGGTTGTAACCGGTCGTTCCCAGATTTGTTTGCAGGAAAGAGGTGAGATCGAATGAGTAATAAGTCTTTTCGTAGGTCACTTCATCGACGACGAGATTTCCGGTTTGTACGGAGTTTCCTGTAAGGTCCGTGATAACTCCCTGCGTCACATTGTCTTTGTTGGCGGTATAAAGTGACAGTGTTTGGGGAAGCGGATACATTCCTCCATAAGTCCCTTTTACCGGATATAATTGTAAGGTGGCACTTTCGATGGTCACCAGGTCACCTTCCATACAAAGATTGTTGAGATGGGGAAAATCAATGGAGATGTACATGCCCGTCATTCCCTGCATATATGCCTGGTGGTTGCTCAGAGAGGTGGATAACGCGTTGTCGTCTCCGCTTTGCAGATCCTCTAGCGGTGTGCCGTTCCGGTCGTACTCTATTTTATTAAAGGTAAGCGTAGTGCTTGCATTGAATACCAGTTCCTTTTCAGTGATGACCTCCGTCAGCGAATGGTAATAGAGCGTGATGCAGAAGCTGGAATCATTCACCTGAAATCCATTGACGCATGCGGCGTTCATATCCGGAATGAAGGCGATACCTTTGAAATAATTCTGAAAAAAGGTTTGTGACTCCATTACCCGGTTGTCTTCCAGCAGCAGGTTGAACCATTCCTTGCCCCATTCGTCGGGCAGGCGGACTTCCAGTTCCTTGCTCCGTCGTCCGGGAGTGGGAGTGAAGCTGAAAGAACTCAGTGGGTTCTGGCTGTCATAAGCTATATTGCTGGTACTATATAAATAATTCGCATCGTCCAGTTGGATATTTTCTGTCAGGGGATACATCGAAATCCGCTGGGTGACCAATGTGTCTCCCAGATAGTCGCCCGAAGAATAAAGGCGGATCGTAATGGAATCGAACAGGTAATCGATACTTTCGTCAAAAGAGACGGAAGGTACTTCATACTCCGCATAAAAGGAAGCGGTGATTTCTCCCCACAACGCGTCCTTGCGGTGTCCTATCTGGCATACAGTATCTCCGGAAGTGGCAAGCGAATCGCTCAGGAGTGTACTGAGCAATACCGTACACGTATCTGTCTGTACATTCCGGAACGAACTTTCCACCCATTTTCCTCCTACTAAAGACGCATCGTTCTGGCAGGCGAAAAAGGAGAAGAATATCAAAATAAAAAGAAGTGTTATCAATGATTTCATGAACAATAATTCAATTGGTTTTGTGGCGGCAAAAGAAGGACATTTAGGGAGGTTCCCCAAAAACTATCGACTAAGTCTGTCTATTTATCGACTTCAATTTTGTTGGTAGACAGAATGTTTCTGTTTGTCGATAGTTTTTTTATTCATAGCCGTTGCCCCCTACATTTGCGGCTGTATTTAACGACAAATTTTAATGAATAAAAAAATGAATAGATTACTTTGGATGCTGGTTGCACTATTGTCGCTGGCTGCATGTACGGAAGATACGGAGTATACAGCCGGAGTTTGGTATCGTCGTTCGGATTTTGACGGAGTGGCGCGTATGGATGCCGCCGGATTTACTATTGGCAATAAAGGCTATCTCTGCGGTGGGTACCGGGGGAGCAAGAAGGAACGCCTGAAGGACCTTTGGGAATACCATATTGACAATGACTGGTGGACACAGTGTGAAGATATGCCCGATGAGGCTATCGCACGGAATGCCGCTACAGGATTTGCTGTAGGTACCAAAGGATATATTGTCGGTGGATATGACAAAGATGCCAATGACTATCTGGATGATTGTTGGGAATACGACCCGGCGACGGGAAACTGGAAACAGATGGACCCCTTCGGGGGAGGTGCCCGTATGTATGCACTGGGATTTGGTATAGGAAATTATGGTTATGTCGGTACGGGGTATAACGATAATTACCTGAAAGATTTTTATCAGTTTGATCCTTCGGCTGCTTCCGGTTCGCAGTGGACAATCATTAATGGGTTCGGCGGACAGAAACGTCAGGGAGGGATGGTCTTTGTCATTGATGATATAGCCTACATCTGCGGAGGCGAAAATAATAATGCGGACGTTTATGATTTCTGGTGTTTCGACCCTTCACAAAGCACGCCCTGGAAACAGTTACGGGATATCAAAGATTCAAGCGACGATGATTACGATGATGATTATACCTCGATTGTACGCTGTTATGGCTGTGCTTTTGTGATTGATGGCAAAGGATATATCGCTTTGGGACAAACATCCTCATCGAGCCTTCGTTCTAATTACTGGATATATGATCCGGCAACGGACTTGTGGGATGGAGAAGACCTGACGGATTTTGAAGGCAGTTCGCGTGTGAAAGCGGTTTGTTTTTCGACAGGTAAACGGGGAATTGTCGCTACCGGTGGCACCGGAACTTCCTCCTCTTCATTCTATGATGATACTTGGGAATTGAAGCCTTATGAATATGAAGAGAAATAAAAAGTGGATAGGTATTGGTCTTATTGTTCTGCTGTTGGGCGGAGGAATTACTTGCTATAAGAAGGTGAACCTCTCTGACCCATATCATTTGGAAGTGATACAAGGTGAAGATAGTATCGGATATGGCTATCAGATTTATAAAGGAGAACGTGTGATTATTGCCCAGCCTTTTATTCCGGCTGTCACCGGGAGAAAGACTTTCCGGACAGAACAGGATGCCCGGCATGTAGGAGACTTAGTACTGGAACGGATCAGAACGGGACAGGATTTTACCGTGTCGAAAGAAGATTTGAAAGGTTTGGGCATTACACATTAGTGCCGCCTTATTGGCACAAGATTATATCTAAAGTGCGGATAATTAGAATTCTATGAAATGAAATTCACGTGATTCTTATTATCCGCACTGATATAATACCTTGGATTTATTCCCCCTTCCTTTGATTTATTATTCTGTCTTGGGTGTCACTACATAGTCCTCTTTTATAAACTCATCATATACCCGTTTCGGATGGTCGAATGCTGCGGTTCCGTTCCTCTGTTCATTGAAGTTCTCCCGGCGGAATTGTTTCAGCTTCAGATTATCTTCGGCATATTCTCTCAATTTTTTATGTTCACGACCATAGAGTGAACTCTCCGTAACATCAGAATCAAGCAGGCTTTCTTTAGGAGTAATGGTTGGTAAGAGCACTTGTTCCAGTAATCCACGATAGGCACCATTATATTCACACCAGACGAGATCGTTGGCTGTAAATATACGGTAGAAGTACTTTGACCAGGCGGTTTTGATTTCTATTGACTGAGCATAAATCTCAATGGTTGCTTCTGAACCATACGCTTGATCACGAATTACCACGGTCGTCCGACCGCTGATTTCTTCCTTCACGGAAGTTTGCCATTTGTCGGAATGTAGAATTTCCTGAATAATTTCCGGCAACTTTTCTTTAATTTCAAACTGTATTCTCATAGTGCTTGCCTGCGGGCAGGACTTTTTTTGAATTTTCCTACTTAAACAATTAAGCTAGCCTAAAGTTACATAGATTGAAGCAAAAAAACAAGATATTGTTTGAATATTTATTATTTTTGCCAAACTATCTGCCTTTTTCGTTTGTTTTTATTATAATTATGCAACAAATAGCAAAAAACAAGTTTATGCCGAATAAAGCCCGGAAGAATTACATCATCTATGTACTTATGCTCCTTCTGTTTGGAGGGCTGATTTATGTTGCTATTGAAGAAGGCGACAGGTTTTCACATCACGCGGCAAATACGTTAAACATGGTACAGGAGGGTCCTTTTGCCATGTTTCTTCAATTTATGCAAGATAATCTGCATCATCCGCTGACGACATTGCTTATCCAGATTATTGCCGTATTATTAATGGTACGTCTTTTCGGCTATTTGTTTAGTCTCATCGGACAGCCGGGGGTGATTGGGGAAATCGTAGCCGGCATTGTCTTGGGGCCTTCTGTCCTGGGATTTTTTTTCCCGGAAGCTTTTCACTTTCTGTTCCCTGTCCACTCGCTGACCAATCTTGAACTGCTGAGCCAGGTCGGATTGATCCTTTTTATGTTCGTTATCGGCATGGAACTGGATTTCAGTGTGCTGAAAAATAAGATTAATGAAACGCTGGTGATCAGTCATGCCGGGATTTTGGTACCTTTCTTTCTCGGTATCCTGTCCTCTTACTGGATTTATGAAACGTATGCCGCCGATCATACGCCCTTTTTACCTTTTGCCTTGTTTATAGGTATCTCCATGAGTATTACTGCTTTCCCTGTGCTGGCGCGTATCATTCAGGAACGAAATATGACCAAAACTCCCTTGGGGACTCTTGCGATTGCTTCTGCTGCCAATGATGATGTAACTGCCTGGTGTTTGCTGGCTGTGGTTATTGCTATCTCAAAGGCGGGTAGCTTTGCCAGTGCACTTTATTCCGTAGGGTTGGCCGTAGTCTATATTGCAGTAATGTTTCTGGTGGTCCGTCCGTTTCTGAAAAAGGTGGGGGAGGTATATGCCAATAAGGAGGCAATCAATAAAACGTTTGTGGCATTTATCCTGTTGATTCTTATCATTTCTTCCTGCCTGACCGAGATTATCGGTATTCATGCTTTGTTTGGAGCTTTTATGGCGGGGGTGGTGATGCCCTCGAATCTGGGTTTCCGCAAGGTGATGATGGAAAAGGTGGAAGATATTTCTTTGGTCTTTTTCCTGCCGTTGTTCTTTGCGTTTACGGGGTTGCGTACGGAGATAGGTCTGATCAACAGTCCGGAACTGTGGATGGTGTGTTTGCTGTTGGTGACAGTGGCTATCGTCGGCAAACTTGGAGGTTGTGCCATAGCTGCCCGTCTGGTGGGTGAGTCGTGGAAAGACAGTCTGACGGTCGGCACCTTGATGAATACACGCGGATTGATGGAATTGGTTGCATTGAATATCGGTTATGAAATGGGAGTACTACCTCCGTCTATTTTCGTAATTTTGGTCATTATGGCGCTAGTTACAACCTTTATGACTACTCCGCTGCTACATTTGGTCGGACGTTTCTTTGTACATCGGGAAGAAAAGTTATCTTTGAAGCGCAAACTTATATTTTGCTTTGGTCGTCCGGAATCCGGACGTAGTCTGCTTTCCATTTATGATTTATTGTTTGGGAAGCAGTTGAAGAAAGAACATGTGATTGCAGCGCATTATACGGTGGGTACGGATTTGAATCCGTTAGATGCCGAACATTATGAAAGCGAAAGTTTTGCTTTGCTCAATCAAAGAGCTGCCGAACTGAATATTCAGGTGGACAATCATTATCGGGTGACGGATAAACTGGTGCAGGAAATGATTCACTTTATCCGCAAAGAACATCCTGATATGTTGCTTTTGGGAGCCGGAAGCCATTACCGTCCCGAAATGCCGGGAACTCCGGGAGCTATTTTGTGGCTGACGCTTTTCCGTGATAAGATTGATGACATAATGGAACAGGTGAAGTGTCCTGTTGCCGTATTTGTGAATCGCGGTTATCGGGAGGGAGCGCTGGTTAGCTTTGTTTTGGGAGGAATGATCGATATATTCTTGCTTTCGTATATTAGTATAATGTTGCAAAACGGTCATTCGGTGCGTCTTTTTCTTTTTGATACGGACGATGAGGAGTTCTGTCGGTGCATGAATGACTTGCAGGCTCGTTATTCCGGTCAGATAACGATAGTACGGTTTGCAGGAGTAGAAGAGTTAGTAACCAGGGAGAAAGATGGATTGTTGGTAATGAGCCATCTTTCGTATACAAAATTATCCGAGGATGAGCTTGTGATGCGGGAATTGTCATCTTTGCTGGTCATCCGCAGGAATAAGAATAAGGGAGAAAAAAATGAAAGACTTGAAATTGGATGAGCATACAGGGTTAGTACTTGAAGGGGGAGGAATGCGGGGAGTATTCACCTGCGGTGTACTCGACTATTTAATGGATCATAATATTCGTTTTCCTTATGCGATCGGGGTGTCGGCAGGAGCTTGCAATGGTTTGTCGTATGCATCCCGCCAGCGTGGGCGTGCTAAGTTCAGCAATATCGACTTGTTGGAGAAGTACAATTATATCGGTTTGAAACATTTGTTCAGGAAACGTAACATCCTTGACTTCGATTTGCTTTTCAATGAATTTCCCGAACATATTCTTCCCTATGATTATGATACATACTTTGCTTCTCCCGAACGTTTCGTGATGGTAACAACGAATTGTGTGACGGGCGAAGCCAACTATTTCGAAGAGAAACGGGATAAAAGCCGCGTGATTGATATTGTACGGGCGTCCAGTAGCCTGCCTTTTGTTTGTCCTATTACTTATGTGGATGATGTTCCGATGCTCGATGGGGGGATTGTAGACTCTATTCCTTTGCAGCGGGCTATTGCTGACGGTTGCACCCGTAATGTGGTTGTACTTACCCGTAATCGCGGTTATCGGAAAGATACCAAAGATATCCGTATTCCATCCTTTGTTTACCGGAAATATCCGAAGTTGCGCGAAGCGTTGAGCCGTCGGTGTGCTGTTTACAATGAGCAGCTGGAAATGGTGGAACAAATGGAGGATGAAGGAAAGATTATCGTCATTCGTCCGCTGAAGCCGGTTATGGTGGACCGGATTGAACGGGATGTGCAGAAACTGACGGAATTTTATGAAGAAGGATACGACTGCGCAAGAAACCTGTTCGAAGTTTAAGTAAATAATAAATGACCTGATTTGTTTGTAGTCCGCATGAGAAATGCGGACTACAAACTGTGATATTTATATATTTCTGTATAATATTTCTACAAATACTCTTCTTTTGCCTCAATTAATTCGATTTTAAGTCATTATTAATTGGTTTTTGTGGTATTTATTAAGGGATGCCCCTTTACTTTGCTGAAAAATAATTTTTGGCAGACTTAATAACATAACATGAAAAATAAAAAAATAACATGGTAAAAAGGTTTGATTGGTTGTTGGTGTATTTATTGTTTTCAATAGGGGTGATGGCACAATCCGGTGGGAAACAGTATAATTCTTACAAAGGATTGGTCATGGCAGGTTATCAGGGGTGGTTCAACACCCCTGGTGACGGCTCGGGCCGTGGTTGGCATCATTATAATGGACGCAACGGGTTCCGTCCGGGCTCATGTTCGGTGGATCTTTGGCCGGAAGTGTCGGAGTATAAGAAACTCTATAAGACCGAATTTTCCTTTGCTGACGGCAAACCGGCTTATGTGTTTTCTTCTCATGATGAATCTACCGTAGATGTCCATTTCAGATGGATGAAGGAGTATGGACTGGATGGTGTCTTCATGCAGCGTTTTATCACAGAAATACGAAATGAAAGCGGATTGAAACACTTTAATAAGGTGTTGAACTCAGCGATGAAGTCTGCTAATAAATACGAACGGGCTATCTGTGTGATGTACGACCTGAGCGGCATGCAGCCGGGAGAAGAGCGGTTATTGCTGAAAGACATCGCAGAAATATCAGAACGCTATTCATTAAAAGACCATGCAAAGAATCCGTCTTATTTGTATCACAACGGTAAACCGCTGGTTACGGTTTGGGGAGTCGGATTTAATGATAATCGCCGTTACGGACTGAAAGAAGTTGCTCATATTATTGATGGCTTGAAATCACAAGGATTCAGTGTGATGCTTGGAGTACCTACTCAGTGGCGTGTGCTGGAAGGAGATACGGAGCCGGACCCCCGACTGCATGAACTCATCCGCAAATGCGATATTATGATGCCTTGGTTTGTAGGGCGTTATAATGAAACGACTTATCCCAAGTACCAGAAATTGGTGGAAGAAGATATTCAGTGGGCAAAGAAGAATCAGGTGGATTACGCTCCGTTGGTTTTCCCCGGTTTCTCATGGGGAAATCTGAAAGGAAAAGATCATAACTCGTTTATTCCCCGCAATAAAGGTTCTTTCCTTTGGACGCAATTGACGGGAGCCATTCGTGCAGGTGCCGAAATGATTTATGTAGCTATGTTTGATGAAATAGATGAAGGGACTGCCATCTTTAAATGCGCCCAAAAGGTCCCTGTAGGGAAAAGTACATTTGTACCTATTGAAGAAGGAGTAGAAAGCGATCATTATTTGAAATTGGTGGGGGAAGCTGCTAAGATTCTGAGAAAGGAAAAAGCGATAGCATATAATACCAGACTGAATCCGGCTGGTCCGAATCCTTTTATCCGGCACATGTACACTGCTGACCCGTCAGCACATGTCTGGAAAGATGGCAGATTGTATGTGTATGCTTCGCATGATATTGCTCCTCCGCGTGGATGCGACTTGATGGACCGGTATCATGTGTTCTCCACCGATGACATGATCAATTGGACGGATCATGGAGAAATCCTGAGTTCTGAGCAAGTGCCGTGGGGACGGAAAGAAGGAGGTTTCATGTGGGCCCCGGATTGTGCTTACAGAAATGGTACCTACTATTTTTATTTCCCTCATCCCAGTGAAACGGATTGGAATGACAGCTGGAAGATTGGTGTGGCTACCAGCAATAAACCCGCAGAAGGATTTAAAGTGCAGGGATATATTGAAGGAATGGACCCGATGATTGATCCTTGTGTATTTGTGGATGATGACGGACAAGCTTACATTTATAATGGCGGTGGTGGCATCTGCAAAGGAGGGAAGCTGAAAGATAATATGATAGAACTGGATGGTACCATGCGGACTATGGAAGGGCTGGTAGATTTCCATGAGGCTACTTGGATACATAAGCATAACGGAAAATATTATTTGTCTTATTCGGACAATCATGACGACGGGGAAAAACACAACCGGATGTGTTATGCAATCAGCGATTCGCCTTTGGGTCCCTGGGAATACAAGGGAATTTATATGGAACCTACCGACAGTTATACCAATCATGGTTCTATTGTCGAGTTCAAAGGACAATGGTATTCTTTCTATCACAACAGTGCACTGTCCGGTCAGGATTGGTTGCGTTCCATTTGTGTGGACAAGCTGTACTACAATCCGGATGGTACTATAAAAATGGTAAAGCAAACTAAATAACAGATACACCGGACCTTCTATTTTTGCTTGTGAATTAAAAATCTGATAGTATGAATATAAAAAGAGACTTGTTAACTATCCTTGCATGCAGTATGAGCCTGCATCTTTTGGCACAGGAAAAGTTTCCGTTCAGAGATCCGCAACTTCCTGTCGAACAACGTGTGGAAGATCTGGTTTCTCGCCTGACGCTGGAAGAAAAAGTAAAGCAAATGCTGAATAGCACACCTCCTGTTGAACGGCTGGGAATCCCTGCCTATAACTGGTGGAATGAATGTCTGCATGGCATCGGACGCACTAAATATCATGTAACCGTATTCCCACAGGCTATCGGAATGGCTGCGGCCTGGAATGACGCTTTGATTAAGGAAGTCGCTTCTTCCATAGCCGACGAAGGACGTGCCATCTATAACGACACACAACGAAAAGAAGACTACAGCCAATATCACGCATTAACTTACTGGACGCCTAATATAAATATATTCCGTGATCCCCGTTGGGGACGCGGGCAGGAAACCTATGGCGAAGATCCTTATCTGACCGCCAGAATAGGTGAAGCCTTTGTTCAGGGACTTCAAGGGGACAATCCCCGGTATCTGAAAGCCTCCGCCTGCGCCAAACACTACGCAGTACATAGCGGGCCGGAGAAAAACCGGCATAGTTTCAATTCGGATGTAAGCACCTACGACTTATGGGATACGTATCTGCCGGCTTTCCGTACATTGGTAGTCGATGCGAAAGTTTCCGGCGTAATGTGTGCGTACAATGCTTTTCAAGGCCAGCCGTGTTGTGGAAATGATTTGTTGATGCAGTCTATTCTGCGTGACAAATGGAACTTTATGGGATACGTCACTTCCGATTGTGGAGCTATTGATGATATTTTCAATCATCACAAAACACATCCGGACGCAGCGACGGCGGCTGCCGATGCCGTATTCCACGGAACTGATCTGGATTGCGGACACAGTGCTTACCTGGCTTTGGTGAAAGCGGTGAAAGATGGAATTATCACAGAAAAACAGTTGGATGTTTCTGTCAAGCGTTTGTTCACCATCCGTTTCCGCCTGGGATTGTTTGATCCGGTCGAACTGGTAGATTATGCGCGTATTCCCATTTCTATATTGGAATGCCGAAAACATCAGGACTTGGCAAAACAACTGGCACGTGAGTCAATGGTGCTTCTTAAAAACGACCAGTTACTTCCGCTCCAAAAGAATAAACTGAAAAAGGTGGTAGTGATGGGCCCGAATGCAGACAGCAGAGAATCTTTGCTTGGAAACTATAATGGAAATCCTTCCCGCATGTTAACACCTTTGCAGGCTATTCGTGAGCGTCTGGGCGGATGGACGGAAGTCGAATACATAAAAGGAGTGGATTATGTGAACACTATTTCGGCAGATGACCTGAAACAATATGTGAATCGGGCAAAAGGTGCAGATGCGGTGATCTTTATAGGCGGTATCAGCCCGCGGCTGGAAGGTGAAGAAATGCCGGTCAGTAAAGACGGGTTCGACGGAGGAGACCGCACCACAATCGCTCTGCCTGCCGTTCAGACTCAGATGATGAAAGCATTGGTTGCCGAACATATTCCGACTGTATTTGTGATGATGACAGGAAGTGCATTGGCTATACCTTGGGAAGCGCAAAATGTGCCGGCGATATTGAATGCCTGGTATGGCGGACAATACGGAGGGGAAGCTATTGCCGATGTATTGTTCGGAGACTATAATCCTTCCGGAAAACTTCCGGTGACTTTTTATGCGCAGGACAGTGATTTACCTGATTTTGAATCGTATGATATGCAGGGACGTACCTATCGTTATTTTAATGGGAAGGCTTTATATCCCTTTGGTTACGGATTGAGCTATACCAGTTTTGCTTATTCTTCATTGAAATTACCTAAAGTGTGTCGCACCACAGACAAAGAAATAGAGGTAACGGTTACAGTGAAAAACACGGGGCATACCGAAGGGGAAGAGGTAGTGCAACTCTATGTATCTCATCCCGATAAAAAGATACTGGTTCCGTTGACAGCATTGAAAGGTTTTAAGCGGATACAGCTAAAAGCCGGTGAAGCTCAACGGGTTACTTTCTCTTTGTCTTCGGAAGATCTGTCCTGTGTTGACGAAAATGGTATTCGTAAAGTATGGGCGGGTACGGTTAAGATACAGGTTGGCGGCTCTTCACCCGTAGCTACTTTGGCTGCTCCTTTCAAGGGGGTAGGAGCTACGTTAAAGATTACAGGAAATACACACACGATAGATAAACAATGATTTAATAATAGTTGAAAAACAAATATTGTATGAAAAACAAAATGAAATGGATGTTGGCAGCAGGGCTATTGTCATGTTCAGTAGCTATGGCTCAGCAACAAAGCGATATATTATCGGTATCGGCTTCTGCCAATGCAGAAAATGCCGCTTTAGCTTTTGACAAGAATGTAAAAACGATGTGGACATTACCCTCTCAGGCGTTGAAGGCTGAACAGTGGCTGATGTTTACCATTCAGCAGCCCGGGGATGTCTGTGAACTGGACCTTCAGATGCAGGGTGTCGGTAAGAATGAACTGAAAGAGGTGCTGGATATCTTTGTCACTTACGACCCTATGAATTTGGGAACTCCCGTAAACTATCGGATCGAGGGGAATGACAAACAGATGAAAGTCAAGTTTACTCCTAAATATGGTGCCCATGTGAAGTTGAATTTCAAGTCAGGAAGACTGGATAAACCTTTCTCTTTAAAAGAGATTTCTGTACTTGTGGCAGAGAAAGTACTGACAGACAGCAAAGGAGAAGTAACCGACCGTCGCTATATGGATGTATCGCTTCCGGTAGAAGAGCGTGTAGAGAGCCTGCTGGCTGTGATGACACCGGAAGATAAAATGGAACTGATTCGTGAAGGATGGGGTATTCCCGGTATTCCTCATTTGTATGTGCCGCCTATTACAAAGGTAGAGGCCGTACATGGCTTTTCTTACGGTAGTGGCGCCACTATTTTTCCTCAAGCTCTGGCGATGGGAGCTACCTGGAACAAGAAACTGACGGAAGAAGTAGCAATGGTGATCGGTGACGAGACAGTGGCTGCCAATACAAAACAGGCATGGTCGCCGGTGCTGGATGTGGCGCAAGATGCACGCTGGGGACGTTGCGAAGAAACCTTCGGTGAAGACCCTGTCTTGGTTTCACAGATGGGAGGTGCATGGATCAAAGGTTATCAATCCAGAGGACTGTTTACTACACCCAAACATTTTGGCGGACATGGTGCTCCGTTAGGTGGGCGCGATTCACATGACATAGGACTGTCTGAACGTGAAATGAGAGAGATTCATCTGGTTCCGTTCCGCCATGCAATCCGCAATTATGATTGCCAGTCTTTGATGATGGCTTATTCTGATTATATGGGTGTTCCGGTTGCTAAAAGCAAAGAACTGCTGCAACAGATTCTGCGTCAGGAATGGGGATTCAATGGATTCATCGTTAGTGACTGCGGTGCTATCGGAAATCTGACAGCCCGCAAACATTACACGGCAAAAGATAAGATTGAAGCTGCCAATCAGGCACTGGCTGCCGGTATTGCAACCAACTGTGGAGATACCTACAATAATAAAGAAGTGATTCAGGCTGCAAAAGACGGACGTATCAATATGGAAGATCTGGACAATGTATGCCGTACGATGTTGAGTACTATGTTCCGTAATGAGCTCTTTGAGAAGAATCCTTGCAAACCGCTGGACTGGAAGAAGATATATCCGGGATGGAACTCGGACAGCCATAAAGAAATGGCACGTCAGGCAGCACGTGAGTCTATTGTAATGTTAGAAAACAAAGAGAATCTTCTTCCTTTGTCCAAGACACTGCGTACGATTGCGGTAGTAGGTCCCGGTGCAGATGATCTTCAACCGGGCGATTATACGCCGAAGCTGTTGCCGGGACAATTGAAATCGGTTCTGACCGGTATTAAAAGTGCGGTGGGCAAGCAGACAAAAGTGCTTTATGAACAGGGATGCGACTTTACGAATCCGGACGCTACGAATATTCCTAAAGCCGTGAAGACAGCTTCCCAGTCGGATGTTGTAATCATGGTACTGGGCGATTGCTCTACCAGTGAAGCGACCAATGATGTCCGCAAGACATGTGGGGAAAATAATGACTGGGCGACTTTAATCCTGCCGGGCAAACAGCAGGAATTGCTGGAAGCAGTTTGTGCAACCGGAAAACCGGTGATACTGATTCTTCAGGCAGGGCGTCCTTATGATATCCTGAAAGCGTCTGAAATGTGTAAAGCTATTCTAGTAAACTGGTTGCCGGGACAGGAAGGTGGTCCGGCAATGGCAGATGTACTGTTCGGTGACTATAATCCTGCCGGTCGCTTGCCGATGACATTCCCACGTCACGTAGGACAGCTTCCGCTGTATTATAACTTCAAGACTTCCGGACGCCGTTACGAATATGTAGATATGGAATATTATCCTCTTTATCGCTTCGGATTCGGACTCAGTTACACTTCATTCGAATATTCTAATCTGAAAATACAGGAAAAGGCGAATGGAAATGTAGAAGTGCAGGCTACAGTGAAGAACGTAGGAAGCTGTGCCGGTGATGAAGTTGCCCAGCTGTATGTGACAGATATGTATGCCAGTGTGAAAACCCGTGTTATGGAGTTGAAAGACTTCACCCGTATTCATTTGCAGCCGGGAGAGTCGAAGACGGTTTCTTTTGAAATGACTCCTTATGACATATCATTGCTCAATGACCGGATGGACAGAGTCGTGGAAAAGGGTGAGTTCAAAATCATGATAGGAGGAATGAGTCCTGATTATGTAGCTAAGAATGAAATCAAACATAGTGTAGGCTATAGTGATAACAAAAAGGGAGTCACAGGGATGCTCAATTATACGCATGAATTTGGGGCTAATTTTGATCTTACTGTGTCTAAAGTAGAAGAAAATCTTGTAAAGAATCAAAAGACTGTGTGGGTAAGTGTAAAAAACACAGGCACTTTGATGGATATAGGTAAAGTGGAAATGTTTGTTGGTGGTAAAAAGACAGGAGACGCAGTTCATTATGAGTTGGGGGCGGGCGAAGAAAAACTGATTCCGTTCAAGCTGGCGAAAGAGAATAAGGAGCCTGTAGCGTTTACTACCAAATATAAGATGGTATCTTTATAAGTTTTAGAGGGTCGTAAATTGATGATAATTTAGACGAGATAAACGATTATGTATCGTATTTGTTTGGGATTGTTACTGATTATTGCCGGTTTCTATGTAAAAGCAACTGAACCGGTTCATGACGGACTGGTTAAGCTACGAATCAGCAATTTTAAAGATGACAAGGCTGGTGCTGTAAGTTATACGTTCGATGATGGATTGCGCAATCAGTATCTGATTGCCGCTCCCATCATGGAGAAGCTACAGATACCGGGAACATTCTTTATTATTCCCGGACAGGTTTCGGCTACTTTACAGGAAGCCGAAGCTAAAAAGCCGGGAGCATGGGGAGGTGTTACCTGGGATGAGATACGCACATTGGTAGCTAAAGGTTTTGAAATCGGCAATCATGGATATAATCATAAGAATCTGGTGACTCAGGTAAAAGAGCCGGAGGAACTTGAAAATGAGATAGAAAATAGTGCTGATATTATCCGGAGGGAAACGGGAATTTTCCCTGTTTCTTTTTGCTATCCTTATAACAGCTTCAATGAGCAAGTTGGAAAGATTGTAGAAAGGCGTCATATGGTGGCCCGTATTTTTCAGCAAGGTATTGGAGCCCGGGATACCACGGCAAAGAATATTAATCAATGGATGGATAAACTGATTAGCCGGAGAGAATGGGGAGTAGCTATGATTCATGGTCTGACAGATGGATTTGATCCGCTTCGTCCTGATGTTTTCGAATCTCATCTGACTTACGCGAAGAAGCATGAAAAAGATCTTTGGATCGATACTTTCGGTAATATCGGCAGCTACATAAAGCAACGTGACGCGACCACTATAAAAGAGATTGAAATCGGAACCAATTCAGTGTCTTTTACTCTGGACTGCAAGTTAAGCAAAAAACAGGTGAAGGTTCCGTTGACGCTCGTGATCTTAACGGAAAATAAAGTAACTGAAGCGAAGGCAACACAAGGGAGAGAATCTCTGCCCGTAACGATCAGTAATAAACAAATAATGATTGATTGTGTCCCTGATTCCGGACGAGTCACAGTTGAATGGAAATTTAGTGATGTATATATAGACTGATAAATAAAATGAAACGACTTCTTTTAATATCATGGATATTTTTGTTATCCATAAGCTTTGGACTGACAAAAGCAAAAGCCGATGTACGGATGCCGCTGATCTTCGGTGATCACATGGTTTTGCAGCAAGACACAAAGATTGCCATATGGGGATGGGCTGATGCCGGAGAAAACATAGAGGTAGCCTTTGCCGGACAGAAAGTGAGAACGACTGCTCATAGTGACGGGACATGGAAAGTAAACCTGAAACCAATAAAAACGAAGAAAGATGGGCAGACACTGACGATTACCGGAAAGAATAAACTAGCTTATTCGGATGTACTGGTAGGTGACGTATGGGTTGCTTCCGGACAATCGAATATGGAATGGGGAATTAAAGTAAGAAAGGAATATGCTGACGATATAGCCGGTTCGGAAGATCCTTTATTGCGTTTGTTCTTTGTTCCCAAGAATACAGCATTGCAGCCGTTGACTGATATAGAAGTTCCTCAGGGAACGGCTAGTCCCGAGCGGGCTGCCAGATGGGTACTTTGTACACCGGAAATGCTGGCAAAGATCAATGGACAGGGTTTTTCGGCAACGGCTTATTACTTTGCGCGCGACATGCGTGCTGCTAACGGACGTCCGTTAGGAGTTATCCAGTCCGCTTGGGGAGGTACGCGTGCTGAGGCCTGGACCAGTCTGTCCGGACTGAAGCAAGAACCTGCTTTGGCTCACTATGTTACTGCTTATGAGAAGAATGTGAAAGATAATCCGGAAATACTTGCCACTTATCCCCGAAAACAGAAAGAATTTGATGAAGCGGTAAGAGAATGGGATAAGACAGTAGGAAAAGAATGGAATCAGGCGCAAAAAGAATGGGCGATAGCTGTGAAAGCTGCACAGGCAGATGGAAAGCCGGCTCCACCCAAACCGCAGCCCAGAGTACCCCGTCCACCTAATCCACGTAAACCGCATGGAGGAAATAATGGTCCGTCCAACCTGTTTAATGCCATGATCTCTCCTTTGATCCCTTTGAGCATAAAAGGAGTTATCTGGTATCAGGGAGAATTTAATTCCGGTGGTTCTGCAAAGGAATATGCCACTCTGTTCTCGCGAATGATTATGGATTGGAGAGAGAAATGGGGAATCGGTGATTTTCCTTTTGTATACGTGCAGCTTCCTAATTTTGAGCCTGTAGACCAACAACCGTCTGTTGAAGGAAATGGTTGGCGCTGGGTGCGGGAAGGACAGTTGAAAGCCTTGAACCTGCCTAATACGGCAATGGCTGTAACGATTGATGTGGGAGATCCTTTCGATTTACATCCGGTAGATAAATACGATGTCGGACACCGGCTGGCCCTTGCTGCCCGAAGGTTGGCGTATGGGGAGAAGGTAGTCGGTATGGGACCTCTTTATAAAAAAATGTCAGTGAAAGGAAATAAAATCATTCTGGAGTTTACCAATCAGGGTAAAAAGCTGATGATGGGTACTTCTCCGTATATACCGGCAGGAGAACCGCCTCATCCGAAACCGACGAAGTTAACGGGCTTCGGCATTGCGGGTGCCGACCGTAAGTTTGTATGGGCAGACGCAGTGATTGAAGGCAATAAGGTGATTGTGTCCAGCAGCGAAGTTGCTGTTCCTGTGGCTGTACGTTACGGCTTTTCCAATAGTCCTCGTTGTAACTTGTATAATGAGAAGGGTTTGCCGGCATCCCCTTTCCGCACAGACAATTGGGATAAATAACACGGACCGGAAAACAAATAAATGGCGGGCGGCTCAAACGGGAAAAAGGGAGAACAGTTTTCGCACCGCATCCTCCGGTAGTTTATCAATTCTTTATCGAGGGATCGGTAGATGGAAAGATATGAGTGAATCTGACAATCAATATGAAGCACGCTACTTTAACCGGGGATTCGGAATATTATTTCTCAATAACGGCATTTAATGAGAATGGTAATTAAATAATGAAAGGTTGATAATCATGGAAGACGGAAAAAAGATACGAAGAATGATTTCACAAGGTGTTAGATACTGCTTGTTGGCTTGGGCCGGAATATTTTCCGGAACGATGGTTGCACAAACTCAGAAAGTCGTGTTTTCCCGTGATTTTTCTCCGGCGGAAGGTTTGGTCATCCCGCAGGAAAAACCATATCGGGATGAAGTCTGCCTCAACGGACTTTGGGATTTACAATGCGTTGCTGTTCCCGCTTCGTGGAAAAGTGGTTCCGGGATAGCGCCTGAACTAGCTGCTCCTCAACCGGATCAATGGGAAAAGGTAAAGATAAAAATCCCTTCTGCTATCAGTGTAAACGATTGGGGGAGAGGTAGTAAGGTTGGAGAAGGAACACAGCGACCGTATACTCCAAGTTCCGTTTACTTTCCCAGTTATCCGGAACACTGGGTACGTGCCCGTATGGGATGGTTATGCCGTAATTTTCGTATTCCTGCCGATTGGGAACAAAAACGCGTTTTGCTTCATTTTGAGGCAGTGGCAGGTGATTGTGTGATATGGGTGAATGGAAAAGAAGTTTGTCATAATTTTGATGCCCATCTTCCTTTTGAGGCAGATGTGACCGAGTATGTGAATCGTGACGGTGAAAATGAGTTGTTGGTAGGAGTGAGGGATACGAAGCTATTCGATCAGTCGCATCCCGTTTATAAAAAGATGGGGGCAACTTATCCCACAGGTTCCAATACCGATTATTTGCTTGGCATTTGGCAGGATGTGTATTTGTTTGCAGTGCCCGAAATACGGATAACAGACGTGTTTGTACAATCCTGGCTGGATAAGAATGAATTAAAAGTAGAGGTAGAGTTGACGAATTTATCTTCGAAAAAGGCAAATATTACATTGAACGGAGAAGTCAGGGAATGGATCAACCAGGCAGGAAAGGACATTCTGACCGCTCCTGAGATCAAATGGACATTGGGAAATACGGCACTGACCATGCCTGTTACTACGGTTGTGCTTCAAAAAGGAGAGAAAAAGAAAGTCATTATCACTCAGAAACCGGATGATAAGTTAAAGTACTGGACTCCTGATACTCCCGAACTATACACTCTGCTGCTGACTGTAAACGGGAAGAAGCAGATATATGACTGCAAAGCTACCCGTTTCGGATGGAGACAATTTAAAATTGTAGGAGATGAGTTTCAGTTGAACGGAAAGAAAATACAATGCTTCGGGGATATTCAGCATCCTTTCAGTGCTTATATCTGTTCGAGACGTTTTGCTTATGCATGGTATCAGATGATTAAGGATTTTGGAGGAAATGCCGTTCGTCCGCATGCACAACCCTGGCCTCGTGTTTACTATGATCTGGCGGATGAAATGGGCTTGATGGTACTGGATGAGACAGCTTTGTTCGGTAGTTCCATTCGTTTGAATTTGGAAGAAGATATAACCTGGGAGCGTTCGCACCAACATTTGGAACGATTGATCATGCGTGACCGCAATCATCCTTCTGTTATAGGGTGGAGTGTCGGTAATGAGATGTTTGCTATTGCTTTGCTGAACAAACCGGCAAAGGAAGTAGCTGCCGTTTGGGATGATAAATTGGTGGAACTGACATTGAGCGCAAAGAAATATGATCCTACCCGTGACTTCCTTACCTTGGATGGAGACCGTGATATGGACGGACGTCTCCCCGTGTGGAGCAAGCACTTTTCCCATGGTCTGAAACTGGAAGATTTACCCAAGGGATTGAACAAGCCTTTGATTGTAGGTGAGTCCGGAGCGACTTATTACGGACGTCCTCACCAGTTATATCCTTTTGTCGGAGAAAAAGCTTATCTGTCTTATAAAGGGCGGAGTGAGGCACTGGCAATCGATGTTTATCAGAATGTGAAACAGATGGCCATTCCTTATCTTGCATACTATTCCCCTTCGGAAGTATGTTGGTTCGGATTGGAACACATGAACTTGGGATATCACGATTTTAGTCGTCTGCCGAATCTTTCGGATGGTGTATTTGCCGGTAAAGCCTATGAAGAAGGCAAGCCGGGATATCAATATGAACGCATTCCTCCCTATGTCACTACCTTTAATCCGGGGTTAGATACTACACTTCCTCTATATAAGCCGTTGCCTATGTTTAATGCGCTGAAAGCTGCTTTCGGTGGTGGTGAATGGGCACCGTTTAAGGAAGTGAAACATCCGGTAAAGCCAGCCTGTCCGGCTCCGGTTTATACGGTTGCATATTTATTGGGGGAGGCTCATCCGGACTTAATCGATTTTATCACTCAGGCCGGAATCTCATTGACCACCCATCCGAAGAAAGCTGACTTATGGATTGTAGATGCCGAATTAGTGTCTGCATCAGATTTACAACAGATGCAACCGGCATTGAAGAAATGGAAGAAGGAAGGAGGAATGGTACTGGCATTGAGTACCGGACAAAAACTGAGTAATGACTTTGCCCGTTGGTTGCCGGAAGAAGTAAGGCTGACAAATCGCAAAGCCACTGCTTTAGAGATAGACAGTACTTCTTCCTGGAGAAAATATTTTGAACTGCCTGACTTGTACTTTGGCGAAATGGAAGGTGACCGTTACATACTGAAACAAGGTTTGACAGGGGCATTAACTGAGAAGGGGAATGTTATATTAAAAGCTTCCCGCACAGACTGGAATCTGTTTAATACCTCTCCCGAACATTGGAAATGCGCTCAGGTCGTATTGTATGAGGCTCTACAAAAGCCTGAAGGGGCAGCTTTGGTCACATATCCGTTGCAAGATAACACAGACTTGGTTTTGTCGGTCATAGATTATCGTTTGCGGACGAAAGAGGTAACTGCCTTTTGGAACTCGATGTTTCATGTAATGGGCATTGCGACAGACGGGGGTGGTTTCAAATCTCACGATGTGAAGGAGAAGAAACATGACTTGCTGATGGATGGTCCTGTAGATTAATAAAAATAGAAAATAAGGTAGAATGATAATGATGAAGAGGTATAAAAAGATTTTGTTGACAGGTGCTTTGTCTGTGATGTCTTGTTCGTTTATACACGCGCAGGAGTTGTATAAGAATGAAAATGCCCCTGTGCATGAACGGGTAATGGATTTGATTTCACGCTTAACGGTGGAAGAGAAAATAAGTTTGCTTCGTGCAACATCTCCCGGTATTCCCCGTTTGGGTATTGATAAATACTATCATGGGAATGAAGCGCTACATGGAGTTGTCCGTCCCGGACGTTTTACCGTATTTCCACAAGCCATCGGACTGGCAGCTACCTGGAATCCGGAGTTGCAGAGACGGGTAGCCACAGTCATTTCGGATGAGGCGCGTGCCCGCTGGAACGAGCTGGATCAGGGAAGAGCACAGAAAGAACAATTCAGCGATGTGCTGACTTTTTGGTCACCTACTGTGAACATGGCACGTGATCCTCGTTGGGGGCGCACACCGGAAACGTATGGTGAAGACCCTTTTCTGAGTGGAGTGATGGGAACAGCCTTCGTGAAAGGATTGCAAGGAGATGATCCGCATTATTTAAAAATCGTTTCTACTCCCAAGCATTTTGCCGCCAACAATGAAGAGCACAATCGTTTCGTCTGCAATCCTCAGATATCGGAGAAACAACTGCGTGAATATTATTTCCCTGCTTTCGAAATGTGTGTAAAGGAAGGAAAGGCCGCTTCCATCATGTCCGCTTACAATGCACTGAACGATGTGCCTTGTACGCTGAATGCATGGTTATTGCAAAAGGTGCTGCGGAAGGATTGGGGATTTCAGGGATATGTTGTTTCTGACTGTGGGGGCCCTGCTTTGCTGGTAAATGCTCATAAGTATCTGAAGACGAAGGAAGCGGCAGCCACCTTGTCTCTTAAGGCAGGGCTTGACCTTGAATGTGGTGACGATGTTTATGACGGACCTTTGTTGAATGCTTACAAACAATATATGGTATCGGATGCCGATATTGACTCTGCAGCCTATCATGTACTGACGGCCCGTATGAAACTGGGGCTGTTTGATGGTGTGGAGCGAAATCCATATACTAAAATATCTCCATCAGTGATCGGTTCGAAGGAGCATCAGCAAATTGCTTTGGATGCTGCCCGTCAATGTATCGTTCTATTGAAGAATCAGAAGAATATGCTCCCGTTGAATGCCAGCAAACTGAAATCCATCGCAGTAGTCGGTATCAATGCCGGTAAGTGTGAGTTTGGCGATTATAGTGGTGCTCCGGTAGTAGAACCGGTTTCCATACTGCAAGGCATCAGAAACAGGGTAGGCGATCAGGTGAAAGTCGTCTATGCTCCTTGGAAGTCTGCCGCCGACGGTTTGGAACTTATTCAGGGAGAGAACTTTCCGGAAGGATTGCAGGCAGAATATTTTGATAATACCCGTCTGGAAGGTACGCCGAAAGTGCGCAAAGAAAACTGGATCAATTTTGAGCCTGCCAATCAGGCTCCCGACCCGTTCCTTCCCAAATCTCCGCTTTCTGTCCGTTGGACAGGAAAGTTAAAGCCGACCATCTCCGGTCGCTATACTTTCAGCTTTACATCAGATGACGGTTGCCGTCTGAGCATTGATAATCAGATGTTGATTGATGCATGGCAAGCGCATGCCGTGTCTACGGATTCCGCTTCTATTTATCTCGAAGCCGGAAAAGAGTATCAGTTGAAAGCGGAATATTACGATAATCGGGATTATGCTATTGCAAAACTACAATGGAAAGTTCCGCAGATAGGAAAAGCAACCCGTCTCGATTTGTACGGAGAAGCCGGAAAAGCAGTTCGCGAATGTGAAACGGTAATTGCTGTTATGGGTATCAATAAATCGATAGAGCGTGAGGGGCAAGACCGCTACGACATTCAGCTCCCGGCAGACCAGAGAGAGTTCTTGCAGGAAATCTATAAAGTAAATTCCAATATGATCGTTATTCTGGTGGCAGGCAGTTCATTAGCCATCAATTGGATGGATGAGCATGTTCCTGCGATTGTGAATGCCTGGTATCCGGGCGAACAAGGAGGAACTGCCGTTGCCGAGGTACTGTTTGGTGATTATAATCCTGCCGGACGTTTACCGCTCACTTATTACAAATCCTTGGATGAGTTGCCTCCGTTTGACGATTATGATATTACCAAAGGACGTACTTATAAATACTTCAAAGGAGAAGTCCTTTATCCATTTGGCTACGGATTGAGTTATTCTTCTTTTAAATATAGCGATTTGAGAGTAAAAGACGAAGCAGATGAAGTAGCTGTTTCTTTCCGGTTAAAGAATACCGGTAAGAGAAACGGTGATGAAGTTACTCAGGTTTATGTGCGAATACCGGAGACCGGAGGTATTGTTCCTGTCAAAGAACTGAAAGGATTCCGGCGTGTTCCTTTAAAATCAGGAGAAAGCCGTCGGGTAGAGATCAGGTTGAATAAAGAGCAACTTCGTTATTGGGATGTAGGAAAAGGTCAGTTTGTAGTACCGAAAGGCACATTTGACATTATGGTTGGTGCTTCTTCCAAAGATATTCGCCTGCAAACAGTCATTGATTTATAAACTTTATTTAAATTTGAACCAGAAAAAACTAAGAGTCACATGAACTGAAGTGATGCTTTCTGATTGATCAGTCTGTGCCACCTTGTTGGCACAGTTGTGCCATCGCATTGGCACGGTTATGCCAACGAGGTGGCACAGTTGTGCCAATAGGGTGGCACAAGCATGACGCAGTATGGGATTATCTAAGGATATGCTTATTAAAAAATAATATTATGAGAAACAGGTACTTACGGCTTACAGATGTATTACTTCTATTCTGCTTTGTGGCAGGAACTACGATGACGGCTTGCTCCGGGCAGTTTCATCAACCTGCCTTGAAGGCAACTTATAATAAGCCTGCTAAAAACTGGGAAAGTGAGGCTCTGCCTATCGGTAACGGTTATATGGGAGCTATGATCTTTGGTGGGGTCTATGTGGATGTCATTCAGACGAATGAACACACTTTGTGGTCGGGAGGTCCCGGTGAAGATCCCTCTTATAACGGAGGACATCTGAGAACTCCGGAAGTTAACAAGGACTATCTTCACAAAGCACGGGTGATGTTGCAACAGAAGATGAATGACTTTACAACAAACCGTTCTGCTTATATCGACGAGACCGGAAAACTGATTACCCATAATTATGATGGAGACGGTGACGGCACAGAATTACGGAATCTGATTGACAATCTGGCTGGAACGAAGGAGCATTTCGGTTCTTTCCAGACATTGAGTAATATCATTGTAGAGGCCGTTAATCCGCCTATCCCTGTCTTGATAAAAGAAGAAGTACAGACCAATTATGATAATACAAAAAATCAGAGTCAGTCCATCGGCAGTCTTTTCGATCAGAGTACTACCAGCAAATGGTTTGCCGATAATGAACAGTTTTCCGGTGCAGGGAGTTTGCCATGTGTAATCAAGTGGGCATATACCCATGCTCCCAAAGCTGTTTCCTATAGCTTGACCTCTGCCAATGACATGCCTGGCAGAGACCCGAAATCGTGGAAACTTTATGGTTCGGCAGATGGCAAATCCTATGACTTGCTGGATAATCAGTCCGGTGTTTTCTGGGCTGATGGCAATGACGGAAAAAGCGGTCGCAATAAGACGCTGTCATTCCCGTTGAAAACGGATAAATATACATTCTTCAAACTCGAAATAACGGAATTAATAGACAACAGGCAGAAGCCGCAATTAGCGGAGCTCTCGATAGACGCTTCTCTCGAGCTTCCTTATTCCGACTATGCCCGTACACTCGACATAGATAATGCTATTCATACGGTGACATATAAAGAAGGTGGAATCACCTTTAAACGTGAATATTTTATGAGTTATCCGGATCATGTAATGGTGATGCGTCTCACGTCAGATGCGAATGAAGGGAAACTTTCGCGCATCATTTCTCTTGAATCGCTGCACACCGATAAAGTCATTGCAGCAGACGGCAATACGATTACCATGACCGGGTACCCGACTCCGGTTAGCGGGGACAAGCGGGTAGGGGATGCCTGGAAGAATGGACTGAGATATGCGCAGCAATTGGTTGTGAAGAATAAAGGCGGAAAGATTTCAGTAGTGGACGGAGCGAAGCTGAAAGTAGAGGATGCGGATGAGATTATTGTTCTGATGTCTGCCGCGACTAACTATGTACAGTGCATGGATGATTCCTACTGTTATTTTTCAGAAGAAGATCCATTGGATAAGGTGCGGGCTACCCTGCATAAAGTAGCGGATAAGAAGTATACCTCCTTGTTGGCTGCCCATCAGAAGGATTATCATTCGTTGTATGATAGAATGCAACTAAATCTTGGTGAACAGTTGGAAGCACCTGCTGCCACCACCGACAGTTTGCTGAAAGGAATGGATGCGAATACCAATTCGGAACAGGACAATCAATATCTGGAAATGTTGTATTTCCAGTTCGGACGTTATCTTCTGATCTCTTCTTCAAGAGAAGGTTCTTTACCTGCTAATCTGCAAGGAGTGTGGGGGGAAAGGCTTGCTAATCCATGGAATGCCGATTATCATACCAATATCAATGTACAGATGAATTATTGGCCGACACAGCCTACCAATCTTAGTCCGTGCCATCTGCCTATGGTAGAATATGTCAAGAGTCTGGTACCTCGTGGAAAGTATACGGCACAACAATATTATTGTAAACCTGATGGCGGCAATGTTCGTGGATGGGTGACACATCATGAGAATAATATTTGGGGGAATACGGCTCCGGCCAAGAAAAGTACGCCCCATCACTTCCCGGCAGGGGCTATCTGGATGTGTCAGGATATCTGGGAGTATTACCAGTTCAACCTTGATAAAGACTTCCTGAAAAAGTATTATGATACGATGCTTGACGCTGCCCTTTTCTGGGTAGACAATCTTTGGACAGATGAACGGGATGGTACACTGGTAGCGAATCCCTCCCATTCTCCTGAACATGGCGAGTTTTCACTAGGTTGTTCAACTTCACAGGCTATGATTTGTGAAATGTTCGGCATGATGATTAAGGCCAGCAAAGAGCTGGGAAGGGAAAAAGATCCGGAAATCGCAGAGATAGCAACAGCCATGAGCAAACTCTCCGGACCGAAAATCGGCCTGGGCGGTCAATTTATGGAATGGAAAGATGAAGTGACAAAAGACGTGACCGGAGATGGCGGCCACAGACATACGAATCATCTTTTCTGGCTGCATCCGGGTTCGCAGATTGTAATTGGAAGGAGCGAACAGGACGATAAATATGCAGATGCCATGAAAGTGACATTGAATACGCGCGGCGACGAAGGTACCGGATGGAGCAAAGCGTGGAAACTGAACTTCTGGGCACGTCTGCACGACGGAAACCGCTCTCATAAGTTATTGAGAAGTGCCATGAAACTGACTGTTCCCGGAAGTCATGTAGGCGGAGTATATACCAACTTGTTTGATGCGCATCCGCCTTTCCAGATCGACGGTAACTTTGGTTGTACAGCCGGAATCGCAGAAATGCTGATGCAGAGCCAGGGAGGATATATCGAATTGCTTCCCGCTTTGCCCGATGCGTGGAAAGACGGTGCATTTAAAGGGATGAAGGCGCGAGGAAACTTTGAAGTGGACGCTGCCTGGAAAGAAGGGAAAATTACTTCAATAGAAATTCTTTCTAATTCCGGTGCAGAGTGTATTATAAAATATCCGGGTGCAAAGAATCTGAAAGTTTCCGGTGTTAAAGTCAACGTTCTTGATGATAATAGGATTTCTTTCGCGACTGTCAAAGGCAAAAGATATACGATCAGATGATATTTCTTTTATAAGTCTTTCATAACTTAATAACGGCTGTGAAACGGCTGAGGTTGGCATAAAGATTCATTGGAATATGCTATGGGTGAACCAATAAATATCTGTTGACGGTTATTGGATAAATCTTCCGCTTTGATACATCATGAAGAGTAGATTTCACTTTCCAGTGGAATTTGCTCTTCATTTTTTGTTTATCTTGTTTTGTCAGCTAACAATTTAGAGTTTTGCTAAAGTAAGGTTTGACGGTCAAAATAGAAGTATGCCATATCTACTCCATCGTTAAGGAAAAGAAGCCCGACTACATAAGTTTATGCAATTGATTACACTGTTATAATGGAAAGAAAATCCAAAAGAAAGGAGTGGCAATCTTCTGCTACTGTTTACACCCGGAATAAAAAAAGAAGGCAACTAACTTATTGTAAGCTAGCTGCCTTCTTTGGGGAATTTAATAGAACGAATGGAAGATCCATTCTAATATATCAATTACATACCTATTTCAATAATTCGTTCACCATGTTTGCCAACAATTTTCCTGCTATCGGATCAGTCGTTGCTTTTTCCGTGCAGAGTGTCGAAACAAGAGATTTTCCTTTATTGTCGGCTATTTGCAGTAATGTCAATCCACGCATAGACTCGATACGTGCTATACGTTCTTCCGGTTTACCGCCGTCGATGTATGCGTGAATCTTCATCTGGGCAGCAAGTTCCTTCACATTTTCGTGGCGGACAGCTTTCAAGGTGGCAGTGCAGGCTAGTGGAATTTCACGCTTGTTATTATTGAAATAGCGTAATTCCAGTACACCGATTCCGTCGAATACAGAGGCATCGTCATGTTCCATCACCACAATGTCTCCTTCCGTGGGAATGATCCATCCGGTGATGTATTCAGGATAGATTTTTTGTGCAGCCTCTTTGCTGTTCAGAAGGAGCAGGCGACCGCCTTTAGCCTGATATTCACGTAGCAATTTTGCTTCTTCATCCGTACATTCTTTCAGTCCCGATAGGATGCAGAGATTCGCTTTCTGCTTGCTGTTCAGGAGTTCCTTGATGGACGGTACTGTCTGGCAAGCGATGTTCAGGAAGTCAAGGGTGGCTTTCATATTGTCTTTATCCAGTAGAAGGATTTTTTTGTTTTCGGCTACCTGACCGATGTTCCATTCCTTGCGTGCCAATAGTAATCCATATTCATTTTTTGATAAAGTCACGCCGTTTTCTGTAAGTGTGAGTTTCAGTTTTGCATTTACTTTGTCGGCAGGTAGATTGGAAGGCATGTGAATGTTTGGCTCAATATATTTACGGCCATAGTATTCCACAGCCGGGAATTGTTCTGTACCGGATGCCAGTACTTTATCCGTTTCGTCTACAATACTCCAGATTAATGACATTGGTTTCAGGTCACGTCCTTCTTCGTTGTCATTTACTACATAAATACGTGTATGCAATTTCTCACCTGCATAAAGGTTACGTCCCCATAATTCCGCACTGACAAGTACAGGTTGCATAGCACGCTGCATAGCGTAGTATGTGGGATACGGTTGAATATGACGGTAGTCATAGCATTGGCGAAACCAAGTCATATAGGCAAAGTGCATGATACCCGAAGCCTGTTCGTTGGTACGACGGAGCGTTTCGGCCAACTCTCCCGTGATGAACGATTGTGTATTCAGAAAACCTTTGGGATCGGCCCAGTCATAAGCTTCGTATCCGATTAATGAATAAGGATTCTGATGAATCAGCTGATAGGAACGGGTAGGGTGACCGGTTTCGGCATTCGGATAACCCGTACTCATCTCCTGACTGATCAAAGGACGTCCGGGTGTTTTGAATTGTTTCTGAAATTCTCCGTTGAAGAAGCGGAATACCGAATAGTCGTACCAATTATAATAAGCATGGTTGTCATCAATATCTCCGTCATCAACTGTTTTTAGAAAATCTTCGCCGAACCGTTTGCTGGCTTTGTTGTGAAGATAGTTGGAGTCGAAGCATACAGGGCGTGTAGGATCGGTCTTTCTCATATTCTTCACTACATCGGATACAATGCGGAATTTCTCTTTGGCACGTTCCGTATCGGCATCCAAGTCGTAGAATTTCATCTCATTGTTGACTGTCCAGAAGAATACAGAAGGATGATTCCGGTATTTTTTCATCACCCGCAGCCATTCACTGCTCCAAAGATCAAGCACGCCCTTGTCCGGTATCGGGGTAGAGTGTATCATGAGCCATGACCAAGTACCCTCAAAGCTGATCGAGATGCCATTGCGGTCTGCTGCCGATACCCAGAGTTCGTTCCAAGGAGTGGTATGTGTTCGGGTAGACTGTACATTACCTTCCTTCATCAGTTTCATAAATTTGTCTGCCAGAAGAGAATCATTGGGACAGAGAGCGAAAGGAATGTGATTGCCTCCGCGTAGCCAGTGTTTGCGGCCATTCAGGTACAGGAATCCGTCTTTGCTTTCAAAAGTACGGAAGCCGGAAGTTACGGTGATACAGTCCGTCACTTTATTTTTTCCTTCCGTGAGGCTTACGCGAAAGTCATAAAGATTAGGGCTGGCAGGTTCCCAGAGTTTGGGTTTCAGCCCTTTAATATCACAGGTAAATGTTTCTTGTGTACTTGTCGCTAACGAGAGTTTGCTACGTACGGGGGCACCGTAGAGTGTTTCTCCGGTGTGTTTGTCTATGATGTCTACACGGATGTCGAAGTTTCTCTTTTTAGGAGCATAGTTTTTTATGGTGACGTCTATGGATGCACCGTCCAAAGCCGGTTTGATGAAAATATCTTCTACTTTAAGCGGATTGCTGACTACGAGTTTGACAGGCTGCCATATACCGGCAGGGTTGTCACCATAAAATCCGTGAGGAATATCGGTTAATACGGCTTTGTTGGCTTGTTGGTCGTTTTGGTTGTCTTCCACTTCCTTGCGCACCGATGAATAGTAGTTTTCCATGGCATCACTGGTTTGCGCAACTTTCCCGTTGATGTCACGTGTCACTTTCACAGCAATCAGATTGCGGCCCGGGTGTAGAAATCGGGTGGCATCTATCTGGAAATCACCGAACATACCAATGTTCGAACCAGCCGGTTCACCGTTGATGTAAACTTCCGCCATTTTTGATACAGCGTCAAATGAGAGGGTCAGTTGTTTCCCTTTCACGTCAGCCGGTAGTTCCAGCCATTGACGATACCAGGCAGCACCAGTCTTGCGATAGTTGAAAGTATAGTTCTCGCAACGGTCGGTTTCTTGCTGGTAGTAGGTATCTGATACCCCTTTATGTTGCGGGCCGGTAGGCGATGGCATCGTTTCGCCATGTAGCCAGATGCGGATAGGATTCCAGAAAGCAGGGACAGACATCAGATGCCAGTCGTTGTCATCCGTCTGCATGGAGATTGCCTTAGCTTTATCGTTCAGTTGGTATTCAGGCATGAAGAGCCAGTTTCCGTCCAATGATAACTCTGTCCGGTTGTCAGTCAGTTTATCCAGTTTGACGGCAGTGTATTGTGCTCGTTCCTTGCGGCGTTTTTCCTCCTTTTCCTGTGTTGAGAGTGCTATGCGGTACTCTTGTACCTTAACGCCTTTTAGAGCATCTTCTGCTAATGGTATGACAGTGAGATCATCAAATTCCGTGTCTATCCATCCGCCACCCAATGCAACTTCACCGGTAGGAGAGAGATTACTGTTTTTGTCCTCCAAATCGATGTGAGGAAGTTTTTCGTCGTTTACAAAAACCCGGATACGGTTTCCACATACTTCTACTTTCACTTTGTACCATTCTCCCGGCACGGGATGAAAGCCAAGTGGGCGAACGCCTAAGAATTCGTCTGTACCCATATATCCGGTACGCATCAAATAGATATCGTCTTGCAGTCCGCCTTTGATACCCACCACATAGCGGTCAAAACGGTTGTGTGTACGGAACCCTGCCCATATCTGTACTTGTTCGGCGTCTTTCGGGGCACGTGCCTTGAAAGACAAGCTATAATCTTTCCATTCGGGATTACCGAAGAGGGCATAAGCACTGCGCGAATGTAATACTCCGTCGTTAACCCGACAGGCGCCACGTCCCACAATATTCAGTGGTTGGGAGTCATTGGAGAAATCATTGCTCCATACGGTGTGATCTTGGGCTTGTGTCACCAAGCCGGACAGGCTGCAGGCGCAAGCTAAAAATACTTTGCTAATTTGATTCATGATATTATTCTGTAGTTTAAAAGTTCATTGTATTTCAGTTTATGATTTGACAGACTGTAATTCACGGTTTGAGAGCGATAAAATGGTGTGGCAAATATAAAGACAGGAAGTTAAGTGAAAGCTTAATTTTCGCTTAATTGCTTATTAAATATCCCTTAAATGTGGAATTTAAGCAAATAAGTGGGTTCAGGGGATATAAATCTTATCTCCCGGTTATAAATAATCTCGTTACACCTTATTATATATAGAGTGAAGGAAACGTACAATTGAAAGATGGTATCGTAAGAAGCATTTTTGAAAATCAGTAGTGAATGTCGCAATCATAATACTGGAATACATTTTTTATATAATCAGTCAGGTTAATAATTGGATATCTCTTAATTTGTGTTATGTTTGTATATCCTTGTATGGGTTGGTTGGGGCATTACTTTGGCAACCCCGACCGATATAAGAGATAATAGTTGCCTTATTTACCTTTTTAACCTCTTTACTTGAAATTTGCTTCTTTTGCAGGAAGTAACTACTCATTTAGATGAAGAAACAGGGTATGTATCGCATATCACAAAATATAAACTTCCCCCTTTTATAGAAATTAATGCCCAAGTTTGCGGAAAATTAAAAGAAAATAGTATTAGTTTTAAAATTAATTAGAAATTAATCTGAGTTTAATCGTATTTTATAAAAAAACTTAAGCCGTCTCCTGTTACTTTGCATCAGAACTCAAAAATAACCTTAAATATTAAGTTTGTTCAGTCGACGCTTTCTTAAATAATGAATAAAAAGGGTGTTTTCGAGGTGTAACAAACAAGAAATGTATAATTAAAAAAAGAGACCGTGAAGAATTATTTGAAAATCACGATGGGGCTTGTTTTAGCTTCCATGATTGTTAGCTGTTCTGATGAGGACAATAATATTGTTCCCGATATTAATCCGGACCCGGTGCCACCGACAGAAGGGACGTTCATACTCCCTGCTCCTGCGGTAGAGAGTAACATTCCTGAACATGATTTTTTGATGGGGGCATTGTTCAGTTTCCAGAAGAACCTTCGGAATGGGGAGGATGCTGCCAGCGGCGGGACAAATTCTACTACCTTTTATAATAAGCCGCTTTTCGAAGTGAAGGCTTTTGGTGCTACGGAAGCAGAGTGGTGGGATAACCTGGTGGAAGAGATGGTGTATAGTGGGTTGGATTATGTAGCTCCCAACTGCCGTGGACGTTTACCGAAGGCAGATACCGACCCTGCTTATGAAAGAGATCATGGTGACCCTGTTCATATAAAGGAATTCATCGCTGCTTTACAACGCCGGAATGAAGAAAGTCTGAAGATTGCCATCTTCGATGACTGTCCGGCTTCCTGGGCTGCCGCCCGTAATTTTGACTTGTATCAGACTTACGCTACAGTCATCAGTGCCGAGACTCAGCAAAATAAGGGGCTGACGGATGAAGAGGTCATGTATCCGTTAGACAACTTGGACGATATATATAAGTATATATGGGATTACAATATAAAATTGGCTTTCGATCACTTTTATGGCGAGAATAAAGCCAATAACAAGTATCTTCTTCGTATCGATGGCAAGCCTGTACTGTTCCTGTGGAGTATCAACGGTTTCCTTAATGTAGACTATGCCGCATTAGGCAACAAGAAAATAGATTGCAAGGGTAAACTAAAAGCCATCCTGGACAAGATTCATGCTGACTTCAAGACTGCTTACGGCGAAGACCTTTTTATTTGTGCCGACAGGGCTTTCCAAGACCGGGACAAAGAGGTGAACGAATCAGTAGTAGAGTCGCTGAACGATTGGTTCATTGCTGCTGAACATGCTGCTAACCGCAGTTCCTGGACCGTACGTAGTTTTAATGGGAAAACAGTAGGAGTGGCTGTACCGGCTTTCTATACCAATGATAAATCGGGAACCCGGATGTTCTTCGATGCTGATCATGGAAAGCGTTTGACTGACGCTTTGGATGATATGGTTGCGAAGAATACTGATCTGGTTTTCCTGGAAGGTTTTACTGATATGGCCGAAAATGCATCTTATTGGAGAAGCACTGATAACACTTTCTATGATTTTCCTAACCAACGTCTGAATATTCTGCGTAAATACAGCAGTAACAAGGCATGGCCTGAATCATTGCGGATAGAGATGGAAGCTTGTGATAAATTCTTTGATATCTCTAAAAACAATAGTGGTAATCAATACCGTACCGGAGATCTGGATGTCGCAAAGGTGGCTAATGTGGCTTCGGATAAGAACACCGAATGGTATGTTACCCATACAGAGCCCGGTGAATGGCTGGAATGGAAAGAATTGCCTTATGCTGCCGGAAACGTGACAATTAAGGTGTGTTATGCTGCCAAGGCAGATGCTAAGATTCGTTTCGATTTTGGCGAAGGTACACAGAGAAGACAAGGTCCTGTCGTAGAACTTCCTGCTACCGGAGGCGAATGGACCACTGTGGATGCTTTCACTATGAAATGCGATGTAAACGGTTGGCGGCGGACTTTGCTGAACATTGTGGCTGGTCAACCTGATTTGAATTACTTCACAATAACTGTAGAAAAATGAAAATAACTAATTTATTAATTGTAAACTTAAGCTAATATGGAGAAACTTTATCTGAAAAGAAGCTGGAGGATAGGGACATGCCTGATGGTATTGCTCACATTCTTTGCATTTTCGCTTTCGGCGCAAAACCGAAAGGTCACTGGAGTCGTTGTCGACGAGTTTGGTGATCCACTTCCAGGTGCTAATATTACGGTGGTTGGAAACCAAAGTTTAGCTACTGCGACAAATATGGAAGGGCAATTTACCTTAAACAATGTACCGAAAGACGCCATATTGAATGTAAGATTCATAGGCTATGCCGTGCAGACCGTCAGACTGGCTACCTTGAAAAACAATGACCTGTTGCGCATTGTTCTGAGGGAAGATGTCAAAGAACTGAAGGACGTCGTTGTGACAGCATTGGGTATCAGCCGTGAGTCGAAATCATTGGGATATGCCCGTCAGTCCATTGACACGGAATCTCTGTTGGATACACGTGACCCGAACTTGTTGAATAGTTTGAGTGGTAAGGTTTCGGGTGTCAACTTTATTTCGAATGGCGGTCCGTTGTCTTCTACTCGTGTGGAAATTCGTGGTAATAACTCTTTGACGGGAAACAATCAGCCGTTGTACGTAATTGATGGTGTACCCATCATGAATCCGATGGGTGAAGACGGGGATTTGGACTATGGTAACCCTGCGTCAGCAATCAGCCCGGACGATATTGAATCGATAGAAGTGTTGAAAGGCGCCAATGCAGCTGCTTTGTATGGATCAGATGCTGCCAATGGTGTTATTCTGATCACTACCCGTAAGGCTACGAAGAAATCCGGACTTGGTGTTTCTTATGGCTACAACATGCAGTTTACTTTCCTGCGTGAATTCCCGGCTTATCAGAATGTTTACGGTTCGGCCAGTCTTCCGGCTGTCGGTGTGGGTGACGGATTCAACTATTATGGTTCCAACTCGAAGAACGGCTATGCTTATGACCCTAGTCTGCCTTATGGTATTTTTGTATTTAACTGGGCGAATCCGAATCAACGCTCATGGGGGCTGCCGATGTTAGGCTTTGATCTGGTGGGACGTAATAATCAGATACGCTCTTATGTACCTAATAAAGACGGTATTACGGATATGTACGAAATGGGTGTAGCCATGACTCATAGTGTTTCAGTCAATAAGGTGTTCAATGGAGCAGGTATCCGTTTCAACTATACGGGCATCGACTACGACGGAATGCTGAAGAATTTTGATAACATGAAGCGTCACACATTTGACCTGCGTGTGAATATGGATTTGGCTAAATGGCTGTCCAGTGAAATCTCCGTTAACTATCAGTTGGAAACTGCCGATAACCGTGATTATAAAGGTGACAGTAACCGTAACTCGATGCGTGCTATCATGAATATGCCACGTGACGTCGTCATGGAGGAATTACTGCCGTGGAAGCGCGAGTCAGGTGAAGCCTTTACACGAGGTAACGGATTCTACAATCCTTATTGGTTGCTGAACGAAATCAGCAATGGGGATGGCCGCAATAACTTCCGTGGTAACCTGACTCTTAATATCAAACCGATTCAGGGGATGAATATTCGTTTGCGTGCCAGTGTGGAAAAGGCAAACAAGAATGGCTGGAAGTTCGATAATTACTATACCATGTGGGATATTGACGGACAGTACGAAACGTTCCGTGAAGCCTCCAACAACTACAACTATGAAGGTGTAATATCTTACAACCGCAATATCAAGAAGATCAGCCTCAGCGCCAATCTGGGTACTTCTATGCAGAAGAATGACTGGTACAAGCTCAGGAGTCAGGTTTCTCAATTGGCAGCTCCGGATGTGAAGTCATTGTCCAACAATGCTTCTATGTTGAGTGGAACGGAAAGTGTGAATGCAAAAGAGAAACAGTCCGTATTCGGTATGTTGTCTTTGGGATATCATGGTTTGTTTCTCGATGGAACTTTCCGTAACGACTGGTCAAGTTCTTTGCCGAAAGCTAATAATTCTTACTTCTATGCTTCCGGTAGTGCCAGTGCTGTATTAACGGAAATCTTCCCCAGACTGAAGAGCAAGACTTTGTCATTTGCCAAGTTGCGTGGATCGATTGCCCGTGTAGGTAATGATGCCGGTTTCGACCGCTTGATTAACAGCTACAGTTATGGTGGTCTGTTCCGTAATGACATGGCGTGGTTCCAAGGTGACGCTGTACGTAAAAATCCGAACTTGAAACCGGAAACAACTATTTCGAAGGAAATCGGTGCGGAGGTTCGTTTACTGGACGGACGTCTGACGGCAGATGTTACTTACTATGACAAGTACACTCGTGATCAGATTGTGGAGTCAGAACTTTCTTATTTGTCCAATTACCAGCGTGTCATTATCAACTCCGGTAAAATATCCAACAAAGGTTGGGAAATCTCCGTGAGCGGTGTACCGGTGAAGGTAAAGAACTTCGAGTGGAAAACCATTTTCAACTGGTCAAAGAATAATTCCATGGTAGAGTCATTGCCCGAAGGTATCGATAAGATACAGATTGGCAGCGGTGTGTACAACGTGAAATCTTATGCGGAAGTAGGCAAGCCTTATGGCGCTATCTATGCGAAGACATTTAAGCGTGATGCCGAAGGATACATCCTTTGCCAGCTCGACGGTTCTCCGAAAGAAGGACAGGACTATGAATATTTAGGCTGTGTACAAGCTGATTGGCGAGGTGGCTGGAATAACGTGTTCCGTTTGGGCAATTTCTCCTTCTCTGTCATGTTCGACTTCCAGAAAGGTGGTAAGTTCTTCTCTCAGACATCGATCCAGAGTTCTGTAGACGGACAATCCGTTAAATCATTGGAAGGTCGTGACGCGGATTTCTTCTCCAGAAAGATTTTGGGTGAATCGGACGAAGAACGCTATGGCTTCATGCGTCCTCAAAACGCTAACACACCGACTGCGAACGGACAGGTTTATCCTGACTGGGGACGTCCTAAAGGGGTAGTTCTTCCTAATTGTCGTTATGACGAAGACGTAGAAGGTCTGGCAGGACAACAGGTATTGGGTTATTGTACTCCCGAACGCTATTGGATGCACTATACCTCCCGTGATATTTCCCGTTTCATCTATGATGCTTCTTATGTGAAGTTGCGTGAAATCACTGTCAGCTACGATTTACCGAAAAAATGGCTGAGAAAGACTCCGTTCCAGACTTTCCGTGTGGCGGCTGTCGGACGAAACATTGCTACCTTGTTTGCCAATACACCGCACGGACTGGACCCGCAGGCAACAAGTACGACAGGAAATGCACAAGGTTTCGAACGTGGTTTCAACCTGCCTTCCGCAACCTATGGATTTGATATTAAAGTTTCTTTTTAAATTCGTAAAGCATGAAATTGAAAAACAAAATATTACCGTTACTCCTGCTGGCATCAACTGCTGTGGGGTGTACGGACGGTTTCGAAACCATCAACTCGGACCCGAACAAATTGTATGAGGTTAACCTGCAGAGTATTTTCCCCGGTACGGTTTACAAAACAATGAATGCGATCAGTGAATTGAATAATAACCGTATGTGGAGTTATTCACGTTACATTACCAACGTCGCTTTCCAGACACCATGGAACGAAAGGGGAGACGGATTCTACCGTAAGTTTTATGTAGAGATTCTGCGCGATTTGGAAGATCTGGCAAAAGCATACGATAATGGCTCTTTACCTAATAGTCTGGCGGTAGTCAAGACATGGAAAGCATTTACCTATTACCAGTTACTATCGCTCTATGGTCCGGTCGGATTGAGTCAGGCCGGTATGGACGGAGGAACGGACAAGCGTATCTTTGATTATGATTCGGAAGCCGATGCTTATTATTCCATTTTGGGATGGCTGGATCAGGCGGTTGATGCATTCGACGAATCATCCACTGATAAAATTTTGAAAGACCCTGTTTATAACGGAGATGTACAGAAATGGCGTAAACTGGCTAATACATTGCGTCTGGAGATAGCCATGAACATTCAGAATATCAGCGAAGAGAAAGCACGCGAATATGCTGCGAAGTCTATGGGACACGAAGAATGGCTGTTCGGTTCTCTGGATGATGCGTTTGCTCCTAAATACGGAACGGTGATCGACAAAGACTGTTCCTGGTATTACACTCGTTTGTACAAAGAAGAAATTCAGACGAAAGCAAACTGGGGGCTGATACCTTCCATGAACGAGTATTTCGCCATTTACCTGTTCTCGTATAATGATCCGCGTATGGAGACTTATTTTGACGGATCTAATGTTTACTGGCCCGAACGCCAGCCTTATCGTATGACGGACGTGCTGACCCGTTCACACGACTGTGATGTGAGCAATTGTTCAGCCAGCGACCAGCAGGAACACCTGCAGTGGATGATAGACGGATATGAAGTGCGTGATTCGTTACGTGTACGTTACTCCATTCCTTATGTGCCTACACCGGACAATCCGGGTGCCCGCACACCGTTCGGCTGGAGAAGACCGATCGACCCGACCGACCCGAATGGTACAAGGGAAATCCCCGATCCGTTGTCAATGAACGAAGACAACAGATGCTACATCAACCCGAGATATTATGCAATGGACGCTACGATGCCTTTGCTGCGTTGGGCAGATGCTTGTTTCCTCTGTGCTGAGGCGAAGGTGAAGTTTAACCTGGGATCTAAAGATGCACAGACTTATTATGAAGAAGGAATCCGTGCTTCATTTGAAGAGAACGGTTTGACAGCTTCTTTGACTGCCTACATGGCTCAGGAAGGAGTTGCATGGGGAACCAGCCATAAAGGCTTCTATGATACCCGTAAACTGATGACTGCCGACATCAACGGAGCAAATGGCGTGGAAGGACAGTTGGAACAAATCTACAAGCAGCGCTGGTTTGCCGACTTCCTTGATGGTATGTCTGCCTGGCGCATGGAACGCCGTACACGTGCATTGAACCTTCCGCCCTTGTTCCTGAACGGATCTCAGGCTTATGAAGAAGGAGGAAATATGTACTACGGCTGGCCCGAACGCCTTTACTTCCCGGATGCGGAACGTCAGACGAATGCAGAGGCTTATTACAGAGCTATCGATTTGTTGCAGAAGAATAGTCCGAAGCCTAATGCTGCCCGTTGGGGAGACAATATTTTCACGATGCTTCAGTTTGCAAAACCTGTGCCCAATCAGGAAGAAATGATAGCCGGATGGGAGAATAGTGATTATGTACAGTTCAATATGGATTTCCAGGCTAAGAAATACGGACAGACTTATGAAGAGTTTTTGAAGAATGCCCGCGAACTGACCGGTATCAAGGATGCCGAAGAGGCTTTGGACAAAGCATACCACTTCTTGATAGAAGCTACACTTTTAGTTTATAAGGTAGAAAAGTAGTAATTAAGTAATGACTGAAATATGAAAAAGTATAAGATTTTTAATAAGATAGGCCTTGCAATCTGCCTGACGTTGGGACTGGTGGCCGGATCGGCCTGTTCACCCACAGATGACGGTCCTTCCATCGATGATCATTTCTTGAATTATGAGATTCCGCAAATCAGGCCGAGCAGTGATATTCCGGTAGGGGCCATTTATTGGAACCTGGGTAGTGCAGGCATGGATGAAAAGAAGTATGCACGGTTGATTGGTGAATATAACCAGAGTGGACAGTATCCGCAGCTTTGTCCGAATGTGCGTCCGGTACTGGGACGTTATTCGATGGATATCAATAAGCCCGAAACGGCTGACTTGATTCAGCAGCACCTTACGTGGTCGAATAATGCCGGTATCAATTTCCTTATATTGCCGAACATTGGTCTGGACACCAGTAAAGGAGATTTGCTGAATGAAGGTAACGTGAACTTCGTGAACTATATGGCGGGGCTGAACCCCAACTCGGAAGGTATCAATTGGGGAGGCTTGCGTTATGTGGTTTCTATGGATATGAACAACTTTGCAAGCGGACTCAATAACACTTCCATGATAGAAGATGATGCTGACGAGAATGGGGTGTCTGCACGTTGTGAACAACTTTATAGCTTTTTTGTCAGCTTGACAAGCCGTTTCTGTACGAACAACGACCTTTACTATACTGTAGACGGCAAACCGATGATTGTTGTTTGGAATGCTGACAAGTTGTATGCACGTGACTCAGAGAAACTCTATGCTACCATTCGTGAAAGAGTGCGTGAGAATGTGAAAGACGGAAATGGCAATGGATTGGAAATCTATATTTTAGCACGTCAGGAACGTTGGACACCTCCTGCACGCTGGCATAATTTCTTCCTGAGCGGTAAAGTGGATGCTGTGTATATGGATAATATGTACAACCAGACCGACTGGTTCCGTCCTACCTGCTATCCGCAGTGTATTGACCAGAACTTTAAGTATAACCGCGAATATGAATGGGCCAATTATGGAGTAGACTTCGTTCCTACCGTTTCACCTTCGTTCAATCAGTGGATAGATGGTGATGGAACTCAGTTCTATAACTTCCCGGTGGTATTTAAGGATGAAGACCTGTTCCGTAAGATGTGTAACGTTGCCAAGATGAACTTAGGAAAGCGTCCGATGGTTATCATCGATTCTTTCAACCGTTGGAATGTGGATCAGGCTATCGAACCGACTGACCCGAATTACGGGAATGGATACGGTATGAAATACCTCAATATTGTAAAAGAAGAATTTAAAGTGAAGTAAACATGAAAGCGATAAATTTTATCAATTGGAAATATATCGGCTTGGCCGGATGCTTGGTGATGTCATTGCTTGCTGCGTGTAGCGACGATGAAACGGCATCGGAAGTGGTGACGCCGCTCGAGCCTAAACTGGAGATCGTGAACGAATCGTCCACCTTCAGTTTCTCTTCAGCGGGAAATTCCGCTCAGGTGCTGACATTCAATGCCAATCAGAATTGGTATATCGTATTGGATGATTCGGAAGGTGTGGATAATAGCTGGGTGGTATTGTTTGAACGCGAGGGAGCAGCCGGAGAAGGTAACAAAGTGTGGGTGGCTGCCGCAGAAAATGTGGAGCCGGATGCGCGCCGTGCTAATTTTTCTCTAGTCTCCGGTGAGTTCAAGTATGATTTCGTTATCTATCAGGCACAGAAGGATGCTGTTGTAATCACCGACCCGAAGGCATACGAAAATCTGGATGCCGGCGAACACATCATTTCCGTGGAGTTTGGTATCAATACAGGAGAATATAAAACAAGTTTCGTATATTCCGGTGACACAGGCTGGATCATGCCGACAGACGAACGTCCCGCAGGCGAACCGGAGACACGTGCGATGGAAAATCATACGTTGTACTTTAAGGTGCTGCCGAACGAGAAATTTGATATCCGTAGAGGTACCATTGAAATCTCTTCGAAAGATAATGATAATGTAAAGGCTACGATGAATATTTTCCAGACGGGTCTGCCTAAACCGGTGATTACAGTCGACAATAAAGAAATGTTCACTAACTTGGCATCGAAGGAAGATTCGATTCTCCTGAAATATAAGGCAACTAATACCAAGGGACCAAGAGATCTGACGATTGATATTGATAAGAACGATCAGGACTGGATTACGTTCAAGCTTGCCATAGACGCCAAAGGTGATTCTACTTTCCTCGTTTCTGTGAAAGAAAATACCGGTGGCGAACGTACGGCAACTATCGCGCTTTGTGCCGCTGCCGACAAGAAAGTGAGAGAAGAATTTACGGTAACTCAGGCTCAGGCAAGCGATGTGGAACTGGTTATTACCAACAAGAACGATTTCAGAACAAGCTTGGATAAACTGGGTAGTGCCGCTACCGTGAAGTATAGCGTACAGTCTACATTGACCGATCCGAAGAATGAGATTCTGGTAGATATTGTATATCCGGAAGAGAGCGGCTATACGGCAGAGAATGGTTGGCTGCACATGGCAAACAACTCGATGCCCGAACGTGTCATCTTCACGTATGATGTGAATAAGGTGCTGAGAGAACGTCAGGCTACCGTTTACATTTATCGTAAGGGGTATGAAAACAAGAAAGATTATATGGTTGTCCGTCAGGCTGCGGCCACTCAGATTGAAATACCGGCTCCGGGAGGCTTGACGAATCTGTTGCAAAGCATGATTGATGACGAAATTTATAAAGACTGGGAATCTATCACTAGTCTGGAATTGAAGGGAAGACTCAACGATACTGATTTGAACTTGCTGAAGAACATGATGACAGCGGGTAAGGGTTACAATCTGAAGAACCTGGATATGACGGCAGTAGAGAATGAGACGCTGAAGAACGGAGTATTTAACGGTTGTAACCTTCTGGAGAATATAACATTCCCGATGGGATTGCAATACGTACCGAGAGAAGCTTGTCGTAACTGCTCCAAGCTGAGAACGGTAGTTGTGAACGAAGGTCCGACTTATATCGGTCGCCATGCCTTTGGTAATTCGATGGTGAGCGAAGCTTGGTTCCCGAGCACTATGACCTATGTTTACGGATATGTCTTCGATAATGTTACAGCTCTGAAGACTTTGCACTTGAAATCATTGCCATTCCAATGTAAAGAAGTAGCTCGTAGTGATGCTGACGAAGGTGCTACCCAGCCGACAACTTGGTGTACCGTCTTTAAGACATGGCCGAGCACGGTGTATGTACCGATGGAATATCTGGAATACTACAAGAATCCGGACCCGAAACACGTGGTTTCCATGCATTTCCAGGACCTTCTGAATACATTGACATCCGAATCGGAAGAATGGACGAAGGGACCGAAGGTTCAGCAACCTTACTTGAAGTCTAATTCGGCATTGAAGAGTAACTTTACTTGGGGATCATCTGCCACTACTATAATGGGAGAAACTGAATGATATAGAGCCAGGTAGATATACTGTATAAGAGCCGGACTATCACTCGGCGGGAAAATTCCCGCCATTGGTAGTCCGCTCTTTTTTTGAATTACCCCTAAAAATTAGGTGTGGGTTTCTTGTCGGTTCGTTCATCATTCTTCATTCTTCATTTAAAACTTACTCATAATGATTAAAACTGATGTTTTATTGTCATC
>NZ_KV804368.1:179322-179752 GCF_001811315.1 Bacteroides sp. HMSC067B03 | reverse complement strand
AATAAGCCCTGACAATAAGCTGACAATAGCAAAAAGTTCTATTTTACTGTCATCTGGCTCTGTCATTCGGACGACTGCAAGGAGGAAGAATCTCCTCTTTTGTGTGCACAGGAGAAGAGCCTTCATTTCATACTGTCACCAACCATCTCTCCTTTCTTCATTTCCCGTTTAAGTATCCATACGGTTTGTGACAAGCTATCAGAACGGTTGTGCCACCTACAGAAATGATTGTGCCAAACTGCTGAAACGGTTGTGCAAAGCGCTTGGCACAAGCATGCCAAAGGTGTGGCACAAGCAAAGCATACCTTCTACTCCTCGTCCGCTATGCTTTCTCTGCCCTCCAGACGGGGCTTTTGCAAAGATGCGGTATATCCCCCAAAAAGTATACTTACAAAAGGACTCTTTATCAAATAGTCAAACTGGAATAACA
>NZ_KV804368.1:0-179222 GCF_001811315.1 Bacteroides sp. HMSC067B03 | reverse complement strand
GATGACAATAAAACATCAGTTTTAATCATTATGAATAAGAAAAGAATATATTTAGGCACGGATTACGCGGACTAACACGGTTGTTTTACGTAATCATAACACTAAAACCGTGAAATCCGCGTAATCCGTGCCTAATCCTTAATTTATAATTTAGTTCATTTCTTATCGGTTATAAATCAGCGAATGGCGTCTTATAGTCTTCTCCCATTGAATCACGGTACTCTTTGCAGAAACGGTCATACAGATTTCGTGCAATACCTTTCTTTCCCTGTGCGGAGAACACTGCGCATTTGGCGGCCAGTGCTTCTTCATTCAGTGGGTCATGCAGGAACATGATATCTGCCAGACGAAGAATCATATCCTGATGATTTCGTTGTTTTTCAATTTCAAACAAGTCCTTCAACAAGTCGATGGAATGACTGGAGTAAGTCTCCTTGAAGTCATCCAGCCAATCGAGAATTGTGTTGGGCAGCAATGGTCCGTATAGCAGGAGCTCTAATATCCGGTTGAGTAGTTCGTCATTTTCCTTTTCCTTGAATTGCTGGATACGGGCAAGCACTTCACGATAGTCGCAAAATACGTTTTCCCCCCATTTGATGTACATAAAGTTATTCTCAGTGACAACTTCTACATCGCCGATGCTTTCCAGCAATACCCGTAGTTTGCGTAAGTTTACATTACGGTTGTTACGGGCAGCGGTTTCTTCCTTATCCGGCCATAAGATTCCTGTTGTTTTGGAAGTCAGGATACCGTTTGCATTCTTTTCCGTATATAGTATCAGCAAGATAAGCAAGTGTTTCAGACGGGGAGTGAAATTGGCGGTGATGTCATTTCCCTCTTTATCACGTACGTTGAAGCAACCTAATAAAGAGATGGACGAACGGCTACGGTCGTAGTAGTTGACTATCTCTTTCGGTGCGGCTTCGTTGCCTTGTTCCGGCATTGTCGGAACCGTTTTCGCTTGGTTTTCAGAACTGTCTTTTGAGACCGCAGCCGGTTTGGGAGCTTTCTCTTTTGTTGCAGGTAATTTTGTAGCCTGTCGTTTGCTTCTTGAGCGGTAGAATAACCAGGCACCGCAAGCCAGTATCGCCAGGATTCCGATGACATACAGCAGATTCCACCATTTGCCGGAGCCGGCTTCATCCGTTGCTTGCCGGATATCCGTTTCGTTGACTAAAGGCATGTTGATGGAGTAGATTTTGACATCGTGCGTACGATTGTTCAGAATCTTATCCAATACAAGGAAAAGTTTCCTGTGGGTTGGCGAAAAGTAAAGATTGAAATCGCAGTCCTGATAATCCAGGCTGTTGTTGATCGGCTTAGATACTTCTGTATAAACAGGACTTTTCATCGAGATCTTCCACAATGTTCCTCCCTTATCCGTAGACACAGCATAGAAAGTACTGTCTGATGGCTCGAAGTACATGGAGGAAGCCATAATCGTTTCCTTGTTATCATCTTTCTTCTCCCAGATTATACGGGATTGTTTCGTCTTTAAATTGATGGCGTATAGACCGAGGTAATAATGGGTACTCAATTCCTGTTTACCATACTTATTTCCTTTGCCTCCGAAAATATATAATTCGTCGCCCACTACTGCCATCGCAGCCGAATAGCGGGGATAAAGAGGATGATCATACTTAATTTGCTCCATCTTCCCAATACCGGACTTCATTCGGTACAGGTCGTTGCGGTATTTATAGAAGCCATATCCGCCGAAAAAGTAGAATGAGGAATCTGCGGGATTAAATGCTTTGGCATGGTTATAGTTGCTGGCTTCTTTGGTATTCTGCTTTTCATTGCTCCACGTTCCGTCATCGAACGAAAAACGGGAGATGATGTCTTCAGTCAGCGAATAAGATACCAGTGCATTGCTCAGTGTATCGTATAGTAAATGGTTGGGATATTCTACGGCAGGATATCCTCCGTGTATGGCAATTTCTTTTTTGAGTGTCCCGTCTTCGTCCAGCACTTTTACTGATTGCGGGCTTACGATATAAAATAAGGCACAGCGGGCATCGAAGGCTACACCAATTCTGTTGGAAGTGGTGATTTTACTGATTGTTTTCCATTCGATGTGGTTGTCTATCAGCCAAAGTGGTTGGATAGCACGTGCGACAGCCCCTTCTTTCTCGTCATAGCAGATGTTGCCGTTGTGTTTCCATAATTTCCACTCTCTTGTCAGCTTGCCATCCTGCACAATGTTGATATCCCTTAAGTTGATAGGGGCTACATCGGCTTGATAGCCTATCATCTGTCCGAATGTAATCGTTACGCTATTGGTTTCTTGCAGAGGGAAAGTGGACGAAATCTTCTTTTTATCGTATTCTATTTCGATCACATTGTCCTTTTGGCGCAGGTTCAGTGATACATTTATCCACTTTTCCAGTTCTATCGGTTTATCTATAATGATAATCTCATCATTGAGCATTAGAGCGGGAGCATGGTTCTGCTCACCCGCAACAAATGAAAAACGTATTAACTGACCTTTGTCTGTCTTCAGGTGAAGTATCGAACCATAATCAGCTTCATTGGCGCGTATGTATATTTGAAATGAAATGCTAAAGTCGTTTGTTACAGAGAAAGGTTGATTATCGTCCAGATACAAGGTGGACCTTTCTGCGGCAGGTACAGCATGAGACTTAAAATAAAGTCCGTAATCATATAAAGAAGACGCATCCAGTCTGCCCGCCAGGCAGAGCAGGAGCAAAATCAATAATTGCAGTTGATATTTCATAGTAGTTTCTACTTCAATCTGTTCTTATGCGGCAAAAGTACGAAAAACAATACGATATTCATAAGAAACGGGCACTTATTTAAAAAGAGTTGGGATAGTCGTTCATACGGCTGTCATTTTAAAAATAAGGTTAAGAGGATTCATCTTCTTCTCAGGGAAGAAGGGCTTTTCGTGGAAGCGTTTTCCCATTTTCAGGGAAATATTCTCAGAAAGCGGATAACTTGGGCGGAATCTCTACATTATTATACAATTAATTTGTTTTTAATGAAGAATTAATTTATTTTATCCCCTCTTTTTAATGCATTGCCTTTTACTTTGCCCTTGGTAATACCGGAAAACTCATTAATTTATGAATATGAAGAAAAAATTAATCTTACTATGCTGTCTGTTGGGCGGTTTTACTTTGCATTCTACAAAGATAAATGCACAGGCAGTGACTAATGATCAGAAATTGATCTATCCGTACCCTTTTGCTCCCAGTGAAGGGCTGGTGAATAAAACAGAAAAGGAACATCGACAGGAAATTTGCCTGAATGGTTATTGGGATTTCCAGCCTGTTCGTTTGCCAAAGGAATATGTTCAGGGAAAAGGAATCGCTCCCGAACTTCCGCTTCCGGATAGTGACGGTAAATGGGACAAGACCCGTATCAAAATTCCTTCACCATGGAATATCAATGCTTTTGCTTACCGTGACCTGGAAGGCCCCGACCATCGCAACTACCCTTCATATCCTAAAGAATGGGAACAGGTGAAGATGGCATGGATGAAGAAGAATGTGACCATCCCTTCTGATTGGACCGGGCAGCAAATCAAACTTTATTTTGAAGCGGTGGCCGGATATTCCGAAATTTATGTAAACAAAGAAAAGGTAGGCGAGAATTTCGATTTATTCCTGCCGTTTAGCTTTGATATTACCGATAAAGTGACTCCCGGTGAGACGGTCGAAGTGCTGGTGGGAGTAAGGAGTCAGTCTTTATTCGAAAATAATTCGACTATTGGACGCCGTATTGTTCCGGGCGGTTCGATGTGGGGATATCAGATCAATGGTATCTGGCAGGATGTTTATCTGCTGGCTTTGCCGAAAATCCATATAGAAGATGTATATGTGAAACCGCTGGTATCGAAGAACATGCTGGAAATAGAAGTGACGGTACAGAACCAGACAGCCAAGAAGGCGGAAATACAATTGCAAGGTGACATCCGTGAATGGATGAACCGTGCAGGAACGGATATAAACTCCGCTCCTGTTCCCGACTGGACACTTGGTAACGAAGCATTGTCGGTTGCCCCGGCAAAAGTATCGGTTGCCGCCGGTACATCTCAGAAAGTGACGTTACAAGTGCCTGTGGGCAAAGACGTATTGAAATACTGGACTCCGGAGCATCCTAACCTGTATGCTTTGCTGCTCTCCGTCAAAAATCAAAAACAAGCTGTCGATACGAAATATGAGCGTTTCGGCTGGCGTGAATGGACCTTGCAGGGAACTACCCAATGTCTGAACGGCGAGCCTTATGCCTTGCATGGTGATTCCTGGCATTTTATGGGTATCCCGCAAATGACACGCCGTTATGCCTGGGCCTGGTTTACTGCCATCAAGGGTATGAATGCCAATGCCGTACGCCCGCATGCACAAGTCTATCCTCGTTTCTATCTTGACATGGCTGACGAAATGGGTATCTGCGTATTGAATGAAACAGCGAATTGGGCCAGCGACGGTGGGCCGAAGTTGGACTCCGACCTCTTTTGGGAAACATCCAAATCACATTTGAAACGTTTTGTGCTGCGCGATAGAAATCATGCGTCAGTTTTCGGCTGGAGTATCAGCAACGAAAACAAGCCTGTAATCCTGCATGTATATAATCGTCCCGAATTGATGCCTGTCCAAAAGAAAGCATGGGAAGAATGGCGTGACATCGTACATCAGAATGACCCTACCCGTCCGTGGATTTCAGCAGACGGTGAAGATGATGGTGACGGCATATTACCTGTAACCGTAGGACACTATGGAGACATTAATTCGATGAAACGCTGGATTGAAATTGGAAAACCTTGGGGAATCGGTGAGCATAGTATGGCCTATTATGGTACGCCGGAACAGGTTTCCAAATACAACGGAGAACGTGCTTACGAATCACAGGAAGGACGTATGGAAGGACTGGCCAACGAATGCTACAATTTAATCGCCAACCAGAGACAGATGGGAGCTTCTTACACGACAGTCTTCAATATGGCATGGTATGCATTAAAGCCGCTTCCACTCGGTAAAAAAGATAAGAGCAAAACACCTTCGGTTGAAACAGACGGAGTTTTCTTCGGCGATTACAAAGAAGGAGTTCCGGGGGTACAACCGGAACGTGTAGGTCCTTATTGCACCACATTCAATCCCGGTTACGACCCGACTTTGCCACTCTTTCAGGAATGGCCGATGTATGGTGCTTTGCGTGCAGCCAATGCGCCGGAAAAACCGGCTTGGTCTCCTTATGCCGTCATTGATAAAGAAAAGTATAAAAATCACGGAATTACGGCAACCGGCAAGAATTATAAAGAAGTTGTCTTCATCGGTAGCCAGGATAGCAAATTAAAGCAGTTGATGGATGCGCAAGGAGTCATCTTTGCGAAGAAAGCGACCCTTCCTTCTTCATTACTCTATCTGGTAGACGGTAGCCGTACATTGGATGCTTCCATCCGGAAAGAGATGCAAAAACAAATAGTCAAAGGTGCAGATGTGTGGATATGGGGACTTACACCTGAGACGGTAGCCTCTTACAATGAAATCCTGCCGTTTCCGGTAGCCTTGGACAAATTGCAGCGTTCTTCTTTCCTGCCTGTACAGAAGTCATGGATGAACGGATTAAATAACTCTGACTTCTATTTCTGCGAACTTCAGAAAACGGATGCTTCCGGTTATTCGCTGAAAGGGGATTTGGTGGAAGAAGGAGAGGTGTTGCTGAATGCCTGTAAGACGGATTGGAGAAAGTGGAACAAACGCCCGGAAGAGATCAAGACTGCCGGAACGATCCGCAGTGAATATGAGTGTACAGCCGCTACTCCTGTATTTGTAAAATGCCGGCAAAATGCTTCTACTTTCTATTTGAGCACGTTGACAGAATTTGCCAATTCGGAAAAAGGATACAATACGTTAACTGCTATCTTGAACAATGCCGGAATAGCATACAAAAAGCCGGAAGTCAATATTGACGAGGTCTTCTTTTTGCGCGACGAGCAGATTAACTTCCCGGTAGCTACGAAAGAAAAGCTGGTGAAGGACAACGGTGACGAATGGGCATTGGAATTTTATGTGTTCAGTCCGCGTCCCTTGGATGACCTGTTGATAGAACCGAATATGCCCAAACTGTCTTTGATGCTAAAAGCGAAAAAGCGTACGCTGCTTATCAACGATAAGCCTTATACGGCTGTTTCTCACGACGGACGCAATGAAATCATTTACAAAGAATTGCCGTTGCTGCAGGGATGGAATAAACTGGTGATCAAAATAGGAGCGGGAGACCGGAACGATTTCACCGGCTGTTTCAAATGCGATAACAAGAAGGATTTCCTTCCGTTGTTGAAGGCTGCCTTTGTGAATCCGGAAGCCAAATAAAAGAGATATTGTAACTTAAAAAAGACAAAGATGAAACTTACACATATTTTAGCTTCAGCGGTTATCATCTCAACGCTGAGTGCATGTAACGGGAAATTACAGACAAGTGGACGGACACCGGTTGATTACGTCGATCCATATATCGGGAATATCAGTCATTTGCTGGTTCCTACATTCCCCACCATCCAGTTGCCTAACAGTATGCTTCGTGTTTATCCGGAGCGTGCCGATTATACATCGGAACTATTGAAGGGTCTGCCATTGATTGTCACCAATCACCGGGAACGTTCAGCGTTCAATCTCAGTCCCTGTCAGGGGGAAGAACTTCGTCCGATCATAAATTACAACTATGACAATGAGCATATTACTCCTTATTCCTACGAAGTGGAGTTGGACGATAACCGCATGAAAGCGGAATATGCGCTCTCTCATCAGTCAGCTATCTACCGGATCACATTCGAGGCGGACAAACCGGCTTATCTTATTGTAAACTCCCGTAACGGTTCTATCCATGCAAACGAAAATTTCATCAGTGGTCGTCAGCAACTGAACAATAACACAAGTGTGTATGTGTATATAGAGCCACAGGAGAAACCCGTAAGTACCGGTATTCTCGAAAATGGTACTATCAATACAAGTAAAGACAATGCCGAAGGGGTAAATACTTGTGCGGCGTGGCGTTTTGCCGATGGCACTACAACAGTCAGCCTTCGTTATGGTATTTCTTTTATCAGTGAGGAACAGGCTGAAAAGAACCTGCATCGCGAATTAAAAGACTACAATATAAAGGCACTTGCAGAAGCTGGCCGCCGGGTATGGAATGAAACTCTGGGTCGTATAAAAGTAGAGGGAGGTACAGAAGATGATAAAACTGTATTTTACTCTTCTTTCTACCGTACTTTCGAACGTCCGATTTGTATGAGCGAAGATGGTCGCTATTTTAGTGCTTTCGACGGAAAAGTGCACGAAGATAACGGTACTCCTTTCTATAATGACGACTGGATCTGGGATACTTATCGTGCTGCACATCCTCTCCGTACATTGATCGACCGGCAAAAAGAGGAAGATATCATCGCGTCTTATTTGCGCATGGCGGAACAGATGGGCAACATGTGGATGCCTACTTTTCCCGAAGTGACCGGAGATACGCGCCGCATGAATTCCAACCATGCCGTCGCTACTATAGCCGATGCACTGGCAAAAGGACTGAAAGTAGACACGGTAAAAGCTTATGAAGCCTGCCGGAAAGGTATGGAAGAAAAAACTCTCGCACCCTGGTCGGGAGCAGCAGCCGGCTGGTTAGACATGTTCTATCATGAAAATGGCTATATCCCTGCTCTCCGCACGGATGAAAAGGAAAACGACCCGAATGTACATCCTTTCGAAAAGCGCCAGCCTGTTGCTGTCACTTTGGGAACCAGCTACGACCAGTGGTGTCTCTCCCGTGTCGCTGAAGCATTAAATAAAAAAGAGGAAGCCGAATATTATCTGAAATGTTCTTATAACTATCGGAATCTCTACAATAAAGAGACAGCTTTTTTCCATCCGAAAGATAAAGAAGGACACTGGATCGAACCTTTCGACTACCGTTATCCCGGAGGTATGGGAGCCCGTGAATATTATGGAGAGAACAACGGCTGGGTTTATCGTTGGGACGTGCCCCACAATGTGGCCGACCTCATCAGCCTCATGGGAGGAAAGGAGCAGTTTATCGCTAATCTGGACCGCACTTTCACAGAACCGCTCGGACGAAGCAAGTATGAATTTTATGCAAAGTTGCCCGATCATACGGGAAATGTAGGACAGTTTTCTATGGCAAACGAACCATCACTGCATGTACCTTATCTTTACAACTATGCCGGTCAACCCTGGAAGACACAGAAGCGAATCCGCCAAATGCTGAAAACATGGTTCCGCAATGATTTGATGGGTATTCCGGGTGATGAAGACGGAGGCGGTATGACTTCATTTGTAGTCTTCTCTTCACTGGGTTTTTATCCGGTCACTCCGGGATTGCCGGTCTACAATATCGGAAGTCCGCTCTTTACAAATGCCAAAGTAACACTTAGCAATGGTGCTGTATTCGAGATTGAAGCTCAGAACACTTCTGCAGATAACAAATATATCCAGTCTGCTACATTGAATGGCAAGGAGTGGAATAAATCCTGGTTCAGTCATGAAGACTTGAAGGATGGTGGCAAACTGGTATTGGTAATGGGCAGCAAACCCAATAAAGCATGGGGTAGCGGAGCCGGTGATGTTCCTCCTTCATTGGAAATGAAGTGATGGGTATGCGGTTGGCCTGTGGTCATCTCTTAAAATGATATATACTATGAAAATACAGAAATATCGATTTTCCATTCTGTTGGCTTTGTGTGGAGTGATGTTGGCTTTTGTTTCTCCGGTAAAGGCACAGAAATATGATAGTAACGGGAAAGAAGGACGGTTTACGCTTTCTTTGTCCGGTGACGGATGGTTCTTGTGGCAGGATAAGCAGGCGGAATGGAAACAGGACAGGCTTTTCTTGCCGGAAGAAATAACAGGCCTTTCCCGCCTTCCGGTGAATCCTCCGACAGGAGGATGGGAACGGTTACAACCCCGGCATGCCAGGGCGGTGCAGGTACCCGGTACGGTAGAAGAGTATCTTACAACTTCCGATTATCCCCGTCCGGAAGACGGAGTAGGAGTTAGCTGGTGGTTCCGCACTCTGAAGCTTCCGGCTGATTTGAAAGGGAAACGCTTTCTGATTCATTTTGAGTCGGTGCGTCTGCGTGCGGAAGTTTATCTGGATAGAAAGTTGGTAGCCTATGATATAATAGGCGAATCACCTTTCGATGCGGATATCACAGAAGCGGTGCAACCCGGTAAAGAACAATGCCTGGCAGTTCGTGTGACGAATCCCGGCGGTAACTTCCACTGGCAGGACTTCAACGAAATGTATTGGGGAAAGTATCAGATTCCTCCGGGCAGATCGTTTGGCGGTATCATCGGACGGGTACGTCTGGATGCGGTTTCTCCTGTCTATGTATCTGACATCTACATGCAGAACCAGCCGGAGCGGACGAAGGTGAAAGCGATTCTTACCGTAAACAATACCTCGGCAAAAACAGAGAAACAGGATATTTACTTTTCTGTGTACGAGAAGGAGAATCCCGGCAAGGTGATATTGGAAAAGAAACTGCCCCGTGTTGCTTTGAAGCAGGGAACGAATGTGGTGACGATGGAACTTCATTGTCCGGAGGCCCGTATCTGGGATTTGGATACTCCTTATTTGTATGTATGTGGCGTCGATGTGAAATCGGGGAAGAAGTTATCCGATCGGGCTGTTCAGACATTCGGCTTCCGTTGGTTTGAGCCGGTAGGAATCGGAAAGGATGCGATGTTGAGGCTGAATGGAAGGCGTGTCATGCTTCGTACAGCCATCAGTTGGGGGTACTGGCCTGCCACCGGACTTTATGCTACTCCCGAAATGGCGGAGAAGCAAGTATCGGTAGCTAAAAGTATGGGACTGAATATGCTTAACTTCCATCGCTCCATCGGTTCTCCGGTCGTTCTGGAAAAGGCGGACGAGCTGGGATTGCTCTATTATGAAGAGCCGGGAGCTTTCCATTCGGCAGGTCACGACCCGTTTATCCGGGCAATGGTCAATACCAAACTGCACCGTATGATATTGCGGGACAGGAGTCATCCGAGTCTGGTTATTTACAATCTGATTAACGAGTTCGGCGGCCCCCGTTCTAAGGATAAAGAACTGGTTGCCAAACGGATGGAGGATATGAAGAAGGCACATGCACTCGATCCGAGCCGCGTGATGACGTTTACTTCGGGATGGGCTTCCAGAGAATCTGCAGAAGAAGATTCCAAAGCAAATATGTTGCCTTTCGATACTGTTCTGCATAAGAAAGGTTGGTTCGACAATCACCGTGCCGGCGGACCTGCCACTTGGGAAGAAGGATACTACCGGGGACCGAAGGATAACCTGATGTACACGGACAATCGGACGGAAGTATATATGCGGGGAGAAGAAGGAGCTATTTCCGCTCCGCCACGTGTGGCTGAAATAGTAAAAGAGATAGACTGCACAGGGCTGACCGGATGGGACGGATTATTCTGGAAGAAACAATATGAATCTTTCGGGCAGTTTATGCAGAAAAAGAATCTGTATCCTTACTTCGGCTCTGTAGATTCGTTGACACGGGCGATGGGAGATGTCTCTTTTGATCATCAGGGACGTCGTATTCAGGGGATGCGTATGCAGAATCTGGGGGATGCCTATGCAATCAACGGTTGGGAGGCGATGCCTTATGACAATCATTCCGGTGTGGTGGACATCTATCGGAACCCGAAAGGCAATCTTGCTGCGTTGATGTATTACACACAACCTTTATACATCGCTGTTTCTTCCCGTTCGCAGTTTGCCCGCCTGCCGGGAAAAGTGGGTGTTGACTTTTACATAGTCAATGAGAAGAATCTTTCCGGCAATCATCGTCTGGAGATTTCTGTCCGTACGCCGGATGGGAAAGAGCAGAAGGTGACAGAGAAGGAAGTGAGTATTTCGGGAGGTGACTGCTTCGGACAGTTATTGCTTGAAAACAGTGAACTGAAGCTGTCCGGTACTCCCGGAATGTATCAGGTAAAAGCCCGTTTGGTAGATGCTTCCGGACGCGTGTGTGCGGGAGGGAAGGATGAAGTGCTGGGTGTTTCCTGGAAGAAAGAACAGTTGGTTGGTAAAGGTGCATTGTATGGCACAGCTGATGATCCGGTGACAACCTTCTACCAGAAAGCTACAGGCACTGCATTGCCGTCGTTCCGACCGGATATGGAAAAACTGGATTGGATTGTCGTCACACGTCCTTCACTGGATATGCCGCAACCTGTTTTGCCGGAATTCTTTAAACAGCAGGACGGTAAGGCTGCTTTTGAGGTTTCTTTCTATAAAGACGATGATTTGCGTGCCCTTGCAGGCGTGACCGGTGATACTAAGATAGACCGCACATTTGCGGAAGGTGCCCAGCCGGACGCGCTATTGCCGGCCAATCAGGCTTTCTCCGCTATATGGAAGGGAAAACTGATTGCTCCCCAGACGGGACTGTATATGATTGGAGCAACAACGGATAGGGGAGTACGCTTGTCAGTCAATAATCAACGGATTATTGACGAGTGGGGAAATGGAAAAGAAATCACACTGACACGTCCTTTCCAGCTGAAAGAAGGGGAAGAGGTTGAGATTACGTTGGAATACCGTCAGCAGAAGACATCAGGAAGTGTGCAGTTAGTCTGGGCGCGTTCGGGCAATGCGGCAATTGCTCCGCAGGAACTATTGGACCGCGTGAAGAAAGACGGTACATCATTGCTCTTGCTGAAATCGGCAGAATCGTGGATGGATATTGTGAGCGAGAATACAGGTTCTGCTTATGATGGCTATTATTCGGTCGGAAGGAACTGGATAGGCGGATTACATTTTGTGAAGGACCATCCGCTTTTTGAAGAGCTGCCGGTGAACTGTGCAATGGGGTGGCCCTATCAGGAACTGGTGCGCGACGGAGACCGTCGGTTGGGTATGTATATGGATCATGAAGAGATGGTCGTAGGTTCGTATCGGAGCACTCCTTTCCATTTGGGGACAGCTGTAGGGATCGTTCCCTGCGGAAAGGGAAAAATCTACTATTCCACTCTGGATCTGATAGACCACTTGAATGAGCCTTCGGAATCATCCGAAGTCGCCAGAAAACTATTCTGTAATTTTATAGAAGTTGCTGCGAATAGGAAATAGGGAATCTGGCCAGTACTTTCCTTATAGCAGGCTGGTCGGATAAAATCTTCCATATGCTTTTCTTTGATCGTGTATCAAAAATATTACTCTTTGAAACAAAGTTTATAGACGAAGGTGAAGATATCCCCTATCTTTGCCTTCGTCATTTTTGATTAACTACTTGTGCAAACTGAATACTCTGTTACCATGAATACAACCCCTTGGATAAAGCTATGTAAAGGTGCTGCGCTTGCGCTGGCAGTTTCCTGTGGACTGACCTATTGCTATATACCCAAAAGTACATTCACCCTGGAACAGAAAGGTGATAGCCTGACTGTGATCCATATTACAAACCCTACCCGCTATCTGCTGCTTCCGATAGAGGAAGAAAGTACGGAAAGCCAGGTTCGCCTGAGCACAGGAGACGCTGCCGATACTGATATGGATATCCGTCTGGCACAGAATAAAGTCGATTATTTTGTCCCGTTTTCTCTGCCTGCCAATGCCAAAACAGCCACCGTGCATATCCGTAATAAGTCAAAAGATGCACTTTGCTGGAAAGAAATCAGACTGTCCGATACATTCGATACAACCAATACGGATAAGTTTCGTCCTGTTTACCACCATACTCCCCTCTATGGTTGGATGAACGATGCTAACGGACTGGTTTATAAAGATGGAGAATATCATTTGTATTATCAGTATAACCCTTACGGTTCCAAATGGGGAAATATGCATTGGGGACATTCTGTCAGCAAAGACCTGATGCACTGGGAACATCTGGCTCCTGCCATTGCCCGTGACACATTGGGGCATATCTTCTCCGGGAGTTCCATTGTCGATCAGGAGAATATGGCCGGTTATGGAGCAGGTTCTATTCTGGCTTTCTATACTTCGGCCAGCGATAAGAACGGACAGATCCAATGTCTTGCTTACAGTGATGACAATGGTCGTACCTTTACGAAATATGAGAATAATCCTGTCCTGCGCCCTTCGGACGGTTTGAGAGATTTTCGCGACCCGAAAGTTTTTTGGTATGCTCCGGAGAGTAAATGGGTGATGATTGTTTCCGCTGATAAAGAAATGCGTTTCTATGATTCACGGAATCTGAAAGACTGGAACTATCTGAGTAGTTTTGGCGAAGGCTACGGAGTGCAACCTTCTCAGTTTGAATGTCCGGACATGGTAGAACTTCCCGTAGACGGTAATAGCAATGATAAAAAATGGGCATTGATAGTGAACGTTAATCCGGGATGTTACTTTGGGGGTAGTGGTACCCAATATTTTATAGGAGACTTTGACGGTACGAAATTTATTTGTGACAATCGGCCTGATGTCACAAAATGGTTGGACTGGGGAAAAGATCACTATGCCACCGTTTGTTTTTCGAATACCGGTGACCGTGTGATTGCCGTGCCCTGGATGAGCAACTGGCAATATTGTAATATCGTTCCGACCAGGCAATTCCGCAGTGCCAATGCCTTACCGCGTGAACTGGGACTTTATACACAGGAGGGGGATATCTATCTTTCTGTCGCCCCGGTGGCGGAGTCCGGAAATTTGCGGAAAGAGTGCAGGGAGATTCCTTCGTTTACCGTAGACAAGGATTATCATATCGAATCTTTATTGTCTGATAATGAAGGAGCCTATGAACTTTCACTGAATATCACGGACGGAAAAGCGGAAATCATGGGCTTCAGCCTGTTCAATGATAAAGGAGAGAAGGTGGATATTTACTTTAATCTTCCGGAGAAGAGACTGGTGATGGACCGTACGAAAAGTGGTATCGTAGATTTCGGAAAGAACAGTTCCCCGCACGAGATAGAAGCACATGACCGTCGGAAAACAACTTCTATCAATTATATCGATGATTTTGCGCTGGCTACATGGGCACCCATTCAAAAGAACCATACGTATGAACTGGATATTTTTGTAGATAAATGCTCCGTAGAGATATTCCTGAACGGGGGGAAGATAGCTATGACCAATCTTGTTTTCCCGACGGAACCATACAACCGCATGTGCTTTTATGGTAAAGGGGGTATATTCAGGGTAAATTCATTCAACGTTTACAAATTAGGTTTATAGGTCGTAATTCAATAGGTATTTTATAAGTGAAATTTATGAGTTAGTTTTAAGTTAGGTTTTGTAGATTTAGGTGTTTGCAGCTGCCAACCGTGAGGTTTGGCAGCTGTTTTGGCTTTTGACAGGAATTGTTCATCCTTTTGATAATAGAGGTGGTTGGCTATAAGCCGTGCCGGATTACTCCTCAATCTCAATCGTATATCCTCCTTTGAATGTCTTATCCGGGTGTAGATGTTGCATCCAGTCTTTGTCTTTATATTCGCCTGTATAATGCGCCCGGTCACATCGTCCATACCAGGGCTCGATGCAGACAAAAGGTGCATTCTTGGCGGGAGGAGACCAAAGGCCGACTACCGGAGTATGAAAGTGCAGACTTAGACAAGCCTTTTTTTCTTTGGTGTATAAAGTCACTTTATGAACTTGTTCGTTCTCCAGTATGAAAGCATCCTTATCAAAAGTATGTATATCCAGAGGCAGGAGCCCGTCAGCCAATTCTAAAGAATACTCGGCAGAAGGGTCTGCACAACCTTTTTCCGAAATAAGGATATACTTCACATCTTCTTTCTTATCGAATCCGAAGAAGCCACGTTCTTGCGTGGAAGCATCAAAGTCGGGCCAATAGAAAGCGGGGTGTGCACCGATTTGGAAATGCATTTCTTTATCGCCGGTATTCTTCACTTCCCAGATTACCTCGATCTGTTTTCCCTGTATACGGTAGCCTATTTCCAGGCAGAAGGGGAATGGATACTTTTTCAATGTCTCTTCATTGCTCATCAGCTGGTAACGTACTTCATCTTCTTTCTCTGAAACAAGAGTGAATTCCATATCACGGGCAAAGCCATGCTGGCTCAGTGTATAAGTGATGCCTTCATTCCGATATTCATTCTCCCATACGCTTCCTACAATCGGGAAAAGTACGGGTGAATGCCGCTTCCAGAATGCTGGATCGGCTTGCCACAGATATTCTTTGCCATTAGCAAAAATGCTGCAAAGTTCGGCTCCGTGCGGAGAGACCTGAATCGTAAGTTGTTCATTGGAGATTGTTTTCATATCATTACTTATTTTATGGGAGTATTTGTTGATTCTTCCATTCATTATTTGCATTCACAAACCGTAACAGGTCGTCACGATTTGTGCAAAGATAATGTTTTCTCTACTCGTGCAGGAATATAATTCAATTTTATTTGTATGCTAAAAAGAGGAATGTATAAAACCCGCTGAAATGGTGTTTAATGCAACATATATTACAGGATTTGAAACATATTTTTCAGCCAGTTGATTTAAATCAACCGTAATTTGCATCATCGAAAAGAGATAATTCGTACTTTTAAATTAATAACATTAAACTAATGCCTAGTGTCATGAAGAACAAAAAACTTCTTTGCAGCGTTTGTTTCCTGTTTGCTTTCATGTCAGCCCTCTGGGGGCAAAACATAACAGTGAAGGGAAATGTCACTTCCAAAACGGACGGGCAACCGATTATCGGTGCGTCTGTTGTTGAAACAACTTCTACAACTAATGGAACCATTACTGATCTGGATGGTAATTTTACACTGACAGTGAAACAGGGTTCCGAACTAATGATTTCGTACGTTGGTTTTAAATCTGCCAGAGTAGGAGCGAAAGCTTTGTTAAATGTAATTTTGGAGGAAGACTCTGAAATGTTGGATGAGGTCGTTGTGACTGGTTATTCTACTCAAAAGAAAGCTGACTTGACAGGTTCGGTGGCAGTCGTTTCCACCAAAACCTTGAAGACAACTTCGGATGCCGATCCGATGCGAGCTTTGCAAGGTAAGGTACCGGGCATGACGATTACTTCCAATGGTTCACCTAGTGGTACCGGTACGGTTCGTATACGTGGTATCGGTTCTTTCAACTCTTCGCAAGACCCGTTGTATGTAGTCGATGGAGTACCTACTACCCGTGCTTTAAATTCTTTGAATACAAATGATATTGAGAGCATGCAAGTATTGAAAGATGCCGCTTCTGCTTCTATCTACGGTTCGCGCGCATCAAATGGTGTAATTATCATTACGACAAAGAAAGGCAAGAAAGCCGAGAAGGTGAAAGTAGATTTCTCTGCCAATCTGACTGCACAGTTTTATACTCCTCAATCTTTAATGAAACTTTCCAATACATCGGAATATGCAACTGCTATGGCGCAGGCTGCTTTGAATGATGGCTTAGATCCGGTTGCTTATGCCAGTAACTATGGGTTGAATCTGAATGCTGCAACGGGTACTCCGATCTCTGTGTGGAATCCTGCAACCGGGAGTTATGTGGATTATACGGTCAATGGCTTGTATGACGGCTATATCAACCAGAAAAAGACAATGAAATATTCCGATACCGACTGGCTGGATGAAATTTCCCGTACAGGATTCTCTCAGAATTATGACTTGTCTCTCTCACATGCCAATGAAAAGCATTCTACCATGTTTTCTCTTGGATATAAAAAGAATAATGGTATTTTGAAATATACGGATTTTGAGAATATATCAGCCCGCATGAACTCTTCATACAATGTAAATAAGTATCTGACTGTTGGTGAGAATTTCACTGTGACTTATACGAGTCAGGTGGACTGTGCTCCTATGGAGAATGCTCTGAAAATGGCACCTACTGTTCCTGTATATGAGGAAGACGGGACAACATTTGCAGGTCCTGTCGGTGGTATGAGCGACCGTCAGAATCCATTGCGCGAATCGTACGATAACCGTGATAATCATTTGGATTATTGGCGTTTGTTTGGTAATGGATATGTAGAACTGAAACCGATTAAAGGACTGTCACTTCGATCTAACTTTGGTATCGACCATTATTCTTCTTTCATTAATTCAATGACGAATACGTATCATTCGGATATTGTCAATAATGATATTGCAAAGACAACATTGTCTCATAATAATGAAACAAACTGGACATGGTCCAACACGGCCAACTACAATTTCCTGCTTGCAGATAAACATGATTTTACTGTATTACTGGGTACTGAAATGTCCAAGCAGTCAGTGATTGATTTCTCTGCTTATTCGGAAGAGTATGCATTGGAAGATAAAGACTATATGTGGCCGAATGCAGCAACAGGAACAACGAGAAATTCCGGTGCCAAAGTAGGGTATAGACTGGTTTCTTTCTTTGGAAAGGTGGATTATAACTATGATGATTTTATTCTGGCATCGTTTACTATTCGCCGTGACGGCTCTTCACGTTTTGGCAAGGACAATCGTTGGGGAACTTTTCCTGCCGCCACGCTGGGACTACGTTTGTCGAAACTGCTCCGGAAGGATTGGATGGATGACTGGAAACTGCGTTTTTCATGGGGACAGACCGGTAATCAGGCTATTGATAACAATGCGCAGTTTGGTTTGTATGTAGCCGATTATGGACTGGACCGGGTAACTTCTACGGCTTATGACTTGTTTTTGCAATATTCAGGAACTTTCCCGTCAGGCTATCGTGCTACCCAACTTGCCAATCCTAATCTGAAATGGGAATCTGCAGAACAATTTAATATAGGTACGGACTTCACCCTTTTTAAGGGTAGTTTGTATGGATCTGTCGATGGTTTCGTCAAGGATGTAGACGATATGTTGATTAATCCTGCTTATCTGGGGGCTTTGGGCGAAGGTGGCGCTTCATGGGCTAATGGTCCTTCCTTGCGCAACTGGGGTATGGAATTTGCACTGGGATATCGTAAAAACTTAGCTTGTGGACTTGGTCTTGATGTCACTGCTAATCTGGACTTCTTCCGTAATAAGGTCACTTACCTTCCGGAAACGTCAACAGGGTCTTATGCTCATACGACAACTGAAAATCTGGTTGAATCCGGTCGGCCTTATGGTTCCATCGTAGGGTATGTAGTAGAAGGAATTTTCCAGAATCAGGCAGAAGTCGATGCTTCCGGTCAGCCAAATGCGCGTGTCGGTGGTCTGAAGTATGCTGACCTCGATGGTAAAAATGGCATAACAGCTGATGACCAGACTTGGATTTACAATCCTGTTCCGGCTTTTTCTTACGGTTTGAATATTGCACTGAATTATAAAGGATTTGATTTAAGCATGTTCTGGCAAGGTGTATATGATAAAGATGTGTACAATAACCAGAAATTCCAGACAGACTTCTGGAGTATAACGGATGCTGGCTCAAACAAGGGAAATCGTTTGTTGGGTGCATGGAATACAAACAATACAGGTTCCACTATCCCTGCATTGACTACTAACAATACAGCTGATGAAGGACGTTCCTCAACCTATTTCGTAGAAAATGGTTCTTATTTGAAACTTCGTAATCTGCAATTAGGATATAATTTGCCTGCATCGTTCTTGTCTAAATTCAAAATGAGCAGTGCACGTGTTTATTTGTCAGGACAAAACTTGCTGACTATCAAGAGTAAAAGTCTGACTTGCTCTGATCCGGAGAATCCTGATTGGAATTATCCGTTGGCTACTTCTATTTCATTTGGTTTACAACTTGGTTTTTAATATTTAAAAAGGAAGAATTATGAAGAAGATATATATGTTAGTGACAGCTTGCCTGATGAGCTTGACCTTGACAAACTGTGATGATTTTCTGGACTATAGTCCAACAGCGGTTATTGATGAGGATAAAGCTTTTTCAGATCCTGAAAAGATGGTAAACGCTGCTTATGCCATGTTGGGAGACTGTTGGTATTCATATCCGTTCAACTTATTTCCTTACGGTGACATTACTTCTGATGACTGTCTGAAAGGAGGATCGGGAACGACGGATACAGGATATCACCCTCTGGAAATTTGGTCGACGTTGACAGCTACTACTCCAAATGAAATGGATGAACTTTGGTATCGTTTATATTGTGCTGTCTCCCGTTGCAATCGGGCATTGGTTGCTTTAGACAGAAACGGAGACAGGGTCTTGGGAGAAAATGTAAAAGAACAACGTGTTGCTGAGGTGAAATTCCTTCGTGCACATTTCTATTATAAGCTATTGGTATTATTCCGCCAGGTTCCTTGGATTGATGAAATAGCGTATACCAATAATAGTATAGAGCAAATCCGTAATGATGAGTTTTCTTATGAAGAACTGTTTGGTAAGGTGATTGCGGATTTTGAGACTGCTTATAATGTATTGCCTGCTGAACAGACTGACGGAGGACGGGTTAATAAGATTGCCGCCGCCTCTTATCTGGCCAAATGTTATTTGAACTTGGCATGGGGAGACGGTTATGAGGCTACGACAGGTGAGAGCCACATAAACGAAGACTATATGCAGAAGGTGGTAACTTATACGAATGAGGTGACAGCTTCAGGTTATGATTATCTGGAAGATTATGGAGATATCTTTTTGCCGGATTACAAGAACAGTAAAGAATCCATCTTTGCAGTACAATGTTCCGACTATCAGGATGATAATACAAGTTATGGACGGGCTAACTGGTCGAACACTTTGAATGGATGCTGGGGAATGTGGTCTTGTGGATGGGACTTTCATAAGCCGTCACAAAACCTGGTTAATGCATTCAAAACTAAAGATGGTTTACCCATGTTTGATGATTATAATGAGGAAATAGATTATCCGGTCAATGGTGAGGTGGATGAACAGAAGTGGGACCCACGTTTATTCCATACGGTAGGTATGCCGACATATCCGTATAAATATGAAGCTGAATATACGATGACCAAGAATAATTCCCGTACACCGAATACGTATGGATATTATACTTCTTTGAAAGAAGTTCCACAGCGTTCTAAAGGAGAAACATACAATGGGTCTTGGCAAGCTTTTGCTATGAATGACTATGTATTCCGTTATACGGATGTGATGCTCATGCGTGCTGAAGCATTGGTAGAACTGGGTGAACTGGGTGAAGCACGTATTATTATTAATGATATTCGCGAGAGAGCCGCCAATTCAGTAAACAAACATATTGCTTATGCCAAAGACCAATGCGAGATCGCTCTTTATCCCGAGTCTTATTTTCAGGATAAAGAAACAGCACGTAAATGTCTGCGTTGGGAACGTCGTTTGGAAATGGCTATGGAAAATGGACGTTATTTTGACTTACGTCGTTGGGGAATTGCTTCCGAAACGTTGAATGCTTACTTTGCAAGTGAACAGAATAATGTATATGACGGACAAACTTATGCTCAATATTATAAAGACGCCCATTATGAGCCGAATAAGAATGAGTTTTTCCCGATACCTTATAATCAGCTGTATTATATTCCCGGATTATATACTCAAAATAAGAATTATTGATTCATAGGATGACTGTATCAGACGTTAAGTAAAGCACTTATTAATAAAAAGTATACTGAGAGGTAACATCTTTTACAGCGTTTGCAACAAAAGTGATAGGCGCTTCCTTCCGGAGCGCCTATCTTTGCACTGTAACAACTATCAAAAGTATAACAACTTTAATACCATAGAACATGAATTTATTTTTTTCTGTCAAACGACTTCAGACTGCTCTGATTTGTTTTATTCTCATGACTATTTCTGTTTCAACCCGAGCGGCAGGTTCTCCTTTGCAGATTAGAAATCTGGGAGAAGGTCATTGCCTTGTACGCGTCAATACTTCCCAGAAGTATCTGCTTCTGCCCGTAGAAGATGCTTCCCCCGATGTACGTATCAGTATGATCGTTAATAATAAAGAGGTAAAGAACTTCGATGTGCGCCTCGCTGTCAATAAGGTAGATTATTTTGTTCCGGTAGACCTTTCCGATTATTCCGGCAAGACAATCTCTTTTAAATTTAAAATGAACTCAAACGACCCTGTTCGTGTCAACCTTTCACCGGACAATACTGCTTGCTGCAAAGAAATGAGATTGTCCGATACTTTCGATACCGGTAACCGGGAGAAGTTCCGTCCCACCTACCATTTCTCTCCGCTTTACGGATGGATGAACGACCCGAACGGAATGGTATATAAAGATGGCGAATACCACCTCTTCTATCAGTATAATCCTTACGGCTCCAAATGGGGAAACATGAACTGGGGACATGCGATCAGCAAAGACCTGATTAACTGGGAACACCGCCCCGTCGCCATAACTCCCGATGCACTCGGCACTATTTTCAGCGGTTCGGCTGTAGTAGACCATCATAATACTGCCGGCTTCGGTGCAGGCGCCATCGTCGCTATCTATACTCAAAACAGTGACCGCCAAGTACAAAGCATCGCTTATAGCACCGATAACGGACGTACTTTTACCAAATATGAAAACAATCCTGTATTGGTGTCCGAAGCACGTGATTTCCGTGACCCGAAAGTCTTCTGGTACGAAGGAACACAGCGCTGGATCATGGTGCTGGCAGTAGGACAGGAGATGCAAATCTTCTCTTCACCTGATCTGAAAGACTGGACCTTTGAAAGCAGCTTCGGCGAAGGATACGGCGCTCATGGCAATGTGTGGGAATGTCCTGACCTGTTTGAACTTCCGGTAGAAGGAACCGGTGAAAAGAAATGGGTACTGCTCTGCAGTCTTGGTGACGGGCCTTTCGGAGATTCCGCAACTCAATATTTTGTCGGCAGTTTCGACGGTAAGAAGTTTATTTGTGACAATCAGCCAAATGTCACGAAATGGATGGACTGGGGAAAAGACCATTATGCTACTGTAACTTGGAGCGATGCTCCCGATAACCGCCGTATTGCTATCGCATGGATGAGCAACTGGCAATATGCCAATGATGTGCCGACCTCTCAATACCGTAGTCCGAACTCTGTTCCCCGTGACCTGAGTCTGTTTGCTGTAGGAGATGGCATCTATCTTCAATCTGCTCCTTCTCCCGAATTGCTGAAGTTGCGTGATATTTCTAAGAAGCGTTCATTCAGAGTGAACGGAACCCGTACGGTAAAAGAACTGGTTCCCGGTAACGAAGGTGCTTATGAAATAGAGCTGGCTATCAGAAATCAGCATGCAGATGTCATCGGCTTCCGTCTCTACAACGATAAAGGAGAAGAAGTAGACATGCAGTACGACATGAAAGAAAAGAAATTTTCGATGGATCGCCGCAAGAGTGGTGATGTAGGTTTCAATGAGAACTTTCCGATGTTGACCTGGACCGCGATTGAAGACGGCAAAGAGGAATTGAAACTTCGTCTGTATGTGGATAAGTCGAGTGTGGAAGCTTTCGGTGATGGCGGACGATTTGCTATGACGAATCAGGTATTTCCTTCGGAACCTTATAATCACATAGACTTTTATAGTAAAGGAGGAGCTTACAAAGTAGACTCTTTCGTAACCTATAAACTGAAGAAATAAAACAGCCCTTTCTTGCCGCGTTCTTTAATGGTTTACCTTTTAGGAAGGCATCATCTATGAGCTAACATGCCTTTATCTTTCCTTTATGTATGGGAGATGGCTATCGTCTCACCCGGGTGAAACGAGCACATCATTGTAGTGAAACGGTCTGCTCACTCCTGTGATACGTTCTTATCACGACTGTGGAACATAAGGGATATAAGGAGAAAAAATAAGAAGAGCCTGTTGAGAAAGAAACAGAATAACTGTGCTAATATACGAAATTATAATAGATAAAACAATGGAAAATACTAAAAACGCTTCTCTTTCTAAGCTTATCCCTGTGATGCTTTGTTTCTTCGCGATGGGATTTGTTGACTTGGTGGGCATTGCCTCCAACTATGTAAAGGCAGACTTAGGTCTGACGGATTCACAGGCAAACATCTTCCCTTCACTGGTGTTCTTCTGGTTCCTTATTTTCTCTGTACCTACCGGCATGCTGATGAGTCGTGTCGGTCAGAAGAAAACAGTATTGCTCAGTCTGATTGTGACATTTGCTTCTTTGCTGTTGCCTGTTTTCGGAGACAGTTATGCACTGATGCTCATCTCTTTCTCTCTGCTGGGAATAGGAAATGCTTTGATGCAGACTTCACTGAACCCGCTTCTTTCCAACATTGTCCGTGGCGACCGCTTGGCAAGCAGCCTCACTTTCGGACAATTTGTGAAAGCAATAGCCTCTTTCCTCGCTCCATATATCGCTATGTGGGGAGCTACGCAGGCTATTCCTTCTTTCGGCCTCGGCTGGCGTGTACTCTTCCCGATTTACATGATAGTGGCCATCATTGCTATATTCCTGCTCAACGCCACGCAGATTGAGGAAGAGAAAGAAGAAGGCAGACCTTCCACTTTCGGTCAGTGTCTGGCATTGCTTGGCAAACCGTTTATCCTGCTTTGCTTTATCGGAATCATGTGTCATGTGGGTATCGATGTCGGTACAAATACCACTGCTCCAAAGATTCTGATGGAACGTATTGGCATGACGCTTGATGAGGCCGCTTTTGCTACGAGTCTTTATTTTATCTTCCGTACGGCAGGTTGCTTCCTGGGTTCTTTCATTCTGCGCAAGATGTCCCCGAAATCTTTCTTCGGTATCAGCGTGGTTATGATGCTGGTTGCGATGGCCGGTTTGTTTATCTTCCACGAACAGGCTGTTATTTATGCTTGCATTGCTCTGATCGGTTTTGGAAATTCAAATGTATTCTCTGTTATCTTCTCACAGGCGTTGCTTTATCTTCCGGGCAAGAAAAATGAAGTATCCGGTTTGATGATTATGGGACTTTTCGGCGGAACGGTATTCCCGTTGGCTATGGGCGTTGCATCAGATACCTCGATGGGACAGAACGGTGCGATAGCTGTCATGACAGTCGGCGTACTTTATCTGCTGTATTATACGTTCCGTATTAAAAAATAACTTTATATTTGGAAAACAATTAAATCCGTAGATCATGAATAATATAATCGTAGGAATGGGCGAAGCATTATGGGATGTATTGCCCGAGGGAAAGAAAATAGGCGGAGCTCCGGCAAACTTCGCTTATCATGTATCACAGTTCGGTTTCGACAGCCGCGTGGTTAGTGCGGTAGGCAGAGATGAACTGGGCGACGAAATTCTGAAAGTATTCAAAGAAAAGAATCTGAAGACACAGATCGAACAGGTTGATTATCCTACCGGTACGGTACAGGTGACACTGGATGGTGAAGGCGTTCCCTGTTATGAGATTAAAGAAGGTGTGGCGTGGGACAATATTCCTTTCACGGACGAATTGAAACGTCTTGCTTTGAATACACGTGCTGTTTGTTTCGGTTCTCTGGCGCAGCGCAATGAAGTAAGCCGTGCTACGATCAACCGTTTCCTCGATACGATGCCTGATATAGATGGGCAGTTGAAGATATTCGATATCAATCTTCGTCAGGACTTTTATACGAAAGAAGTATTGCGTGAATCTTTTAAACGCTGCAACATCCTGAAAATAAATGATGAAGAACTGATAACTATCAGCCGTATGTTCGGTTATCCCGGTATCGACTTACAGGACAAGTGCTGGATTCTGCTGGCAAAATACAATCTGAAAATGCTGATTCTGACTTGTGGTATCAATGGCAGCTATGTATTTACTCCGGGAGTTGTCTCTTTCCAGGAAACTCCGAAAGTTCCGGTAGCTGATACGGTAGGGGCGGGTGACTCCTTTACCGCTGCTTTCTGTGCTTCCATTCTGAATGGCAAGTCGGTTCCCGAAGCGCACAAACTGGCTGTTGAAGTTTCCGCTTACGTTTGTACGCAGAGCGGGGCGATGCCTGAGCTTCCTGCAGTCTTGAAAGAACGGTTGAGGTAATCTTTCTTTTGAATATAAGGGCAAGGGCAGATCTTTTAAACAGAGACCTGCCCTTGTCTTTTGAGGTAATTATCCCCCTCCCCGAAATTTGCCGGAAGTGGTGAATACAAGAACGGATATCGGACAGGGTGTTGGAAATGTTACACTATTGATGGGAAGCCGGAGAAGGAGTGGGAAAAAACAGATCAGTCCGAAAATCCGGTTTAAGCTCCATACTGTACCGAAATGATGAATAATGAATGAAGAATTGGCTGCACTATCATGCTGCAAAGTAATTCTTCATTCTTCATTCAAAACCGATTCGAAATGAACTAAATTATTAGGCACGGATTACACGGATTAACACGGTTTTAGTGCTATGATTACGTAAAACAACCGTGTTAATCCGTGTAATCCGTGCCTAAATATATTCTTTTCCGATTCGAAAGAAACAAACAGAAAACAACCGGGGGCGGATTGATCCAGGAAAACGTATGATCTAGGTGAGGTACGGACATAAAAAAGGAGCAACGCCTTGCTCCAACCTTTGTTAACCTTAAATCTAATACTATGAAAAACACATTGCAAAGATACGGGCTTCTGTGAAATTAGCAAATAATCCAAATAAATAAGCCTGTTTTATAACATAGATTAAGTGTTTGGTTTACCCTTTATACTTTTCTTAATAAATGCTGAAGGAGTAAATCTCGTTTTTCTTCACTTTTATAAGTGAATAATTTAGTGATAGTTAGTGGACTTCACAGTTTTATTTTTTATTTTTGTTCTCCATCAGCTTGTTTGGTTTTCAGAGGTGAGGTAGTAAATCTCTGTATACTGATGGAAAGAATAGTTGGATGACAGAAAAGAATACGAAAAGATGAAATACAGTAAATGGATACCTCTATTATTTTGTTTGGTTTGGTTGACAGCGTGTCGACAAGATGCTCCTCATTTCCGTATTGGTGTAGCACAATGCAGCGACGATTCCTGGCGACATAAAATGAATGATGAGATTCTTCGGGAAGCGATGTTTTATGAAGGTGTTTCGGTAGAGATCCGTTCGGCGGGAGACGATAACAGTAAGCAGGCGGAAGATGTCCATTATTTTATGGATGAGGGAGTCGATCTGCTGATTATTTCCGCTAACGAAGCAGCTCCTATGACTCCGATTGTAGAAGAAGCCTATCAGAGAGGTATCCCCGTTATCCTTGTGGACCGTAAGATTCTTTCGGATAAATATACTGCTTATATTGGTGCCGATAATTATGAAATCGGTCGTTCGGTAGGAAACTATATTGCCTCCCGCCTCGAAGGGAAAGGAAATGTGGTGGAACTTACCGGATTGAGCGGTTCGACTCCCGCGATGGAACGGCATCAGGGATTTATGGCTGCTATCAGTAAATTTCCGGATATCAAACTGATTGATAAAGCCGATGCTGCATGGGAACGTGGTCCGGCAGAAATAGAAATGGACAGCATGCTCCGGCACCATCCCAAGATTGATGCCGTGTATGCTCATAATGACCGTATTGCTCCGGGAGCCTATCAGGCAGCCAAGAAAGCGGGCCGGGAAAAAGAAATGATTTTTGTGGGTATAGACGCCTTGCCGGGCAAAGGAAATGGGCTGGAACTGGTACTCGACAGTGTGCTGGATGCTACTTTTATCTATCCTACCAATGGCGATAAGGTGATGCAACTGGCCATGAATATTCTTGAAAAGAGACCCTATCCCAAAGAAACGGTGATGAATACCGCCGTTGTCGACCGTACCAACGCACATGTCATGCAGTTGCAGACTACACATATCTCTGAACTCGACAATAAAATTGAAACACTCAACGGACGTATCGGCGGTTATCTTTCCCGCGTAGCTACGCAACAAGTCGTCATGTATGGCAGTTTGGTTATTCTGTTGCTGGTGGCAGGGCTATTGTTGGTCGTTTATAAATCACTTCGCTCCAAGAACCGTCTGAATAAGGAACTCTTCCAACAGAAGCAGCAGTTGGAAGAGCAGCGTGACAAACTGGAAGAGCAGCGTGACCAATTGATACAGCTTTCTCACCAGCTGGAAGAAGCGACCCATGCCAAACTGGTGTTTTTTACAAATATATCTCATGATTTTCGTACTCCGCTGACATTGGTTGCCGATCCGGTAGAGCATTTATTGGCGGATAAGACTTTGAGTGGCGACCAGCACCGGATGCTCATGCTGATTCAGCGGAATGTGAATATCCTGCTGCGTCTGGTTAATCAGATTCTGGATTTCCGTAAATATGAGAACGGGAAGATGGAATTTACTCCGGTTTCTGTGGATATCCTTTCTTCTTTCGAAGGGTGGAATGAATCTTTTCAGGCGGCAGCCCGTAAGAAGCATATTCATTTCTCTTTTGATTCTATGCCGGAGACAGATTATCATACATTGGCAGATATGGAAAAGCTGGAACGTATTTATTTCAATCTCCTGTCCAATGCCTTTAAGTTTACACCGGAAAACGGAAAGATCGCTGTCCGCCTCTCCTCACTTAATAAAGAAGACAAGCGATGGATACGTTTTACAGTGGCAAATACCGGTTCTATGATTTCCGCTGAACATATCCGCAATGTTTTCGACCGTTTCTATAAGATCGATATGCACCATGCCGGTTCTGGAATCGGATTGGCATTGGTGAAAGCTTTCGTAGAAATGCATGGAGGAACAATCGCTGTGGAGAGTGATGAAAAGCTGGGCACGATTTTTACAGTTGAATTACCTGTACAGTCTTGTGAGACGGTTGCCACCGAACCGGATGATATCCTTGTTTCTCCGGACTCCCGCACAACGGATATTTTGTTGACCGAAGAGGAAGAACTGGTAAAAGGATATGATTCTTCCAAACCGTCCGTGCTGGTCATTGACGATAATGAGGATATCCGTTCGTATGTTCATACGCTGTTGCACACAGATTATACGGTGATTGAAGCGGCAGACGGTTCCGAAGGTATCCGCAAGGCTATGAAGTATGTTCCCGACCTGATCATTTCCGATGTGATGATGCCGGGTATTGATGGTATTGAATGTTGCCGCCGACTGAAAAGTGAGTTACAGACTTGTCATATTCCGGTTATTCTGCTGACTGCCTGTTCGCTGGACGAACAACGTATTCAGGGATATGACGGTGGTGCGGATTCTTATATATCCAAACCGTTCAGTTCGCAGTTACTGATGGCACGTGTCCGCAATCTGATCGATTCTCATCGTCGTCTGAAGCAGTTCTTTGGTGACGGGCAGACGTTGGCGAAGGAAGATGTCTGTGACATGGACAAGGATTTTGTAGAGAGATTCAAGTCGTTGATTGAGGAGAAGATGGGAGATTCCGGTCTGAATGTGGAGGATTTGGGTAAAGAGATGGGGCTCAGCCGTGTACAGCTTTACCGCAAGATTAAATCGTTGACTAATTATTCTCCGAACGAATTGCTCCGAATTGCCCGTTTAAAGAAAGCGGCTTCTTTACTCGCCTCTTCGGACATGACTGTGGCGGAGATTGGTTATGAAGTAGGTTTCAGTTCGCCTTCTTATTTTACCAAATGCTATAAAGAGCAGTTCGGAGAGAGTCCGACGGATTTCCTGAAAAGGAAAGGATAGTTTGATGAACAGGATACAAAGAAATATGAAAGATTATAAAGTAGATAAAGAGAGCTTTTCCGACTCTTTTCGGAAGGAAGTGTACGAAGTTATCTCCCAGATACCTGTGGGAAAAGTATCTACTTATGGAGGTATTGCCTTGCTTTTGGGGGTACCTCAATGTTCGCGGATGGTAGGACGCGCTCTAAAAGAAGTACCGGATGGGTTGCTGGTTCCCTGCCATAGAGTTGTCAATTCCGCCGGAAGGCTGGTGCCCGGATGGGTGGAACAAAAACAACTCTTGCTGGCAGAAGGAATTGCTTTCAAGGCTAACGGATGTGTTAATCTGAAAGAGCATCTGTGGCAGGCGGATGAATGAGAGATACCATGAAGGTGAGCCATATCATCCGTATCCATACTATAAAGAATACCCATACATGAAGCCATAAGGTTCTGGTGATGAATGTTCTGACGGGAACAGGAACAAACAGGTCGATAGGTACGACACATAACAGTGCAAAGCATGACCAGAACAGAATCTTGTCTGTCATTGTGCGTGTTGTCCTGCTCCAATACCACAGCATGAAACCTGCCAATGCTATGATGTAGGTATGCTTTTCGGCAGAGTCACTCAGCAATACCACCCATCCCATGAGGATACCCAAAGCCTGGGTGCGGAATGTAAAGGATGGCCATTTGCGGAAATTCCCCAAAAAGAGAAGAGTCAGCAGACCGAGCATTCCTAGCTGAAGTGTACGGAAATGGGGTAATGTCCACGCTGCAATGGGGCGGGCATAGAAAAATGAATCATACGCTCCGGTGGACTGATGGACAGCAAGACTATGACACCATTCTTCATAATAAGGAAACAAATCTATAGGAGCTATTTTGATTAAAGGTAACGCAAGCAATACGATGCCTGTTCCGACGGCATAACCTAAGTTACGCCAAAAGTGAGGATAACATAGCAGCAGTGCCAGTTCGAAAATACCATATACTTTGGTACATCCTGAAATCATGATTAAAAGAACAGCCAGAAAACCCCGGTCTTTCTCCAGCAATGTATAGGCAAATAAGAACATGCAGGCTACCGTTATATTATACTGGAATGAAAGCAGGCTTTGTCCCAGAATCAGTAACAGAAAAAGGAACATACGGCATTTTTGCTGATGGGTAAATTGTCTGGGAAGAGTGAAGATCGCCAGAAAGAACAGTGAATAATTGAATAGATTCCATGCGAAAGGTCCCAGCCATGCAGGCAGGTACGCAAACGGAGCGAACAGTACCGTGAAAACAGGAGAATAAAGAAAGAAGCGTCCGTGAAATTCTACAAAATCGGTAGTGTAAGGACTGATTCCTTGCCAGAAGAACTGAGTCGCATCGGAAAAGACCATAAAGTTTTGATGCCTTCCTCGCATAAATTCGAGCAGAGTCACTATAAAAGCGAGCAGGAAACCTATCAGATAGAGATTCCGCCGATGATAGAAAAACGGCATTTTTTGGGGTGTTTTACTAAAGTACTGAACTTGGCTTTTGCCGTCTAGTGTAGCAGAACCTGTTTGTTTTTCTTTTGTTGTGTAATGACAATTATCCTTCCCCAGGAAAATTGTAGTAAACCTGTTGAACATATAGAATCTAGTTTAGTTATCGGTGTCAAATATACGGTGTTTAAGTGAAATATTCAAACTTATTTTATATTAATCTGCCTGTTTGCTTTATTGTGTTGAGTGATAGGGAGATAGGATTCGGATGTCTTTTCGTATCATTACAAATAAAGCTTTTGATACGACCTTGCTCCTGAATAAAATTTGCATGTTTAATCCGTTTTTCGTATCTTTGTGCCAGCAAGATACTAGAACAGACTGTTTTTGTACTTACGAAATGCTATTTTTTTGCTATTCATTGAAAGGATTATCTTATCAAATTCTATTCCTTTTTTAATTACTCAGTCTGTCAATAATCATTTTATTAATTATTTCGGGAGTCATTGTAATTTGCCCCGTATTCAAATCAGAACTTTATACGATATAAAGAAAGATTTCTGTTATCGTTTGTTCTTATTTTGCTGTGTATATTATTTTAATAACCTAAACCATTTTATTGTATGAGTAAAATAGAAATTAAAGATCTTTATCTGGTTTTTGGTAATGAGAAGCAGAAAGCTTTGAAGATGCTGAAAGAAGGTAAAACTAAAAGTGAAATATTGAAAGCGACCGGGTGTACGGTTGCGGTGAAAGATGCGAATCTTTCCATTAATGAAGGCGAAATATTCGTCATTATGGGGCTTTCCGGTAGTGGAAAGTCCACTTTGCTTCGCTGCATCAACCGCTTGATTCGTCCCACCTCCGGTGAAGTGATTATCAATGGAACAGACATAGCCAAGGTGTCGGATAAAGAACTGTTGCAGATTCGTCGAAAAGAGTTGGCGATGGTCTTCCAGAACTTCGGTCTGCTTCCTCATCGCTCCGTTTTGCACAATATTGCTTTCGGGCTCGAGTTGCAGGGAGTGAAAAAAGGAGAGCGGGAAAAGAAGGCGATGGAAAGCATGCAGTTGGTGGGACTGAAAGGTTACGAAAATCAGATGGTAAGCGAACTGTCGGGAGGGATGCAGCAACGTGTGGGTTTGGCACGTGCTTTAGCCAATAACCCCGAAGTGCTGTTGATGGATGAGGCTTTCTCCGCGCTCGATCCTTTGATTCGTGTGCAGATGCAGGATGAATTGCTGACTTTACAATCGAAGATGAAGAAAACGATTGTCTTTATCACTCATGACCTGAGCGAAGCGATTAAATTGGGTGACCGGATTGCCATCATGAAGGATGGGGAAATTGTACAAATCGGTACGTCGGAAGAAATTCTGACCGAACCGGCTGACGCTTATGTGGAACGATTTGTAGAAAACGTAGATCGAAGCAAGATTATTACAGCTTCCTCCATTATGGTAGATAAACCCATAGTGGCACGTTTGAAGAAAGAAGGTCCGGAGGTACTGATCCGTAAGATGCGTGAACGTAACCTGACTGTTCTTCCGGTTGTCGATTCCAATGATATACTGATAGGAGAGGTGCGGTTGAATGACTTGCTGAAACTGCGAAAGGAGCAAGTCCGCTCCATCGATTCCGTAGTAAGGCATGAAGTGCATTCGGTATTGGGTGACACGGTTCTGGAAGATATTCTGCCATTGATGACAAAAACAAATTCGCCTATCTGGGTGGTGAATGAGAACCGGGAATTTGAAGGCGTCGTGCCTCTTTCGTCACTGATCATCGAAGTAACGGGAAAAGATAAAGAAGAAATTAATGAAATCATTCAAAACGCAATAGAATTATGATAAATATCGGACAATATATAGAGATGGCCATAAATTGGCTGACAGAACATTTTGCTTCATTCTTTGATGCTCTCAGTATGGGGATCGGAGGATTTATAGATGGATTCCAGCATGTGCTGTTCGGAATACCTTTTTATATTACAATCGCAGTATTGGCTGCGCTTGCCTGGTTCAAGTCGGGTAAAGGAACGGCCCTCTTTACTCTTTTGGGCTTATTATTAATCTATGGTATGGGCTTTTGGGAAGAAACGATGCAGACACTGGCATTAGTGCTTTCTTCCACCTGTCTGGCATTGCTTTTAGGGGTGCCGTTGGGGATCTGGACTGCCAACAGTGACCGTTGTAGCAAGATAATGCGCCCTATCCTCGACTTTATGCAGACAATGCCTGCTTTTGTCTATCTGATTCCTGCTGTCCTGTTTTTCGGATTGGGTACTGTGCCGGGAGCTTTCGCTACCATCATCTTTGCGATGCCTCCTGTGGTTCGTCTCACCGGTCTGGGTATCCGTCAGGTGCCTAAAAATGTGGTAGAGGCTTCCCGTTCTTTTGGTGCCACCCCTTGGCAGTTGCTTTATAAAGTACAGTTGCCCTTGGCGTTGCCTACCATCCTGACAGGAATAAATCAGACGATCATGATGTCACTCTCAATGGTAGTGATTGCTGCCATGATTTCTGCCGGAGGATTGGGAGAAATCGTACTGAAAGGTATCACTCAAATGAAAATCGGGCTCGGATTTGAAGGAGGTATTGCAGTCGTAATATTAGCGATTGTACTGGACCGGATTACTCAGGGAATGGCAGACAACAGAAAGAATAAAAAGAAATAAGAACGCATAAAAGAAAGGAATATATCAATGAATAAGATAAAAACGATAGCGGCTATGTTTATTGCCGCTCTGCTGTTCACCGTAGTTTCCTGCGGCGATAGTGGAAAGAATAAGAAGATAAGTATCGCCTATGCCAACTGGGCGGAAGGTATCGCTATAACAAACCTTGCTAAAGCAATTTTTGAGGATCAGGGATATGATGTGAAGTTATTGAATGCAGACCTTGCACCTATATTTACTTCTATCTCCCGTAAGAAAGCCGACATATTCATGGACGTCTGGATGCCTGTCACTATGGAAGATTATATGAAACAATATGGAGACAAACTCGAAACGATCGGTGATATTTATGATAGCGCCCGTATCGGACTTGTTGTTCCGGATTACGTTACTATCAACTCGATAGAAGAACTGAATGCAGAAAAAGAACGTTTCTCCGGTCAGATTGTCGGCATCGATGCAGGAGCCGGTATTATGAAAGCTACTGATCAGGCCATCAAAGATTATGGACTGGACTATAAACTGCTGACTTCGAGCGGACCTGCCATGACTGCCTCACTAAAGAAGGCGATTGATAGAAACGACTGGATTGTTGTAACAGGATGGACGCCTCACTGGATGTTCGACCGTTTTAAACTGAAGGTGCTCCAAGACCCTAAACATATATATGGCAATGCGGAGTCCATTCATACTGTAGCATGGAAAGGTTTTAGCGAGAAAGACCCTTTTGCTGCCAGACTTCTGAGAAATATCCGCCTGACAGACGCGGAGATCAGTTCTTTAATGACTGCTCTGGAAGAAGCCCGGACAACGGAAAGACAGGCTGCCCGTAAATGGATGGAGGAACATAAAGAATTAGTTGACAGTTGGATTCCTGAGAAGAATCCGGCTATGAACTAAATGGATGAAGTTTTACTTCAACCATCCCCCCATTCTTTCTTTTCCGTAGAAGTAGTAGAAAAGTAATCCCACCCAACTGGTCAGGACGATTAACACGATAGCTATGAGTCTTTTCTCTATAGCTGCATTGATGTTCCAAATTTCTATAGCGGCTCTGAAAGTCAGTATCAAACCGACAATCCAAATAATAAATCCAATCATATCTTTTGAGTTTTAGTGATTATCTTCGTGAGAAGTAGTCGTTACTTCTAAGATATAAACAAAAAAGGCAGGAATCTGTTTTCAAGATTCCTGCCTTTTATATAGATTGGAGTATTTCTACTTATTATTCAGCACCCCAGTTTTCTCTGGCAAGACGTTTGTAGCTGTTGTAACGCCATTTAGCATTTTCTTCAGCAGCTTTGAACAATTCTTCAGCTTCAGCAGGATATTGTTTCATTACAGAAGCATAACGAACTTCACCCTTCAAGAAACCTTGGAAGTCTTCCCAATTCGGTTCTTTGCTGTCCAATTGGAACGGATTCTTTCCTTCTTCTTCCAAAGCAGGATTGTAACGCCACAAGTGCCAGTAACCGCACTTAACAGCCTTTTCTTCCTCTTCCTGACTCTTACCCATACCGGCTTTCAAACCGTGGTTGATACATGGAGCGTAAGCGATGATCAATGATGGTCCCGGATATGCTTCAGCTTCACGGATAGCTTTCAGAGTCTGAGCTTGGTCAGCACCCATAGCGATCTGAGCAACATATACATAACCGTAAGTAGTAGCCATCAGACCGAGGTCTTTCTTACGTACACGCTTACCTGCAGCAGCAAACTTAGCGATAGCACCCATCGGAGTAGCTTTAGAAGACTGACCACCAGTGTTAGAGTAAACCTCAGTATCGAGTACAAGGATGTTAACGTCCTTACCTGAAGCGATTACATGGTCAAGACCACCATAACCGATATCGTAAGAAGCACCGTCACCACCGATGATCCACTGGCTGCGTTTAACAAGATATTGTTGCAGTTCAGCGATTTGCTTGCAGTGGTTGCATTTATCCTTGGCAGCTTCAACCATCGGAATGATCTTTTCAGCCAGTTCCTTAGTCTTTTCTGCATCCAGCATATTGTTGATCCATTCAGCGAATACCTCTTTGTACTCGGCAGGACAGCAGTCAGAAGCGATGGCTTCGTTCATAACTTTCACCAGACGGGCACGCATCTTTTCGTTAGCCAATTCCATACCCAGACCGAATTCGCAGAAGTCTTCGAACAGTGAGTTAGCCCAAGCAGGACCATGACCCTTTTCGTTCGTAGTATACGGAGTAGAAGGTACTGAACCGGAATAGATAGAAGAACATCCTGTAGCGTTAGCAACCATTTCGCGGTCACCGAACAACTGAGAAATCAGTTTCACGTACGGAGTTTCACCACAACCGGAGCAAGCGCCGGAGAACTCAAACAACGGAGTTGCGAACTGAGAGTTCTTCACGTTAGCCTTGATGTCAACCAGATGTTGTTTGCTCTTCACATTTTCAGCGCAGTAAGTCCAGTTTTCAGCTTCAGCCAACTGGCTTTCGAGGTGTTTCATGGTCAATGCCTTGCCACCCTTCTTCGGATTACCCGGACAGATGTCGGCACAGTTACCGCAACCCAGACAGTCGAGAACGTCTACCTGAATACGGAATGTCATACCATCGAATGCTTTACCTACAGCTTTCAGTTGTTCGAACTTAGCACCCTTCTGCTCTTCAGCATCGAGTACGAACGGACGGATAGAAGCGTGAGGACAAACATATGCACACTTGTTACACTGGATACAGTTTTCAGCATTCCATTCGGGAACAAATGCGGCAACACCACGTTTTTCGTATTTAGAAGTACCTTGATGCCAAGTACCGTCTTCGATACCCTTGAATGCAGATACCGGCAGCAAGTCACCGTCTTGTGCATTGATCGGGCGAACTACTTCGTTGATGAATGCAGGATCGTTGTTTTCTGTTTTTGCATCATCCGGCAGGTTAGCCCAAGCTGGATCGACAGTCAGAGTCTTGTATTCACCACCGCGGTCTACAGCAGCGTAGTTCTTGTTAACAACGTCTTCACCCTTCTTGCCGTAAGACTTAACGATGAATTTCTTCATCTGCTCAACAGCTTGATCTACAGGAATAACGCCTGTGATACGGAAGAATGCAGACTGAAGGATTGTATTGGTACGGTTACCCAAACCGATTTCCATTGCAATCTGAGTTGCATTGATATAGTATACAGAGATATTGTTCTGTGCAAAGTACTTCTTCACCTTGTTAGGCAGGTTCTTAGCCAGTTCTTCACCTTCCCAGATTGTGTTCAGCAAGAAAGAACCGTTTTTACGCAAACCGCGTGTTACGTCGTACATGTGCAGGTAAGCCTGAACGTGACAAGCAACGAAGTTCGGCGTATTTACCAAGTAAGTAGAGCGGATCGGAGTATCACCGAAACGCAGGTGAGAACAAGTGAAACCACCTGACTTCTTAGAGTCGTAAGAGAAGTAAGCCTGACAGTGTTTGTCGGTGTTGTCACCGATAATCTTAACAGAGTTCTTGTTGGCACCTACCGTACCGTCAGCACCCAGACCGTAGAATTTAGCTTCGAACATACCTTCGCCGCCCAGAGCGATTTCTTCTTTTTGAGGAAGGGAAGTGAACGTAACGTCGTCTACGATACCGATAGTGAAATGGTTCTTCGGCATTGGCATAGCCAAGTTTTCGAATACAGAGATGATCTGTGCCGGAGTTGTATCTTTTGAACCCAGACCGTAGCGACCGCCAACGATAACAGGAGCATTTTCTGCGCCATAGAAGCAGTCTTTAACGTCAAGGTAAAGAGGTTCACCGTTAGCACCCGGTTCTTTGGTACGGTCAAGCACTGCGATGCTCTTTGCAGTCTTGGGTACAGCAGCCAGGAAGTGTTTAGCAGAGAACGGACGATACAAGTGTACGGCAACCATACCTACTTTTTCGCCGTTTGCTACCAAGTGGTCGATAGCTTCGCGGGCAGCTTCAGTTACAGAACCCATTGCGATAATTACGCGTTCTGCATCTTCTGCGCCGTAATAGTCGAACAAACCGTATTTGCGGCCTGTGATCTTGGAAATTTCGTTCATGTATTCTTCTACGATAGCAGGAACTGCTTCATAGTAGTTATTGCATGATTCACGATGTTGGAAGAAGTGGTCGGGGTTTTCAGCCATACCACGGGCAACCGGCTTCATCGGATTCAGTGCACGGGCACGGAATTCAGCCAAAGCTTCCTGGTCGATCAGCGGAGCGAGATCGTCGTTTTCCAACATTTCGATCTTCTGGATTTCGTGAGAAGTACGGAAGCCATCGAAGAAGTTCATGAACGGAACGCGTGATTTGATAGTAGCCAGATGAGCAACACCTGCCAAATCCATAACTTCCTGTACAGAACCTTCTGCCAACATGGCGAAGCCGGTTTGACGAGCTGACATTACGTCCTGATGGTCACCGAAGATACACAATGCGTGAGAAGCCAGTGTACGGGCAGATACATGGAATACGCAAGGCAAGAATTCACCGGCAATTTTGTACATGTTAGGGATCATCAAAAGAAGACCCTGAGAAGCAGTGTAAGTAGTAGTCAGCGCACCAGCCTGAAGAGAACCGTGAACTGCACCGGCAGCACCACCTTCAGATTGCATTTCCTGTACCAATACTGTTTCGCCGAAGATGTTCTTACGTCCTGCGGCAGCCCATTCGTCTACGTACTCAGCCATAGTCGAAGAAGGAGTGATGGGGTAGATAGCTGCTACTTCAGAGAACATATACGAGATATGTGCTGCAGCTTGGTTACCATCACATGTGATGAATTTCTTCTGTTTAGTCATAACTAAATTAAATATTTAAGTAAATAAATCTTTTTAGTATAAGAATCCGAACATCCAGAGAGGTATTTGGTTGCCGCGGCCTATTTCGGCCTTTTGCAACGCATACGTCACGTCCGGGTTATTCTTTATTTTTGCACCTTCCGCGCAAATTTTGAACGGCATCACTTCGTCTACCATAAAAGAGACGTTTTTATCTCCTTTATGTACTTTATGGTCTTTCCATAATGTGTTAACGAAGAAAGTGTCGAGTACATCCTGTTCTTCCACTTTCACCGGATAAATGGAGTACATCAGGTTCGAGTTGTGCATCATAATCTTTGACGGCTTTTTAGGGAATTCTTCTCCCTTCGGGTAAACCAGATTAATGAGACGCGCGTCTGCCAGATACTTGATATAGTTCATTATCGTAGCGCGGGATGTCTGTATATCACTTGCCAGTTGGCTCACGTTAGGAGCTTTCGGGCCGTCCACAGCCAACAAATATAGTAATTTTTTTATCTTTGAAAGATATTTCAGCTCAATTTGTTTGATCAGCAGGATGTCTACTTCTACCATCATGTTCATTGTTTTCAGCAGATTCTCCGAGAAATTGCGTTTTTCAAGGAAGAAAGGATAGAAGCCATGATGCAGGTAATCCTGAAAATAGTCCAGCGGACGCACTTTGGAAAGTACTCCTTTGGCTATCTGTTCGTGTGTGCTGAGGATTTCTTCGAGGCTATACGCCCGGAATTTCATTCCTGTCTGTAAGTTCAGAAACTCGCGGAATGAAAAACCACGCAGGTTATAACTTTTTGCGATGTCGCGCAATTCAAGATTTTCTTCTTTCAGCCTCATAACGGAAGAACCGGTGAAGACAATCTTCAGGCTGGGGAAACGGTCATAGCACATTCGTAACTCTCTGCTCCATTCCGGGTGCTTGAACACTTGGTCGATCAGCAGCACTTTTCCGCCACGTTTCTGAAACTCGTTGGCGAAGTCAACGAGGCTGTGTCCGGAGAAATAGAAGTTGTTCATGTTAATGAACAGGCAGGAACGGTCCGTTCCGAATTTCTCTTTGGCGTACTGTAGGAGGAAAGTGGTTTTTCCTACGCCACGTGTCCCTTTGATACCAATCAGGCGGTCGCTCCAGTCGATCTCATCCATAAGATCACGGCGAACGGGGGCATTGGTGTGCTCAACGAGGTAGGCGTGTGTGCGATAGAATGATTCCATTTCTTTTCTTTGTTTTTCGGCTGGCAAATATAGTGCTTTTTTTAGGATTTGCAAAGTAGAGATAGCAAAAATGTGCTTTAATTTATAAGTTTCTCTTTATTGTGTAAGTTCCTGATTATTTCCTGTATATATTTGCAGAATAATGTGTTGAATCCATCTTTGACATGACGAAAAGACCTGTTTATATATTCAATCCGGAGCATGATATGGCGTTGGCAAGCGGTGAGACGAACTATATGGCGCCGGCTTCCGCCCGCCAGATGGCGAGTGATCTGGCGTTGCTTCCTATGTGGTATGCCGATGCGGGAAGTGCGGTGTTGGCACCGTCTGCTTATAATGCGGACTTCCTGAAAACAAAGAGTGAACTATTGAGCATGGATGTGGCATTGTTGACAGAACCGGAAGTGGCTGACGGGAAGGACCGGAAGTTCTCTCCGTGGGGTTGGGACCCTGCTTTGCGGAAGCGTTTGATGACATTGGGAGCAGATCAGGCGGAGCTACCTTCTGCGGATTATATGAATATTCTGAGAGAACACTCACATCGTCTGCAGGCGGTAAAGTTGTTGCCGGGGTTGCGGTTGAATGAATACTTCTGTGGAGAATCTTTTTATTTGAATACTTTGGCGGAGTGCAGTGCGTTCGTCGAAGGTCGGGAAGTGTGTTTGTTAAAAGCTCCGCTTTCCGGAAGCGGGAAAGGATTGAATTGGTGTAAAGGCATATTTACAACTTTTATTTCCGGTTGGTGTGCCCGTGTCGCTGCTTCTCAGGGTGGGGTGGTAGGCGAACCTATATATAACAAGGTGGAAGATTTCGCTATGGAGTTTTATGCCGATGGGAGAGGACGGGTTGTTTTTGCCGGATATTCGGTCTTCCACACGGGTGGGAGTGGGATGTATGCGGGAAATGACTTGCTGTCTGACGAGAAGATTCTGCAGAAACTATCGGCTTATGTGCCACAAGAAGAATTTATCAGGCTGCGGACTCGTCTGGAAGAAGAATTATCAGCTTTGTTCGGTAGCTTTTATCATGGATACTTGGGAGTGGATATGATGATTTGTCATTTTCCGGGTGAAGCGCCTGTTTACCGGATTCATCCTTGTGTCGAAATTAATCTGCGAATGAATATGGGGGTGGTGGCACGGTTCTTGACGGATCGTTATTTGGCTGCGGATGCGGAAGGAGTCTTTCGGATTGATTATTATCCTTTAGCCGGTCAGGCTTTGGAGGAACATCGGCAGATGTCGGCTTCGTTCCCTTTGTCCGTAGAGAATAATCGGGTGTGTGACGGGTATTTGCCGTTAGTGCCGGTGACGTCTCAAAGCCGGTATCGTGCGTTTCTTTATTGTAAATGATCTGTTTTTGGTTCATCTAATCCTATAGAATGTATATTCAAGCTAGCCGGTTGCCCATCGTGTATCGTTTCAGCACTGATAGTGAGAAAGGTGGATTTGCTTGCATTAAAGCAGTGAATTGTAGCCTCTCCGTTTTCATCTGTTTCTATATTTGGATTCCAGTAGAGGGTGCGTCGTCTGTCATTTGAGGGAAGTGGCTGGCTGGGTAAATATTGGGGGGAATAAAATTCTAGCGGATGTGTGTACCCTTTTATGGTGGTGTAGCGTATACCTCGTGTATAGTCATACCTTAGATGTGGATTCCAACCATCTTTGGTGATGATGTTGCAGATAACTCCCCAACGACCATATTCACTGTGTGGTTGCTCTGTCCAATCCCGATCATTATATTTGTAATTGTCAAGCATGTGGCTATATCCCGTTTCAAAATTCTTGTCTTGCAACATGTTGTGTACACCGACTCCTTTGCAAAAGATGATGTATTTTACGGCGTTGATACTTTCATCTTTCCATGTGATGTCGTGTTTGCCGTTCACAAATTCCTCTATGCCTCCATATTTCTTGATAATACCGGAATTGATATCTTTTAAAAAGTCACTTATGGTAATGTAATCTTTTCCCTTATCCCGTTCTTCTTCGAGCAGTTGCTCTACATCGTAGAAGGCAAACACACTCTGTTCAAAGCGGATTGTGTTAAGGTCTTGTTGACGTTTTTTGGCTTTAATGGTCACTTCGCTGATCCAATGACTGTCTGATCCGAATACAGAATCTTGGTAGACAGAGTCATTAAATCTTGCCAGCCACTCCAGTTTGTTTGAGTTGTTCCATAACGGATTCAGTTCGTTGTAGGTTAAAATCCTCAAGCTTGGCTGGAAATTGCGGAAAAGCTTGACAAGGCACATACGGTTTCGAGGCTTTCCCGGTTTATGTGTCTGGAAAATAGCTTCCATCGTTTCTTCGAAAGGCATTACGGGGAGGTTAAAATAACCTGTTGAATCGGTATAAGTGATTCCCGCTGCAAACAAACTATCTGTACGTGTCAGAATGCTGACTTCCATATCTGGCTGAGCTTTTTTCAATATGATAGAGAGTACTTGGCCATGCAGAGTTAATTCCTTCTCCGGTTGATAGCGTGGCGTAAATTCTTTAATGCCCATTGCTGTGGGCATGTCATATTTTCGCCAGCCGTGTATGAGTAGCAATAAGTCAAGTTTTCTGAGCCGTTGGGGTGAAGTGTCTGCAAAGTAATAGCCGGGCTGGTGGATATACCCTTTCAAATCTGATGTGAGCAGTAGATCTGTGAAGAGGGTGTTGTCATATTCCATATAATCGGAAGCTTCCCAGTCACGGATAGCGACTGATATTTTTCCTTTTACGGGATTTCCCGTTGAGTCTTTCAGTGAGAGATGGCAAGCGATGGGAGCGTAGGGAGTGTACAAAATAGTATTACTGCGAACTTTCAGTTGTAATGGATTCTTTTGAGGCATTACATAGCAGAATCGTTCGCATAATGTTTCGCACCGACTGTTGATGAGCGAAACTTGCATAATTCCCGTTGGAAGTGTTTCTGTCGGTAGCAGAAAACGGTTGGTATTCTTATTTTCCCATTTTACTATGTGATAAGTAATTGGGCGACCTTGGTGGCTGAAGAACACGGCAACTGTATCTTCCCTGCTTGTTTGTTCGTTGCGCATGACGCATATTTCGTATTGATTGCCCCGCTTTTCTACACGGAGAACATATCCTGCCGGCAGTGCTTTCGGTAGTTTGAAACTATATTTTTTATCATTCCAAATGACGTGTGCGGTGGAAGGCTCGGCTGTAGGCGTATACATAAAATAGCCCATGCCTTCGTGAAGTGTTTCGAAAGAGGTGACATTCGTGTTTTGCTGAATTTCTCCAGACAGGCAGACATTGATTGTATCTTTGCTTTCTGCTTTGAAAGCCACTACAGACGTGATCCCCTGTACTAATTGTCCCCCTTCAGGAAAAAAATGGAGAGAAAGTTTATTCTTTTTCTCTCTGGGACGTAGCCGGAAAGAAGGGTCCCAGTTGTACATGGCTATGCTTCGGTCTTTTTGGTGATTATCGCTGAGCCAGCGATAGATGGGGAAAGTTCGTGAGAAATATTGTGTTTCGTTAAAGGCAAGCATCCACTTGGTATATGCCCGCACTTCGTAGTATCCTGACAGCACGTATTCTGTTAGTGGAATTTGTCCGTATCCTTCTCCATTCTCCAGTTTTATGATTTGCTTATTTGTAGTGTATCCCATCTGGTCTATTAATTCTACGTAAAGTGGGGTGCTGATGGTACTTGGCTGGTTGTTCTCTGCCGTCACTACATACGCTTTAAACCAAATGGTGTCGCCTGCATAATAGCTTGTGTTGTCAAAATGCAGGTGTACTTTCTCGCGAGGGTAGGCGTCGGCAAAGGTTTGCGCATGGTTGAAGTAATGCGCAAATAGGCTGTCGATTCCTGCTGCTTTTGTAGCGAACGGATGCATGGTCAGGTAGCCTAGGAGAAAGAGAATAAAGTGGATGTGGCTCATATATATTCTTAATTGTATACAGTTACATCAATGTTGATAATTTTTATAGATGTAAATTTTGTAGCATCTTCTTGTATGTAAAAACTTTCGGATGCTGAGCGGAGCTACAATTGTTAATGTTATTATTTTGTATATTAAGTTTCTTTTGTTTCAGTAGCATACCTCAAATGTAAGTAATATAAATGATTTAGAGGTATCTTTTACTGCCAATTTTAAAGTTTGTCACAGTTCCTTACTCTTTTAGGCAGAGAGATTTACAATTATACTTCTTTTGACATGATTCTGTTCTATTTTGCTCGTTTTTGTTTATTGTTTTAGCTTACTGATTAATAGCCATAACTTCTCTAGCCATCCGTTTTCTCTCTCAGTGAATTTAATATGAGTTTTGCTCTCATGCTCTAACTGTTCGTCTGTATCCCTTTATTCATCGATGTTTTAGCAGTTAGAGATCCAATGGTAGCAGAGTGAGAGCAAGTCCTTGCTCTCACTCTGCATCTTCCCGATAAACAAGACTTTTATGTTGTTAAGTATTGATTTATAGGATGTTAATATCTGATTTCTCAACTGTTAACGTTTGATTTCTCAGACATTAATAATTGAGAAATCAAGTATTAAGGACTGAGAATTTATGTATTATTGACTGATATATGATTTAATGTTTTCTGAGAGAGCAGAATTGTTGAAGTAGCTGATGCGTTCAATGTGATTGGAACATACGGTTAAGTCAATCAAATCAACAGTAGTTTCAGATAGTTTCGAGCGTTTGGAACTAAAGTTTCAAGCGTATGAAACTCTAGTTTCTCACTGATGGAACTGCAGTTTCACGCTGATGGAACTCTAGTTTCAAGCAATGGGAACTCTTTGAAGATACTGCTAAATTGGAATTGGTGAATATCGGAAAAGTCGCATTGTGGTAATTGCTGTCTGAAATTCCTACTAATCTCCATATACGGGTGCACTTTCATTTCCGCAACGGTCGATTGCTGTTACTGCAAAATACTTTTTAGCATTCCAAGGCTGGATGGGTGCATAAATATAACTTGTTTCACGAATACTTTGTGCGACAATATTTTCCGCTTTCTTTGTATCTACCGGATATTCATTGGAAGCATAAATCACGTACATCGGTTTATTCCGTTGATCATTATCCGTCGCTGCCTGCCAGTTCAGTTCGGTATATCCGTTGTCGATGGACGTAACTTTGAGTGTTGAGGGGGCAGATGGCGGAACGTTGTCCAGCCATGTCATCGGAGGCTGTAATGCCGGGTAGGCATAGAAATTCTCGATCAATTCGTCATAAATTCCCTGTGTGTTGTCCATCAGATACTTGACACGGTAATGCCCTTCCCCTGCCATTTTCTGATTGCGTATGAAGTTAATCTGACGATCCACTTCATCGCGTGTCCATTTTCCTTCATCGGGATGGAGGAAATAGATGCCGAGTCCCGGGATAACCTGTCGTCCGTTGCTCTGTTCCTGCCAGTCGAGCGCAAAAGGATAGAAACTGTTTCCCTGAAAATACATCATAGGATATATCTGATCCTGAATGCCTTCGCCGAGCCACCCTTGCGGATCTTGATAAACCGTATAAAACGCGTTCCAACCACGGGAAGAATAGCGGGAAGTATCCCTGTATTTGCCTACGGGACAAGTACTTACCTTTACCCATGGCTTCATGGCTTTTACACCTTTATATATGTACCGGACGATTTCGGAAATATTGTCCCGGCGCCATTGATCCAAAGTACGTCCTTTGCCGTAACGGCGAAAATCGTATTTGTCGGGGAATAAAGGCGCATTCTCCGGATAGCGCAGGTAGTCGAAATGTACTCCGTCTATATCATAACGGTCTACCACTTCCCGAACGAGTCTCATGAGATATTCTTTCGTAGCCGGATGTCCCGGATTAAGAAAATATTCGTTTTTATAAGGCACACAGATATCTTTCACCCGCTTGGTGACAGATTGACTACCGAGAGAAGCGACATGTTTTTTATTGCCTAACGGAATCGTCACCATCCATGCATGACACTCCATTCCCCGCTTGTGGCATTCCTCAATTGCAAAAGCCAACGGATCGTATCCCGGATTACCTCCGACCTTTCCGGTCAGAATCGAATTGAACGGTTCGATAGAAGAAGGATACAACACATCCCCCCGCGTGCGTGTCTGAAACAGAACGGTATTGAAATTGGCAGCTTTCAATTTGTCGAGGATATCCACCAGTTCTTCCTTCTGCTTACGAATGGTCTGAGGGGTAGTAGCACGTGTGCGAGGCCAGTCCAGCCCATATACAGCTGTGATCCATGCTGCACGAACCTCGTACTTGGGCTGCGCTTTTACCGGAAGGATAAGAAGTAAAAGTGAAAGAATGAGAATCGTTCGGCACATATTCTTTGTTTTTTGTTTTAAACCTTGCAAAGCTAGCAAAAATGTCTGTAAATTGATTATTCCTCTTTTATTTAATACTCTTTAGAAGAAATTTACCGGTTCTGTATTAGTGGTATCTGCATTCTTGGACGTCTTTAAATAAGGTGCGAAAATGAAAATAATATGAATATAACAAGATAATAAAAGAATGAAAAAGCTACTATCTGTGTCGCTCTGTCTTTTGTTTGCAGCAAGTATGGCTGCCCAGACAGGAAAGATTAGAGTTGCCACTGTTGGAAACAGTATCACCGGAGGAACGAATGATTATGGTTATTACGCGATGCCTCTGGCTGAAATGCTCGGTGATGATTACGAAGTCACCAAATTTGGTAAAGGCTCTTCCGCGGTATTTATAAAACTAAGAGAAGACGCGACTACCCCTGAAAATCCTAATGAATATCAATTCGCTTACATTAATTCTGAGCAATGCGCGGCAGCACTGGAGTATAAGCCTAATATTGTCATTATTAAGTTTGGTGCAAACGATGCCAACAAGAAGAACTTCGAAAAATATGGTAAGGAAACATTTAAGGCAGACTATAAAAAACTGATAGCTAAATTCCAAGCCTTGTCTACCAAACCGGATATTTATATTTGTACGCCTCCTCCGATGTATTACGGTGATGGGGGATTTCTTGGTTCATTTGATGACAATGTAGCAAAGAATTATATTCAGCCTGCCGTAAGAGAGATTGCGGAGGAACTTAATCTGGTCTGTGTAGATCTGTATAATCCTTTGAAGGGACATCCGGAATTTATGCCGGGCGGCAACGATTGGGTGCATCCCGATCATAGAGGACATTATATTATAGCGAAGGAAGTGTATAAAGCGATAACGGGTGAATTCGTTATGAACCCCGGTGGGATAACGGTGGCTGCTTCGGATATTTCTCTTTCGGGTTCGAAGGCGAAGATAAAGAATGGTGCTATTGAAAAAGCGAAGAACGGTACGAGATTGTCATTCGATGTACATTTCGGCTCGATGCCTACTTATGAGAAAGTAGAGGCTGAAGTGCAATTGAATAAAACTAAGTCGGGATACTTGGACTTCTATCTGGATACCGAAACGATTCCTTTTACTTCAATTGATGTTTCGGGTGCCAACACAAAGAACTTCACTACGCAGTCCGCTCTTTTTGACCGTCGGATAAAAGGCAAACATAAAGTGACTGTACAATGGAGAGGACAGGATGCCAAACTGAAATCGGTAACTATCAAGGAAAAATACATGCCTTATGTAACCGATAATGTATCTCAGGTCTATTTGGTCAATAAAGCGACCGGTATGGTACTGGATTGTAATCCGGATTCGAAAGTGATTTCTGCCGCAAAATATGATTCGGAGAAGAAGTCACAGTTGTTTTGCATCGAAAATTTGACGTATCATATCCTCCGTGTCAGAAATATAGCGACCAACCTTCATGTAATGAATAATGGAGATAAAGTGATTGTGGGCAAGCCCGGAGACGACTGGAGAGTGCATGATCCTAAATATGCATTGTTCCTGACCCCTACGGATGATGAAGGTTATTATTCATTGGAACTGTTCCCTGAAGCAAGAATAGGTTTGTCTTCTGCCAACAGCACGGAGGTGGTAGGCAATAAAGGCGGCCAGATTAAAGACTTGGATAAATGGAAAATCGTAACTGTTGATGAGATGAAAGAACCGTAATTCAGTCTTTCCTTATTTGTAATAACGTCTAATAGCAGGATCATTTGCTTTATCAGCAGATGAAAATCCTGCTATTTTTTGTTTTAAATACCTGTAAAGTTAGCAAAAGTGTCGGTATTGTTGTGTTGTTTCGTGGGATTATGCTACATTTGCGTCAGTTAAAAAAACAACACGCCATGATTACATTTACCCTGTGCCTGCTGGCGTTGATAGCAGGCTATTTCACGTATGGGCGCTTGATGGAGCGCGTCTTTGGTCCGGACGACCGTAAAACCCCGGCTCTTACCAAAGCCGATGGAGTAGACTATATCCCGCTGCCTACCTGGAAAATATTCATGATTCAATTCCTTAATATTGCCGGACTGGGTCCGATATTCGGTGCTATTATGGGAGCAAAGTTTGGCAGTTCCTCTTATCTGTGGATTGTATTGGGAAGTATTTTTGCAGGCGCTGTTCACGATTATTTTGCCGGAATGCTTTCTTTGCGTCATGGAGGGGAGAGTCTTCCCGAAATCATAGGTCGTTATCTGGGACTGACTACCAAGCAGATCATGCGTGGATTTACCGTCCTTCTGATGATTCTGGTCGGCTCTGTTTTCGTAGCCGGACCTGCCGGGCTGCTGGCAAAGCTGACTCCGGAAAGTCTGGATGCTACCTTTTGGATTGTTGTTGTCTTCCTTTATTATATTCTGGCTACACTACTTCCGGTTGATAAGATAATCGGCAAAATATATCCGTTATTTGCAGTTGCCTTGCTGTTTATGGCAGTCGGTATTCTGGTGATGTTATATGTTAATCATCCTGCTCTGCCCGAACTTTGGGACGGATTGCAGAATACCAATCCGGATGCGAGTGAACTGCCTATTTTCCCGATTATGTTTGTGAGTATCGCTTGTGGTGCCATATCCGGTTTCCATGCTACGCAAAGTCCTTTAATGGCCCGATGTATGACTTCGGAACGTCATGGACGTCCTGTTTTTTATGGAGCAATGATCACCGAGGGCATCGTAGCCTTGATCTGGGCAGCAGCAGCCACTTATTTCTTCCATGAAAATGGAATGGAAGAGAACAATGCTTCTGTAATAGTAGATGCCATCACAAAAGACTGGCTGGGTGCTGTGGGTGGAGTGCTTGCCATCTTAGGAGTAATTGCAGCTCCGATTACTTCGGGAGATACCGCTTTCCGTTCTGCCCGCTTGATTGTTGCGGACTTTCTGGGACTGGAACAAAAGAGCATGCGTCGCCGTTTATACATCTGTATCCCGATGTTTGCGGTAGCTATCGGCTTGCTTCTTTATAGCTTGCGTGATGCAGACGGATTTAATATGATCTGGCGTTATTTTGCCTGGGCCAATCAGACATTGGCGGTGTTCACCCTGTGGGCTATAACAGTCTACCTTGTGGTAGCTAAAAAGCCTTACTGGATCACTCTGATACCCGCCTTATTTATGACAAGTGTTTGTTCTACTTATATATGTATTGCTCCCGAAGGTCTGGGACTTTCGCATATAGTTTCCTACTGTATCGGTATAGGATGCGTAGTGGTAGCTATTGCTTGGTTCTTTATCTGGTTGGGAAAACAAAAAATTAGAAAACTATCAGAATGAAGAAAATAAAGAAATCGACAGGAGTTGCTATTGCATTCCTTATTTATGTATCAGTAACGGCGGCCTATTTGTTACCTCGTAACACGGAAGTCAGTCAGACAGAGAAGATTCTTACAGTGGTAGGCTCTTATGCTATCGTTCTCTTGCTTTGGCTGGTGCTTCGGAAGAAGGAACAAATGCGTGAACGCCGTAAAGAGGAGCAAATGAACGAAAGTCGTAAAAAAGACGAACAATCTATTCACTTAAAAAAGTAAATTTATGAAGAAATTAGCTTTAGCTATTTGTCTGCTGGTGGTATCGATAGCTGCCCAAGCTCAGTTTGAGAAAGGAAAAATGATTCTTAATCCTTCTGTAACAGGATTAGATTTCTCGTATAATAAGAATGATAAAGCAACGTTTGGTATTGGTGCGCAAGCCGGTACATTTCTTGCCGATGGTATTGCCTTGATGGTAAATCTCGGTGCCGACTGGTCCAAACCTGTAGACGAATACACATTAGGTACAGGCATGCGTTTTTACTTTAACTCCACAGGTGTTTATCTGGGTGGTGGTCTCGACTGGAACCGCTTCCGTTACGACGGTGGATCTCATCGTACCGATTGGGGACTGGGTATCGAAGCCGGATACGCCTATTTCCTCTCTCGCACCGTAACCATCGAACCTGTCGTATATTACAAATGGCGCTTTAACGATAGCGACATGTCACGCTTCGGCATTAAGATCGGATTCGGATTCTACTTTTAAATGAAGAACTAAGAATGAAGAATGAAGAATTCCTATGCAGCTTGATAGCGCAGCAGAATTCTTCATTTTTCATTCTTCATTATTTTAGTTTTTCATTTTATGAAAGTTTCTCTTTCAAGAACTGCCCGGTATAGCTTGCTTCGCAAGCGGCTACTTCTTCTGGTGTACCTACTGCAACGATATTTCCGCCTTTGTCTCCGCCTTCCGGTCCGAGGTCTATAACGTAATCGGCACATTTGATAACATCCATGTTATGCTCGATGATGACGATGCTGTGTCCTCGTCGGATGAGTGCGTCGAAAGCATCCAGCAGTTTGCGGATGTCATGGAAATGTAACCCCGTAGTCGGTTCGTCAAAGATGAATAAGGTTGGATCGGCTTTCTCCTGACTCAGATAAAACGCGAGTTTCACACGCTGATTTTCACCACCGGACAGGGTAGAGGAGGACTGGCCTAGTTTGATATACCCCAACCCGACATCCTGCAGTGGAAGCAGTCTTTTTACAATCTTCTTCTGACCATGTTCGGTGAAGAATTCAACAGCTTGGTTTACTGTCATTTCCAGTACATCATAGATGTTCTTATCATGAAATTTCACTTCCAGTGTATCCGCTTTAAAACGTTTACCGTGACAGGATTCGCATTCTAGTACCAAGTCTGCCATAAACTGCATTTCTACCGTGATGGTTCCTTCACCTTTACATTCTTCGCAACGTCCGCCTTCACTGTTGAAACTGAAATGTCCGGCTGTGTATCCCATCTGTTTCGCCAGTGGTTGCTCCGACCATAACTTACGGATTTCGTCATAAGCCTTGATGTAAGTCACCGGATTGGAGCGGGATGATTTGCCGATCGGGTTCTGATCGACAAACTCAATATTTCTCAAGTCACGAAGACTTCCCCCGATAGAAGAAAATTCTCCCGGTCGGTCACTGCATTCATCCAGTTCACGCTTTAGCGCCCGATAGAAAATATCCCGCACCAGCGTACTCTTGCCCGAACCGGAAACACCTGTGACCACTGTCATCACATTGAGAGGGAAGCGTACATTCACCCCTTTCAGATTGTTTTCGCGGGCACCTGTCAGTTCGATATAATTATTCCACGGACGGCGATGTTCGGGAACGGGAATTTCCTCTTCTCCCAACAGATAACGTACCGTATAGCTATTGCTGCCTTTCCGGAGATCTTTCATGTCACCTTGATAAACGACTTCTCCTCCCAGACGACCGGCATTGGGGCCGATATCTATGATATAATCGGCAGCACGGATTATTTCTTCATCGTGCTCTACCACTACTACTGTATTTCCGAGCTCCTGCAATTGGCGCAGTACACGGATTAAACGGTCGGTATCACGACTGTGCAAACCGATACTCGGTTCATCCAGAATGTAGAGACTGCCGACAAGACTGCTTCCGAGTGAAGTCGCGAGGTTGATACGCTGGCTTTCTCCACCCGACAGTGAGTTACTGAGGCGGTTTAGAGTCAGATACCCCAATCCTACATCAATCAGGAAGCGGATACGGCTGTTGATTTCAGTCAGGATCCTTCGGGCTACCTGTGTGTCATGCTCGTTTAAGTCCAAATGATCGAAAAACTGTTTCAATTCCGTGATGGGTAAATCCACCAGTTCAGAAATACTTTTTCCGTTCACCCGTACATATCCTGCTTCCGGTTTTAGGCGTGTGCCGTGACATTTCGGGCAGATCGTTTTACCCCGGTAACGTGCTAACATCACCCTATACTGTATCTTATATTGGTTCTCTTCCAGCATCTTGAAGAAATCGTTGATGCCGTGGAAGTATTGGTTTCCTTCCCACAGTGTGCGGCGCTGCTCGTCTGTCAGTTCGTAGTAAGGAGTGAAAATCGGAAAATCGAATTTATCCGCATTGTGAATCAACTCTTCCTTCCATTCTCCCATCTTTTCACCACGCCAGCAGACGATGGCCCCTTCGTATACGGATAACGAACGGTTGGGCACTACCAGGTGCTCGTCAATACCGATCACTTTGCCGAACCCTTCGCATACGGGGCAGGCACCGATCGGAGAGTTGAACGAGAACATCTGATCATTCGGTTCTTCGAAAGTGATGCCGTCCGCTTCGAATTTCGTGCTGAAACTATATAGTTTGGTTGTTCCGTCCGGCAGATAAAAGCGTAGCATACACATGCCGTCCCCTTCATACATAGCGGTTTCGGCAGAGTCCGTCAGTCGGCTGATGGCATCTTTGCTGTTTGCCACTGCCATGCGGTCTACCAACAGATAAACCTCGTCACCCGGAACCGGCTTGTATTCATCGATACGTTTCATTTCACCGTTCACTTCCACCCGGTTGAAACCTTGTTTCAGGTCTATTTCCAGTTGCTGTTGCAGTGTACGGTCTTCACGCAGGCGGATAGAGGTCAATACCGTATATCTTGTCCCTTCCGGATACGAAAGCATACAGTTGACGATATCCTCTGTCGAATGTTTCTTGACTTCTTCTCCGCTGACAGGGCTGTATGTACGTCCTACCCGCGCATAAAGCAAGCGCAGATATTCGTAAATCTCAGTTGAAGTTCCTACGGTAGATCTCGGATTGCGGCTGTTCACTTTCTGTTCGATGGCAATTGCCGGAGGGATTCCTTTGATAAAATCACATTCAGGTTTGCTCATTCGTCCCAAAAACTGGCGTGCATAGCTGCTGAGGCTTTCTACATAACGACGTTGTCCTTCTGCATAGAGAGTATCAAAAGCGAGCGACGATTTCCCCGATCCGGATAATCCGGTGATAACAACAAGCTTGTTGCGTGGAATATCTACATCGATGTTTTTCAGGTTGTTAACCCGCGCTCCTTTGATTGAAATATGTTTGTTTTCTGACATAAAATACTCCTTTTTTATGATAGTCGGCAAAGTTAGCGATTTTATTGGTAGAAGAAAGGTTTTTGACCGGGTTAAGATATGTTATAATTAGTAATAAAAAGAAATTGCTTCCGGATAAATGGCGTATCTTAGTCCGGATTTTACAACAAACATTTCAAAATAATAACAAATTGACTTGAATCGTGAGAAACATCCGGATGGTTATTAGCTTATTCATTCTGTGTTTTGCATCTACTTTCGCCTTTAGTAGCACAAACAAAGAAAAACGGTTGGAAGCCCTTTCCGACAGTATCTCGAATAAAATAGGTCAGAAGGATTTTATGCCTTTCTATCAGGAATATATGAGTCTGGCAAGGCAGCAGAACGATACGGTCAATATTGATAATGCCTATTCTCAGATTGCTTCCCATTATTATCGGTTGAGGAATACAGATAGCCTGAAAGTAGTCGCTTATGAATATATGGACTGGTGTTTGAAATGCGGTCATGTCAACAATCGTTATACGCAGTGGCGCCAATATATTCAGTTGCTGACTGAAAAGGGGTTGCAAGATGAGGCTATGCGTGAAACGGAACTTCTCCAGAAGGATGCGGATGCGGCTAAAAGTGCTTTCGGAATGGCTTGCGGTGAAATGTGTATCGGATATAACCATCGGATGTTCAGCAATAATGTCAAGCTTTGTCTCGAATATTATTCTTCCGCATTAAAGCATTTTGTTGAGGCCGGCTTTTATGAAGACGCTTACGTGGTATCGTTGAATATCATTCAGACTAATCTGGCAAGAGGAGAGTATGCCAATGCGATAGAATATCTGGGCCGTATGCCGGGGCTGATTGAAAAAATGAAGCGTAAGAATATGCCTGTCCGACCGGAACTTACCATGCGTTATTATCAGTTTCAGGTGATTGCCACGCTGGCATTGAAAGGGAAAAAAGCAGCGGAACCGTTTATTGCCCAAGCGGATAAGTTTTATCACGAAAATATGAATACTTTTCCCCGCGAGGGATGGTTGGGATATAAGATACTTTGTGCCCGGACATTGAATGACCACAAAATGGCACTGACTTATCTCGATTCATTGATGGACTATCATCATTCGGTGGGTAGTTGTTATCCTGCCAATCATTTGCTGAAGGCTCAGTTCATGGAACAGATGGGGCGCTTTGAAGATGCCTGCGAAGTATATAAATCCTATGCCCATATTAATGATTCCATTCGTTCGGCAGAGCTGGATGAACAGCTGAGCAAGTATACCGTGCAGTTTGAAGTAGACAAACTGGAACATGATAAACTCGAATTGCGGGCGGAAGTAAATCGCAATCTTTTCATAACTTCCCTGATTGTGGGGGGATTGATACTGGCCTTACTGCTCGTTATCACTTTCTACTATATGCGTTCTTTATCGCTGAACCGGAAGCTGGACGCGGCCAATAAGGCAGTCGTCAAAGCCAGCCACATGAAAAGCTCCTTTATCCAGCATATTACACATGAAATCCGGACTCCGCTCAATTCGATTATCGGTTTTTCATCATTGATGGCTGCCGGCGGGTTGACACAGGAAGAAATAGAAGAATACGCCCGTCAGATGGAAAGCAGCAACGCGTATTTGCTGGATTTGGTGAACAATGTGATTGATATAGCCGATATGGACTCCCAGACGGATGATATGCCGAAGAAACAGGTCAATGTGGATGCATGTTGCCGGGAATGTATGGAGGCGGTTCGTCAGAATCTGAAAGATGGAATAGAGCTGCAATATGCGCCTTCTTCCGCTTTGGTAACATTGTGTACGGTAGAGGTTTGGATAAAACGGGTACTTCTCGGCTTGCTGAACAACGCCAATAAATTTACAGAATCCGGATTTATACGTCTCAGCTATGCGGAAGACAAACCGAATCATCTGGTACGCTTTATCATTGAAGATTCCGGTCCCGGAATTGATGAGAACTATCGGGATGCTATCTTCGAACGCTTTGCGAAGATTGACGCTTTCACTCAGGGCACCGGACTGGGATTGTCTATCATCCGTCAGATCATGGAATTAGTGGATGGAAATGTCCGTCTGGACACCAGCTACGCGGGTGGTGCAAGATTTGTAGTCGAATGGCCTCAATAATAGTTGGAGATAGTGTCTGCTTCTATTATCTTTGCACCACATTATTTTATGACTCAAGAACATTATGAATCTGAAAAACTATCTTTTCTTATTGGTTTTGCTTCTGGCGGCAGGAGCAAGAGCGCAAGTGCCATCGGGCAATGCATATCCCAAACGTGAGTTTCGTGCTGCATGGATACAAGCTGTCAACGGACAGTTCCGCGGTGTACCGACAGAGAAGCTGAAACAGACATTGGTCGGTCAGCTGAACTCTCTTCAGGGAGCGGGCATCAATGCGATTATCTTTCAGGTGCGTCCCGAAGCGGATGCTTTGTATGCTTCACAATATGAACCGTGGAGTCGTTTCCTGACAGGAACACAAGGACAGATACCTTCTCCGATGTGGGACCCGATGCAATTCATGATCGAAGAATGCCATAAACGGAATATGGAATTCCATGCATGGATTAATCCTTACCGTGTAAAGACTTCATTGAAAAATCAACTCGCTCCGACACATATTTATCATGAACATCCGGAATGGTTTGTCACTTATGGCGATCAGATTTATTTCGATCCGGCGCTTCCCGAAAGCCGTGAGCATATCTGCAAGATTGTTTCCGATATTGTATCCCGCTACGATGTAGATGCTATCCACATGGACGACTATTTTTATCCTTATCCTATCAAGGGAGTCGATTTTCCGGATAATGCGAGCTTTGCCCGTTACGGAGGCGGTTTCAACAACAAGGCAGACTGGCGTCGTGGCAATGTAAACATTCTGATAAAGAAACTTCATGAAACCATTCGGGGCATAAAGCCGTGGGTGAAGTTCGGTATCAGTCCTTTCGGTATTTACCGTAATCAGAAAACAGATCCGTTGGGCAGCAATACAAATGGATTGCAGAACTATGATGATCTCTATGCCGACGTACTGCTTTGGGCACGTGAAGGATGGATTGACTATAATATTCCTCAGATTTATTGGGAAATAGGCCATAAGGCTGCCGATTATGCCACATTGGTTGACTGGTGGGCAAAGCATTCGGAAAACCGTCCGTTATTTATCGGCCAGGCAGTCATGAATACTGTTCAGCATGCCGATCCGAAGAATCCTTCTATCAACCAGCTTCCACGTAAAATGGCTTTGCAACGTTCTTATCAGACAATCGGTGGAAGTTGCCAATGGTATGCGGCAGCCGTAGTTGAGAACGCGGGAAAATATCGTGATGCCTTAGTACAGGAATACCATAAATATCCGGCTTTGATTCCGGTATTCGATTTTATGGACGATAAGGCTCCGGACAAAGTGCGCAAGATGAAAAAAGTATGGACAGAAGATGGCTATATACTTTTCTGGACTGCTCCAAAAGCGGATACTGAAATGGACAAAGCCGTCCAGTATGTAGTATACCGTTTCGGTTCCAAAGAAAAAGTGAATCTTGATGATCCGTCACGTATCGTGGCTATCACCCGAAATCCTTTCTACAAACTTCCGTATGAAACCGGTAAAACAAAATACCGTTATGTGGTAACAGCTCTCGACCGTATTCATAATGAGTCAAAATCGGTAAGTAAGAAGGTTAAACTATAAAAACTAAATGATGAATGAAGAATGAAGAATTACTATGCAGCGAAACAGCGCAGCAAAATTCTTCATTCTTCATTCTTCATTCATCATTTAATAAAATAATAGACCTGCAATTCCGCAGGCAATTATCATTAATATCGGATTGGTCTTGTATTTTCTGGTGCCGATAAAGGTTACCAGGAAGATGATGATGCTGATGATAAAAGAGTAGGTGTCTTCTTTGGGTGAACAGAAATTTTCCGTATTCATCAATACCAGTGCGGCGGAAGCCAATAATCCGACAACTGCCGGACGCAGTCCTGCAAAAATAGATTCTACTACGGGATGTTTCTGATATTTCAGAAAGAATTTGCTGATTGTCAGCATCAGTATGAAAGAAGGAAAAACAACTGCAAATGTAGCTACAATCGATCCCCATACACTGCCTGTAGATGTGAAACCTACATAAGTGGCCGCATTGATGCCGATAGGTCCCGGGGTCATCTGGCTGATGGCGACAATGTCTGTAAACTCTTGCGAAGTTACCCACCCATACCGGGTTACTACTTCGCCCTGTATCATCGAAAGCATGGCGTATCCTCCGCCAAAGCCGAAAAGTCCGATTTTAAAGAATGTATAAAATAACTGAAGATAAATCATTGCTTTTTAGTTTTGAGAGGTGAATTTTTAAGTTTTCCCCATAAGAAGCCTCCTACGCCGGCGGCAATGATAATCCAGATCGGGGAGAATCCCAACAACCAGATTAATGAGGCCGATACAACAGGAATCCATAAATTGTATCGGTTGATTTTAGCCGATCGGCCCATAGTGAAAGTCGGTGCGGCAATCAGTGCGACTACTGCGGGACGTATTCCTTTGAATATACGTTCTACGATCGGGTTGTCTTTGAAAGTATGGAAAAAGAGGGCGATGGCTAAAATGATAATAAACGAGGGCAGTATAGTCCCCAGTGCCGTGACAATACTTCCACGGATACCGCGCAACTTATATCCTATAAAGATTGAAATATTCACCGCCAGGATACCCGGAGCGGACTGAGAGATAGCAAGCAGGTCGATAAAATCCTCCTGTGCTATCCACTTCCGTTTGGTTACGATTTCATTCTCAATAAGTGGCACCATTGCATAACCTCCACCAATGGTGAAAGCACCTATTTTAAAAAAGATTCCAAATGATTCGAGATAAATGTTCATTCTTCTTTTTCTCCTCCTTCCTTATCGGACTTGTTTTCTTTTCCAGCCTTGCTGCCTTCCTTGTGGGGCTTCCCTTCTTTTCCGTATTGGCTGGGACTTACATTGAAGTGCTTCTTGAATACTTCACGGAAGTACTTTGCATCACTAAATCCTGTCATTTCTGCAATTTCTGTTATACTGTGTGTACCTTCTTTCAGTAATTTCACCGAACGTTTCAGACGGATCAGGCGAATGTAATCGCCCGGAGCCTGATCGGTCAATGCTCTGAGTTTATTGTAGAAACTGGTACGACTCATTCCCATCAGGTTGCAAAGCACGTCTACAGTGAGAGCCGGATTATCTATATTATCTTCTATATTTTTCCGGACATTGGCGATAAACTTCCAGTCGATATCCTGTGAGCAGTTGATGCATTCGTCTTCGTGATCATCCTCATCATCCATATCCAGACTGCCGTATTTGCTTCGCAGAAGGGCACGGTTCGTCAACAGATTGGAGATGTTAGCCTTCAGGATACCAATATTGAATGGCTTCACAATGTATTCGTCGGCACCAATTTCAAGGCCGGACAGAATATCCTTGTCATTATTCAGGGCTGTCAGCAAGATAACAGGAATATGCGATGTCTCAATATTGTTTTTGAGGGCCTTGCACAATTCGTCTCCTCTCATTTCCGGCATCATGATGTCCGAGATAACCAGTTCCGGTTTGTATTCCGGTATGATGGTCATAGCTTCCTTTCCGTTGCAGCAGTTCTGCACCGTATATTCTTCCGCCAGTGTTTGCGACAGATAGTTGCGCAGCTCATCGTTATCTTCTACGATCAGAATTCGCTGATGATTGGGATTCTGTTCTTTATGAACATTCTCGTAGATGCTGGCAGGCACGTTGGTGGTACTTGTTATCTCTTGCCGGCGCTTGCTTGGTGCTGCGAGATGTGCTTTATGGAAACGTTTGCTGTCTTTAGGGAACGATATCTTAATCACCGATCCCTGATTTTCCACACTCGACAGATTAATCTTGCCTTTATGCAACCGGACAAGTTTCCATACCAGCATCAGTCCGATACCACTTCCCGTCACTTTGGAGTTGATGGCATTGCTGCCACGGAAATGAAGTTTGAACAACTTCTTTTGTTCGCTGGCAGGAATACCAATTCCCGTATCCTTCACTTCTACACTCCACGAATCATTGCTTTCGGAAACGAAAATCTGTACGTTACCGTTTTCCGGTGTGTATTTTAATGCGTTCGAAATTATATTTTTCAGGATAGATTCCATCTTTTCCTTATCAAACCACACATTCATATACCGGAAATTGCTTTCATATGTAAAGTTGATATGCTTGATATTGGCGTAAGGCTGGAATGCGTTGAATATCTCAGTCATGAAGGTATTCAGTTCGTGTTCCGAAATATACAACTCCGAAGAGTATACATCCGCTCTTTCGAAATTGATCAGATTCGTCGTCAGGCGTAACAAGGCATTGACATTTCGTAGAGCGGTATTCATGTTGGCTATGCCTTCCTTGCTCAAAGCCTCTTTTTCACGCAAGTCTTCCAGAGGAGCTTTGATCAGTGTCAACGGAGTACGGATGTCATGTGCCGTATTGATGAAGAAGTGAATCTTCTCATCGGAAACTTTCCGTTGCTTTTTCATAATAAGAACGCGCAGTATGATGACAGCGATAAGAGAAATCAGAATGGCATACAGTACCATTGCCCAGGCGGTCAGCCAGAAAGGTTGGGCGATGATAATATCAATGCTCCTTTCTTCGAGCATGATTCGCTGGTCTTCATTCGAGATGGCCCGTACCCGCAAAACATATTTTCCCGGAGCAAGGTTGGTATAGCGAATCGTACTTTCATTGCCGGGCTTGCTCCATTCCTCGTAGAATCCTTCCAGTTTCCAGGAATAAAGGATGTTTGAAGGATAGTCGTAGTTGATAGAAGAAACCAGCAGTGAAAAGATATTCTGGTTATATTTTAATCTGAGCTCTTTGGTTTCGTTGATGTCCTTCTCTAGCGGTGAATTCTCGTCTCCCGGATATACCGTCTGATAGAACAGTTTGAAGTCACTGAAAATCATCTTAGAGGAGTAGGTTCTGGGCAGTTTCATGTCTTTGTTGAACTCTATGGCCCCGTCCGAACTACCGAAGATAAAGTTGTTGTTTTTGCGTAAAGTGCCGGACAGCGCATTGAAGTGCGTAGTCATCAGTCCCATTTCCTTAGTCCAGTTATAGAAGGTCTTTTGCTTGGGGTAGTAACTGGTCAGTCCGCTTTCCGTACTTAGCAGGATTTCGTTGTCTTCATCCGATAATATGGTGTAGATATTGTTGGATATCATGGCGCAGTTTCCTGTATAGTAATGGGTAAACAGTTTTGTCTGCGGATCATAAATCAAAACTCCCGATCCACTGGTGCCTATATACAGTGATCCCTTCTTTGTCTGATATAAGGAATAGATATAGGTCGATTCTACAGGTAGCTGGATACGTTCGAACTTTCCGGATTCTTTATCCAGAAGATGCAGTCCTGTTGCCGTACCTATCCACATGCTTTTGTCATCCTTTTCGATGATGGCAGTCACGGAGTGCAGTCCGTGATAGAGCCGGATGTCTTTGGTTTGTACATTGATGCGCTTCAGGTTATAATATCCCCCGGTCCATATGTAGCCATGAGAGTCTTTCCGGATATCGCGTATGTATTTATCCGGACGTATATCCTCACGGGCATACAAAGCCGGTGTAAAATAAGTTGTCTTTGATGTACGTTTGTCTATCTGATAAATCCCCGAGAAATATCCGCCTGCCCAGATGATGCCGGGAGATACTTCGCATAAGGTCGTAAATATATGGTTTTTACTATTCTGTACATTCTCAAACGTGCTGAGGTATGAATGCCATTTACCGGTTTTTGACTTCTGCAAGCTTATTCCGTTGTTGGTGCCGTACCATAAATCCCCTTCACTGTCTTCTATGATGGAGTTTACTTGGTCATTGATCAGGGATTGCTTGTTGCCGACAGAATGTTTGATCCATTTGTAGCTTGGATAACGATTGTTCTGCACGGTAATTCCAATCGGATAGTTTGCCATCCATATCCGGCCCTCTTCGTCTATATAGATATCATTGATACTGTTTCCGTTCATGCCATTGTAGCTGTTGTAGTCTGCTACAATAAATGGCTCGGTCTGATAAGTCTCAACGTTCATTTTATAGATACCTCCGCCATCGGTGGCGATCAGTAGTTCTTTGGCATTCAAGGGCTTAATTCGTGATATGCTGACGTCTTTCAGGCTGACTTCCGGTTGTGTGACCATTTTCGTTTTCATGTCGTAAACCATGATCCCCCGTTGAAAGGCACCGATGAACAACTTACGTATCTTGGGATCGAAGTGCAAGTCGTTGACTTGGATATTCACATTGTCCAGTTTGTCACAAGGAAGAAGTTGCAGTGTGTTGTCTTTCAGTTGCGCATGGTGAATTCCCACCTCCGTCCCAATGAAAAAATGGGATTCGTCGATTTGCTCAATGTCATTGATTGCTTCGCTGAGACTATTTTTAACTTGAGTGACCTGTCCCGTACAGGTATTGTAGAGAAAGATCGTTTCTTCGTTACACAGCCAGATATGATTGTTCCGGTCAATCCAACTGAAGCTGATCGGAGCCGGCAAATCCCGGAAATCCTCTATCGGCAATCTGTAAACGAGTTCGAAAGTGTCATGAATATGGTCATATCGGAAAATCTTGCCTTTCTTCCCGATTTCCCACAACGTTCCTTCCGGATCGATATATAACCAATTCAGATTTAACAGCGAATTCAGTTCTTTATCGCCGTCCATTAATTTATACCGTTTAAACTCTTTGCCGTTGTACCGGTCGATTCCTTCGTGTGTGAGGAACCACATATACCCAGCATTATCTTTCTGAATGTAATACACTCTCCGGTTGCTTAACCCGTCTTCTACTCCAAGATACTGATAGGTCTGGGCAATACAGGTCAGAGGAAACAATAATAATAGAAAAAGCCATTTTTTCATACAAATAGGACTTTTATAGGTTATTGAATCTTTAGTGAGGGGGAAAGTTTGACAAAATTAAGAAGATTTTTCGACACTACAAAATTTTGGGAGAAGATAACAACTCTCTCAAAGTGAAGTAAACAGGAGCTTTGGAGACTATTTGTATATCTTGTTTATTTCGGGAAATTAAGTTGTAAGATAAGGACTTTAGGTATGGAGAAGAAGGCAAAAATAAGAGGCTGTTACTTTATAATAATAACAGCCTCCGTTTTAATTATAGAAAGATTTTTTATTTAGTCTTTTCTTCTACCCATCTGCGTGCATTAACGAATGCTTCTATCCATGGAGTAATCTGATCGCTGTTCTTACGGTCAGCAGGATAGCAACCATTCTGCCACGGGAAGATAGCACGTTCGAGGTGAGGCATCATTGCCAGATGGCGACCGTCTGCGCTGGCAAGACCTGCGATAGAATAATCGGAGCCGTTCGGGTTGCCGGGGTATTCATCGTAGCTGTATTTTGCCACTACGTTATATTGGTCTTCATCGTAAGGCAGAGAGAACTTACCTTCTCCGTGAGCCACCCAGATACCCAGCTTGCTACCGCTCAATGAGCCGAACATTACACTGCGGTTGGTCGGGATTGTCAGGCCTACATAAGTCGATTCGAATTTATGTGAGTCGTTGTGCAGCATCTTACCTTTCTTTTCGTGTTCCGGATTGATGAGTCCCAGTTCCATCATCAACTGGCAACCGTTGCAGATACCCAGTGAAAGCGTATCTTCGCGTGCGTAGAATTTATCAAGTGCCTCTTTTGCTTTAGGATTGAACAAGAAACCTCCTGCCCATCCTTTGGCTGAACCGAGTACATCGGAGTTGGAGAATCCACCGCAGTAAACAATCATGTTTACATCTTCCAGTGTTTCGCGTCCGCTGATCAGGTCGGTCATTGTCACGTCTTTCACGTCAAAACCGGCAAGATAGAGTGAGTAAGCCATTTCACGTTCGCCGTTCGTGCCTTTTTCACGGATGATAGCGGCACGGATACCACTTGGAGTACGGCGATCCGGAGTAATGCCATATTGAGAGAGTTTACCTTTGAAGCCGGGCATGAAAGCGAATTCAACCGGTTGCATCTTATAGTTTTCGAAACGTTTCTTGGCGCAGCCGTTCATAGACTGTTTGCGGTCGAGCAGGTAAGAAGAAGAATACCATACATCACGCATATAGTCAACACCGAACTGATAAGTGGCGTCGCCCTTGGAAACCAGAATATGACGTTCGTCGGTCGGTTTACCCAATTTCACGAAGCCTACGCCGGCGTCTTCCAGAATCTTCTTCACTTCCTCTTTATGTTTGTCGCTGATCTGGATAACGATACCCGGATTTTCAGCAAACAGGATCTTGATGATATCCTGTTCCTTCATCTTGTCGAGGCTGATTTCCATACCGCCTTCAACGTTGGCGAAACACATTTCCAATAATGTGGTGATCAATCCACCTGCCGAGATATCATGTCCTGCCAGAATCAGTCCTTTGTTCACCAGTTCCTGTACGGCAAGGAAAGCATCGCGGAAGTATTCGGCATCCTGTACGCAAGGTACGTCGTCGCCTACCTTACCCAGAGATTGTGCAAAAGCGGAACCTCCGAGTTTCAGTTCGTCGAAGCTGAAATCGATGTGATAAAGAGTGGTCTTTTCGTTGTTCACCAATACCGGAGATACGACTTTCTTTACGTCGGATACTTCACCGCCGGCAGAAACAATCACTGTTCCCGGAGAAATCACTTTCTCGCCGTTCGGATATTTCTGTGTCATCGACAAAGAATCTTTTCCGGTAGGAACATTGATTTGCAGTGCGCAACAGAAGTCGCTCAATGCTTTTACGGCAGTGTAAAGACGGGCGTCTTCACCTTCCTGTGAGCGGCATGGCCACATCCAGTTGGCAGATAAAGAAATGCTGTCCATACCTTCTGCCATCGGAGCCCAGACAAGGTTGGTCAAAGCTTCGGATACGGAAAGGATAGAACCGGTAGCCGGATCAGCCAATGCAGCTTGCGGAGCATGACCGATAGAAGTAGCGATACCTTTTTCGCCACGATAGTCGAGTGCTACGACACCGCAGTCGCTCAATGGCAACTGAAGTTCGCCCTGGCATTGCTGGCGGGCTACTTTACCTGTTACCGAACGGTCTACCTTATTGGTCAGCCAGTCCTTACAAGCTACTGCTTCGAGTTGCAGCACATTGGTCAGGTATTCATGTAATTTCGACAATTCGTATTCCGGCATTTCATAATGGCGTTCTACGGTTTTGTCGATCATATAAGTCTTGGGAGACGAACCGAACATCTGCTCAACGGCAAGGTCGAACGGACGTACGCCGTCTGCCTGCTGGAAAGCAAAGCGATGGTCGCCGGTTGTCTCACCTACTACGTACATCGGAGCGCGTTCACGTTCGGCAATTTTGCGTACATGTTCGATGGCTTCTTCTTTGATCAGAAGTCCCATACGTTCCTGGCTTTCGTTGGCGATGATTTCTTTGGCGGACAATGTCTTGTCGCCGATCGGAAGTTTGCTCATGTCGATCAGACCACCACATTCTTCCACCAGTTCCGACAGACAGTTGACGTGACCTGCCGAACCGTGGTCATGGATAGAAACAACCGGATTCACATCTTCTTCGCAGAGTGCACGCACTACGTTGTTGGCACGTTTCTGCATTTCCGCGTTGGCACGTTGTACGGCATTCAATTCGATACCGCTGCTGTAACGACCGGTATCTACAGAAGATACGGAACCGCCCCCCAGTCCGATACGATAGTTGTCACCACCGATTACCACTACTTTATTTCCTGCTTCCGGAGTACCTTTGAGGCAGTCGCGTTGTGTGCCGTAACCTACACCGCCCGCAAGCATAATTACTTTGTCATAACCGTATACTTCCTTGTTTTCCGTATGCTCGAAAGTCAGCACTGAGCCGCAGATCAGCGGTTGGCCAAACTTGTTACCGAAGTCGGAAGCACCGTTGGATGCTTTGATCAGAATCTGTTCCGGAGTCTGGTACAGCCATTTGCGTACCGGAAGAATTTCCTCCCATTCGCGGCCTTCTTCTGTACGGGGATATGAGGTCATGTAGACAGCAGTACCTGCGATCGGCCATGAACCTTTACCACCACCCATACGGTCGCGGATTTCTCCACCTGTACCGGTAGATGCGCCGTTGAACGGTTCTACGGTGGTCGGGAAGTTATGAGTTTCCGCTTTCAGTGAGATAACGCTCTTGATATCTTTCACCTGGAAGAAGTCAGGTTTGGAATGATCTGCCGGGGCAAACTGTTCCACTACCGGACCTTCGGCGAAGGCTACGTTGTCTTTGTAAGCAGAGATGATTTTATTCGGGTTCTCCTGTGTGGTCTTTTTGATCATCTGGAACAGGGACGATTCCTGTTCTACGCCGTCGATGATGAAAGTTCCACCGAAGATTTTGTGGCGACAGTGTTCGGAGTTGATCTGTGCGAAACCGAAGACTTCAGAGTCAGTCAGTTTGCGTCCCAGGTCACTTTCTACCTTTTTCAGGTAGTCCATTTCTTCTTTCGAGAGAGCCAGACCTTCTTTTTCATTGTAGGCTTCGAGGTCTTCGATATAGATGATGGGTTCCGGTTGGCGGTTGGTGGTGAATACGTTTTGGTCGAGTCCTTTGTACATGCGTTGCAGCATCGGGTCGTAGTCGGCATTTTCATCTTTTACCGGGAAATATTCCTCGATGCGGAGAATGTCTTCAAGTCCCATGTTCTGGGTGATTTCTACTGCGTTTGTACTCCAAGGGGTAATCATTTCGCGGCGTGGACCAACGAAACAGCCTTTCAGGTTTTCTTCACTTTCCGTCACGGCTTCTCCAAAAAGCCAGCAGAGTTTATTACTTTCGTCCGGGGTGAGCTGATGGTTGCTCTCTACGGCAATCACGCTCTTGGAAGGGGTTCTGAAAAAAAGAATCATGTTTATTTTTTGATTTTACGATTTTTCTGTGGCGCAAAGATAAGCAATTTCGTTCGTCGCAGGAAAAAAATAGAGAATAAATTCCTTTATCTTATTTAATATGTTTGTTTTCCATCTGCGTTTTACTTGTTATCGCTATATATAGTGATTCTTGTGTGGAAAAAACGTTAATATCCTATCCTCGTCTCATAAAAAAGTGCGATATTTGCGGCATGATTCAGATTGAGACAATATTCGATATAATAGTTAAAGGCTTTATTATTGGCGTTGTTGTGTCCGCACCTCTCGGCCCGGTGGGAGTTCTCTGCATTCAGAGAACGCTGAATAAAGGTCGTTGGTATGGATTTGTGACAGGTTTGGGAGCCTCTTTAAGCGACATAGCATATGCTCTGTTGACAGGTTATGGTATGAGCTTTGTGTTTGATTATATTAACAAGAATATTTTCTATTTGCAGTTGCTGGGCAGCATAATGCTGCTTCTTTTCGGAATCTACACCTTTCGCAGCAATCCGGTGCAGTCCATTCGCCCGGCTTCGTCCAACAAAGGTTCTTATTTCCACAATTTCATCACCGCCTTTTTCGTTACGCTATCCAATCCCCTGATTATATTCCTTTTCATCGGTCTTTTTGCCCGTTTTGCCTTTGTGCAGCCGGGAGTCGTGGTGTTCGAGGAAATTACAGGGTATCTTGCCATCGCTTCCGGAGCGTTGGTGTGGTGGCTTGGAATCACTTATTTTGTGAATAAGGTACGTACAAAGTTCAATCTGCGGGGTATCTGGATATTGAACCGTGTCATCGGAAGCATTGTGATGCTGGTGTCCGTGGCAGGGCTGATCTATACGTTGCTGGGAGAATCACTTTATTAAGAAAAAAACTATGAATCAGATAGCACAAAAGCTTAAAGAGAAGAATATTGCCGAATACCTTATATATATGTGGCAAGAAGAAGACCTGATTCGCGCTAATCATTGTGAGATGGAAGAGATGGAGGCTAATGTAATTGCCCGCTATCCGGAAGACCAGCGTCCTGCCATGAGAGAATGGTACGGCAATCTGATCACGATGATGAGCGAGGAAGGGGTACGCGAAAAAGGCCATTTGCAGATCAATAAGAATATCATAATCAATCTGACGGAACTTCATAATTTACTGTCTTCTTCTCCTAAATTCCCTTTCTACAGTGCCGCTTATTTCAAGGCGTTGCCCTTTATAGTAGAATTGCGGAACAAAGGGGGTAAAAAAGAGGAACCGGAACTGGAGACTTGCTTTGAGGCACTGTATGGTGTATTCCTGCTCCGTCTGCAAAAGAAAACGATCAGCGATGATACGCTGAAAGCGATTGAAGCGATCAGCAGCTTTCTTTCCATGCTGGCAAACTATTATGATAAAGACCGGAAAGGTGAATTAAAACTTGATGAATAAATGAGAATTTTAGTGACGGGTGCCAATGGTCAGCTTGGCAACGAAATGCAGGTACTTGCAAAAGAGAATCCGCAACACACGTATTATTTTACAGATGTCCGGGAACTCGATATTTGTAACAAAGAGGCAGTGTGGGCTTACATCAGTGAGAAACGGATTGAGATGATTGTAAACTGCGCGGCTTATACGGCTGTGGATAAGGCGGAAGATGATCCGGAACTGGCATATAAACTGAATTGTGAGGCACCGAAAGAGTTGGCACGTGCTGCACAGTTTCATGACGCTGCAATGATTCAGGTTTCTACAGATTATGTTTTTGACGGCACCGCCCATACTCCTTATACAGAAGAATGCGATCCATGTCCGAATTCGGTATATGGCACCACAAAGCTCGAAGGGGAATATGCTGTATTGAATAATTGTGAGAAATCGGCAGTGATCCGTACCGCATGGCTTTATTCTACATTCGGCAATAACTTTGTGAAGACAATGATCCGGTTAGGTAAAGAGCGTGACAGTCTGGGAGTTGTTTTCGATCAGATAGGCACTCCGACTTATGCCAATGATCTGGCACGCGCTATCTATACTATTATCAATAAAGGAATCGTTCGTGGAGTCTATCATTTCAGCAACGAAGGCGTTTGCTCCTGGTACGATTTCACGGTAGCGATCCATCGCCTGGCAGGAATAACCTCGTGCAAAGTGAAACCGCTGCATACAGCCGAATATCCGGCAAAAGCGAACCGTCCTGCTTATTCCGTACTTGATAAAACAAAAATAAAAACAACGTTCGGCATCGAAATTCCTCATTGGGAGGAGAGCTTGGACGAATGGATGAAGAAAATGAATTAAATTCATTCTTCATTAAAAAAATATAAACGTATGGCAGATAATACAGAAATACAGAGACGGCGAACATTCGCCATTATTGCGCATCCGGATGCCGGTAAGACTTCTTTGACCGAAAAATTGTTGCTTTTCGGTGGTCAGATTCAGGTAGCTGGTGCGGTAAAGAGTAATAAAATCAAGAAAACGGCTACTTCTGACTGGATGGAAATCGAGAAGCAGCGTGGTATCTCGGTGACAACTTCCGTGATGGAATTTGACTATCGGGACTACAAGATCAATATTCTCGATACTCCGGGCCACCAGGACTTTGCCGAAGACACATACCGTACGCTGACAGCTGTAGACAGCGTTATCATCGTAGTAGACGGTGCAAAGGGTGTGGAAACACAAACCCGTAAATTGATGGAAGTGTGCCGCATGAGAAAAACTCCGGTGATTATCTTCGTCAATAAAATGGACCGTGAGGGAAAAGACCCGTTTGATTTGCTGGATGAGCTGGAAGAAGAACTGATGATTCAGGTACGTCCGTTGTCATGGCCTATCGAACAAGGAGCCCGTTTCAAGGGAGTCTATAATATTTATGAGAATAAACTGGACTTGTACCAGCCTTCCAAGCAGGTGGTGACAGAGAAGGTGGCAGTTGATATTCATACGGAAGAACTGGATCAGCAGATCGGTAAACCGTTGGCAGATAAGTTGCGTGGTGACCTCGAGCTGATTGAAGGCGTTTATCCGGAACTGGATGTGGAATCTTATCTGGCAGGAGATTGTGCACCTGTATTCTTTGGTTCTGCCCTGAATAATTTTGGTGTGCAGGAATTGTTGAATTGCTTTGTGGAGATTGCTCCCAGTCCTCGTCCCGTACAGGCGGAAGAGCGTGAAGTGAAGCCGGATGAACCGAAATTTACCGGATTCATCTTTAAGATTACTGCCAATATCGATCCGAATCACCGTTCGTGCGTAGCTTTCTGTAAGATATGTTCGGGTAAATTTGTGCGTAATGCACCCTATCAGCATGTCCGCCATGGCAAGACCATGCGTTTTTCATCGCCTACCCAGTTTATGGCACAGCGGAAGACGACCATTGACGAAGCCTATGCAGGAGATATTATCGGCTTGCCGGATAATGGCACTTTTAAGATCGGAGATACACTGACAGAAGGAGAATTGCTCCATTTCCGCGGATTGCCCAGCTTCTCGCCGGAGATGTTCAAGTATATTGAGAATGCCGATCCGATGAAGCAGAAACAGTTGGCAAAAGGTATCGACCAGCTGATGGATGAAGGTGTGGCGCAGTTGTTTGTCAATCAGTTCAACGGTCGCAAGATTATCGGTACAGTCGGACAGTTGCAGTTTGAGGTCATCCAATATCGTCTGCTGAACGAGTATAATGCTTCTTGCCGTTGGGAACCGGTAAGTTTGTACAAGGCTTGTTGGGTAGAAAGCGATGATCCTGCTGAACTGGAAGCTTTCAAAAAACGTAAATACCAATATATGGCGAAGGACAGGGAAGGACGCGATGTGTTCCTTGCCGATTCGGGCTATGTGCTTCAGATGGCACAAATGGATTTCAAGCATATTAAATTCCACTTCACAAGTGAATTTTAGTCTGCTTGATGGAATTTAACAAAAATAATTGGTAAAAGGGGAAGAATTATGTTACTTGTAAATAAGGGAAGGAGAAATGAATACAACATTTTGGGAGAAAATCCAGCATGGGGATGAAGAAGCATTCCGGCAACTCTACAGTGAATATTCGGATTTACTTTACGGATATGGGATGAAGATTGCCAGTGACGATGATCTGGTGACTGAATCCATTCAGTCATTATTCGTTTATCTGTATGAGAAGAGGCAGAGTTGTTCCGAGCCTCAGTCCGTATCAGCTTACCTGTGTGTGGCACTGAAGCGCATGCTGTTGAATGAGTTGGAGAGAACTGCTAATGGCGTATTCACATCATTGGACGAAGTCAATTCAAGCGAATATAGATTCGATTTGGAGATAGATATAGAAACAGCGATTATCCGTTCCGAACTAGAAAGAGAGCAGTTGGAAGTGCTGCAGAAAGAAATAAATGGCTTGACAAAGCAGCAGAGAGAGGTACTGTACCTGAAGTATTATAAAAAACTGGATTCGGACGAAATAGCCAAAGTGATGGGACTGACTTCCCGTACTGTTTACAATACTACCCACATGGCAATATCCAGACTGAGAGAGCGATTGAGTAAGTCTTTCTTATTGACTGTAGCTGCTAATTTATGGATTTTTAATTGAGGTGAGGATATGGAGAATAGTAAAGAACTTCTGGAACAATATATGGAGGACGGTAAACTCCCTCTGAAAGGTGAGTTGTTTGCACGGAAGTCTGTAGTTGGTAGGAAGTTAGAAGAATTTCGTGAAGAAAAACGTGCGGATGCATTAACAAGCAGACAGAACACTGTGGGAGGACAGAAATGGATACTCCGCAGGAGTAATCGTGTCTATTGGGGAATAGCGGCTATGTTTATTCTTCTTTTTGGAACAGGTACCTGTTATTTTGCTTCGGAAGAGAAGATTACGTCTGAAGCGGTAGCTGTCGATTACAGGCTACCGGATGGTAGTTCTGTGAAACTGATGCAAAACTCAACTTTGTCTTATAACAAAGTGAGCTGGCTTTGGGGGCGTAAACTGAATCTGCTCGGATCGGCCTTCTTCGATGTGACTCCGGGCAAGACGTTTACTGTACGAACAGAAGCCGGAGATGTTACAGTGTTAGGTACAAAATTTTTGGTTGAGCAGGAAGGAAAAACGATCACTGTCAATTGTGAAGAGGGAAGTGTCAAAGTGGAAACACCGATTGGCGAGCAGACATTGAAGGCAGGCGAAAGTGTACGCTGTGATGAAAATGAGATCGGCCCTGTTCAGGAAAAAGAAGAACTGCCCGAAGTGCTCGGTTATGAAGATGATCCGCTGGTCAATGTAGTAGCGGATATTCAGCATATATTTGATGTGGAAGTGGTAGGGTGTGAAAAATATAATGAACTGTACTATAACGGAACCATCCTGACGAAAGATCTGCATGAAACATTGAAAAGAGTATTTGGTTCTTTGGGAATCAGTTATCAGTTGAATGGGCAGAAAGTCATTTTGGAATAGACGGAGCGAAAAAAAACTTCCATTTAAAAACGCCCTTCAGAGTACTCTGAAGGGCGTTTTTAAATTAAATCTGTTTTTTCTTTTATTTTTCTTGGTAAAAAAGGAAAGAAAGCTCCTCTTATAAATATAAGGAACGATTTATAAACAGACAATAGTTAGTAGGTGGATGAACTGTCAATGATCAGACAGAATGTGAAGGGGACTGAATTAATAATTAGGTTAAGAATTAAATTGCTTAAGAGGACATGTCTCATGGAAAAAACGAAGAATGATGCCAATTAGTCTTTCAAGAAAGCAATAGCGAACGAATTGGCGGATTATTAAGTGAGTTTAATTTTATTGTTTTCCAAATGCGGGAGAAAACCGGAGGGGTTTCTCCCGCATTGCTGTTGAAAAATATGCAGGCTTTAATCTGCCGGTTTTCTTCTTCCTGCTGTCAGCGCGGCAATGATATACCTTCCCGGAGCTTCTATTTTATTCCAGTTGGTGTTTGACAGCAATTTCCATACGGAGGTTCCCTTTTTTCCATAATCAGACAAGCGCAGAATGCTTTGCATCTCTTTGAGGTTGCTGACCTTATGGTACTTTGCGAAGAAAAATGATGCATTGTTCTTCACCTCAGGTGATGTAATATCCTTCTTTGTAGATTTTGGAGAGCAGTCTGATTAACAGGTATGAAGCTTTGATGCCAAATTTGGCTTCCAGCAGTTCGGGTACATCTTCTTCAAAGAAGTTGGATGTCAAGGGGAAATAAGGTATCCCCGTATATTCTAGGCTCATATTATGTATATATTTATTTGTTGATGTTATACGTTTGCTTTCCATTCCAGCAGATTCTCAATCATAAATCTTCTCCACGCATGTTGTTCCATGTTCCAGTAAACGATTGATTCCTGTTCCTGTGTGATGCGGTATATCCGATGGAAGAATTTTTCATATCCTACCAGCGTTCCTTGTTCCAGGCAGGAAGTTCCGTCTTGCTTGTGGAAAGCAATCATGGCATGTCCGTGTTGCCGGATGGATCTGGAGTGTCCATGAATAATGATTCCTTTGAAAAACAGCTGCAGGTACAAAGTAAAGTAGTCATTTTTTCCTTCGGCGATGCCATTTCTTTTGTGCAGTTCCTCTTTGCTGATAAACTCTTCATTCTGTTGATTTACATTGAGTTTGCATCTCTTGCAAGCATCGCATTCTGATGGTTGCATTTTTTCCTTTTCGGGGGATGATTTTTTCCTCATGTTAACTAATTTATATATATTAAAAAAAACAAAATGTTAATTAAAGCTATACCAACGATGGGGGGACTTATAAAAAGCGATGTTTTTTTGTTCTTTGCCAAATGGTATTATATATAAAATAACTAGTGATGCAAATGATGAGTAAAAATGGATTTAGCCGGTGTGGGGAACTGTACATCGGTCGTTTGCGAAAGGAGGGGCGCTATTCTACGGCGCATGTTTATCAGAATGCCCTTCTTTCTTTTACCAAGTTTTGTGGAGGGTATAGTGTGTCGTTCAGGCAAGTGACGCGTGAGCGTTTGCGGCGTTATGAGCAGCATCTTTACGAATGTGGCTTGAAGCCAAATACGATTTCTACGTATATGCGTATGCTGCGTAGTGTTTACAACCGTGGGGTAGAGGCGGGGAGTGCGCCTTATGTCCCGTATCTGTTTCGCGATGTTTATACGGGAGTGGACGTACGGCAGAAAAGGGCTTTACCTATGTCGGAGTTGCATAAGCTTCTGTATGACGACCCTCAATCGGAGCGTTTACGTCGTACGCAGTCTATTGCTACCCTGATGTTCCAGTTTTGTGGGATGTCTTTCGCTGATTTGGCGCATCTGGAAAAATCGGCTTTGGACAGTGGTGTGCTGCGCTATAATCGTATCAAAACGAAGACTCCTATCAGTGTTGAGGTATTGGATAGTGCTAAGGAGATGCTGGACCAGCTTCGGAACAGGCAGGAGTCCCGTCCGAATTGCCCGGATTATCTGTTCGGGATTCTTCGCGGTGATAAAAAACGGAAAGATGAGCGTGCTTATCGTGAATATCAGTCTGCTCTCCGGAAGTTCAATTATTGCCTGAAGGGGTTAGCAAAAGCCCTGCACTTGAAATCTCCCGTCACGTCTTACACGCTTCGTCATTCGTGGGCCACTACTGCCAAATATCGCGGGGTTCCTATCGAGATGATCAGTGAGTCACTGGGACATAAATCGATCAAGACGACGCAGATTTACCTGAAAGGGTTTGAGTTGAAAGATCGGACGGAAGTAAATCGAAGAATTAATCTTACGCTAAAAAATGTTGTTTAGATAGGATGAAATGATTTAAATTACTGATATACAGTGTTTGTCTGTGTGTGTTACTTCTTAGGTAACGGAATGATTTATGGCGCAAAGATGGACATATTTATGAAAATACGCAAACAAAAATGAAATTATTTTCGGAAAATGAATCAAATGCAGGCATAACTGGCGAATATTGCAATATTCGTGTTATGTCTTTTTTTTATTCTAATTTTTGAAAAACACCTTCACATCTGCTCTATTTCCAAGATAATAGTCATCTTCTCATAGTTTCGTTGAAAAAAGTTCCCTGTTTTGCTTGCCCTCTGTTTGTGAGTTACCTAAGAAGTAACGGAAAAACATGGGGTAAAAAAACATGATTTTAAGAAAAGAGAAATCACTTAATGCTGGGCCTATTTATGGGACAGGGGAAGGCGTAGCACACTCAAAACGCTGGTATGTAGCTTTGGTTCGGATGCACCATGAAAAGAAGGTTTCCGAACGTCTGGACAAGATGGGAATCGAGAATTTCATTCCTGTTCAACAAGAACTCCACCAATGGAGCGACCGTCGTAAGATGATCACCTCTGTTTTACTTCCGATGATGGTCTTTGTACATGTAGACCCAAAGGAACGCATGGAAGTTCTGAGTTTTTCTACTGTCAGCCGTTACATGGTGATGCGCGGTGAGAGTAGTCCTGCTGTAATTCCTGACGAGCAGATGGCTCGTTTCCGTTTCATGCTTGATTATTCCGCGGAATCAGTTAGCATGAACAGTTCCCCTTTGGCTCGTGGCGAACAGGTCCGTGTGATCAAAGGTCCTCTGACCGGATTAGTTGGTGAACTGGTTAATGTGGATGGTAAAAGTAAGATTGCCGTTCGTTTGAATATGCTGGGGTGTGCATGTGTAGATATGCCTATCGGGTATGTTGAACCTGTAAAAACCGTAGTCTGACGAGTCTGGATCATATTTCTATAATGGAATTACAGGATAAAATAATTCATCTTCATAATTTGGCTCATCGTTTACTTCACATCGAATGTTCCGGCAGTTATTTGTATGCCGATGACTTATCCCAATTAAATAAAGATATCCACGATGAAATGAATGAATTATATCCTCTGCGTGGCAACACATTGGAGCAAGATGCTTCTTTATGTCTTGCCCTACTGTTGGGATATAGTGTAAGTATGTATGCCGGTTGGGAAGATGATTTGAAAAGGGACAATATCCTTGTCCGTTCTTTGGAGCTTCTGACAAATCTTCCTCCTTCACCTTTGAAAGATGATTTGCTTACAGTTTGCAAAGAATACGTAAATGTATAAAGTCAGTGGTAAGCACTCATTGGTAAGCGTCCAAAAACGACGTATTGCCCATGATGTTTAACTTCTTTACCTTTGCTCTGTCCCCAAAGTAATAATTATGTGCAGTACTACCGATGTCGAGAAGTTATGATTTCTCTACACTATCGAGGGACAATTTAAGGGAATTTCGATAAGTTCCTATTGTGGTCAGCATGGCATTCCCTATAAGTCATTTTATGGCTGGTTACGCAAACGTCAGACGAAGGTCGTACAGGCCGGAAGGGGCGATTATGAGAATCTACTTCCGCAGACTATAAGTTTCAAATCAAATAATAAATATTAAAAATCGTGTTTCAAGATTTTGGCAGATACCCTCAGACATCTGTCCTAAGTGGTGTATACTAAGTTTTGGACGCTTACATTATTAATCAAAAACATAACTCAAAGTGGGCTACCATACCGTTAAGGTATTATAGTATATAATGAGTTCTTAAAAAAAACGGCATGCTAGTGACTGATAATAAACGTATTGCAAAGAATACTCTCTATCTCTATTTCCGTATGTTTCTCATTATGGCAGTGACTTTATATACTTCACGAATTTATCTTCAAGTGCTAGGAGAAACAGATTTTGGTATTTATAATATTGTAGGAGGCGTTATTGTTTTATTATCATTTGTTAGTAATAGTATGTCTACTTCTACTCAGCGTTTTCTTAATTATGAAATGGGTAAAGGTAATCGGGCGAGGTTAGAGAAGATATTTTCTTCAAGTATGATTGTTTATATCATTTTCTCTTTGGTTTTTCTTGTGATTGGTGAAACTTTGGGATTGTGGTTTCTGAATACACAAATGAATATCCCTCCGGAAAGGATGTCTGCGGCAAATGTGGTTTATCAGTTCACCTTGATAGGTTTTATAACTAATTTGCTTCGTGTCCCCTATAACGCAACTATTATAGCAAATGAAAAAATGAATTTTTATGCTTATTTTAGTATTATAGAAGTCGGGCTGAAACTGGGAATCGCTTTTGTATTGTTAATGTGGGTGGATGTAGATAAGCTAATCATACTTTCCCTATTGAGCTGCATTATTTTTATTATAATTACTTTGATCTATAAAATATATTGTAATCGTCATTTTGTGTCTTCACGTTTTCATTATGTTTGGGATAAAGTAATTTTAAAACAATTATTGAGTTTTTCTGGGTGGAGTCTTCTAGGCAGTGCATCTAATATGGGGGCTAGTCAGGGTGTGAATATTATTTTGAATATATTCTGTGGGGTGAGTGTCAATGCGGCTGTGGGAATGGCTACCCAGTTGATAAATGGGCTAAATCAGTTATGTGGGAATTTTCAACTAGCTTTTACTCCTCAATTGGTTAAATTACATGCTCTGGGACGAAAAGATGAATTTATGAATTTAGTTTTTCGTTCATCCCGTTTTTCTTATTATCTGTTGTTGTTATTGGCAATACCAGCTATGTTCTGCATGGATTTCATTTTATCAGTATGGTTAGATATAGTCCCTCAATATACTGCTGATTTTTGTCGGCTGATTCTGCTATTTTCTTTGATTGATGCTATATCGGCTCCCTTATGGCTGTCCGTACAAGCTGTAGGTAATATTCGCAATTATCAAATCATAATGTCTTTGCTTATTGTATTGAATTTACCATTGGCTTATTGGGCATTGAAGGAAGGCCTGTCACCTTTATCTGTCTGGGGGATAAGAGTAATGATCAATGGAATAATTTACATTGTTCGTATATTCTACCTGAAAGGTTTGCTTCAACTACCTGTATTACGATACTTGAAGGAGGTGGTATTAAGTTCATTAGTCGTTACTTTGCTGACTATCCCAATTCCTTTTTTACTGAACGGAATGTATAGCGGATGGCTAAATTTAGGGATAATAACATTTACTTCTGCGGCAATTATGTTAATAATGGTCTATGTATTTGGTCTAAATAAAGGAGAGAGGTTGTTTATACAAAATAGTATCAAAAAAAAATGTGTTAATGAATAACATATCTTCATTAAAAGATTGCTATGGTTGTGGCGTTTGTGCTGTTGCTTGTCCTAGAAAGGTCATTTCGATATCGCTGAATGCTAATGGATTTTATGTTCCTTTGGTCGTTCATGCGGGGTGTACAGAATGTGGTTTGTGTCTTTCTGTCTGTGCTTATAATGATGATTCTGTTCTGAAGGTAGATCAAAAACAGCCAAAAGCGTATGCTGCGTGGAGTGAAGATTCACAAGTGCGTAGGAAGTGTTCCTCTGGAGGGATTAGCTTTGAAATAGGACGGCATTTGCTTGAGAAAGGTTATAAAGTGTGTGGAGTCAGATATAATGTTAAGAAGAATAGGGCGGAACATTATATTGCTACAAATTTGAAGGAACTGATACCTTCTATCGGAAGCAAATATATACAGAGCTATACAGTGGACGGTTTTGCTGCAGTTAACAAGAAAGAAAAATACTTGATAACAGGAACTCCCTGTCAAATTGATTCTTTTCGTCGCTATATTCGAAAGTTTAAAGCAGAAGATAATTTTGTGCTGATGGATTTTTTCTGTCATAGCGTACCTTCCATGTGGGCATGGCAGAAATATATTCAAATGGTGGAACGTAAGATTGGTAAAATAACCAATGTCTCATGGCGTAATAAACAGACTGGTTGGCATGACAGTTACTCTATTAGCATGGACGGTGAACATTGTGGTGAAAAGATGGATAGGTACGATAGTTATGATATACTAATAAAGGAAGAGAAATATTGTTATAATTCTCGTTTGTCGCAGGGTGATCTTTTCTATCATTTATTTCTTGGAGATTATTGCTGTAATCCAGCTTGTCAGATACAGTGTAAGTACAAATACAATCGTTCAGCTGCTGATATTCGTGTTGGAGACCTTTGGGGGCAAACTTATAGAACCAATGAAGAAGGTGTAAGCGCATTGGTTGCATTTACTGACAAAGGTAAAATGCTGATCAGTCAATTGAAGGGATGTGAGTTAGTAGAGTACCGATTTGAAACAGTTGCGGAGGGACAGATGAAAAAGAATGCAGGAAAGGCATGTACAGCCTCTCTTATGACTGGTCTGTTAAAGAAGTCGTCATATAATATTTCTAATATAAAGATGGTAATATTTATTGAACGATGTCTGAAATTGGTTAAAATGGTTTTAGGTAAAATAATGATACAATAATGAAAGTAGGAATATTGTCAATGCAGAGAGTTCCCAATTATGGTTCCTTTTTACAGGCTTATGCTTTAAAACAGATGCTTTTGGACTGTGGTGCGGACGAGATAGAGTTTATAGATATTGAACAGGGAGAAATCGTTTTTAAAAATACAATATTTTTACGGGCATGGCATCTCGTTCAACATTTGTATAAAGGAACTTTAGCTCAACGCTATGAATTGAAGGCTTGGGATAAAAGGAATGCAGAACAATTTGCTTCATATAACTCTCTTTTAGGTATTAGTAATAATAGAAATAGCAAGGGGGAATGGGACTTAGTAGTTATAGGTAGCGATGAAGTCTTTAATTGCTGTCAAATGTGTTCATGGGGGTTTTCCTTACAGCTGTTTGGGCAAATAGAAGGAGCAAAGAAAGTTGTATCTTATGCTGCTTCATTTGGATATACTACATTACCTATGCTTCAAAAGCATAATATGGCAGATAAAATCTCGCATGCGATGCAAACAATGTCATCTATTTCTGTACGGGATGATAATTCATCACAAATAGTAGAGCAGCTAATAGGAAAAAAGCCTATGATGCATTTAGATCCTGTATTGGCTTTTGGATATCAGAAAGAGATAGCGGGGTTGTCTCTTCCTGAGTTTTCTGATTACGTGCTTATCTATTCTTATAATGGACGAATTAAAACAGAGGAAGAGATACAGGCAATTGTCGCATTTGCGAGCAACCATAATAAACGCTTATTTTCTCTTTATTGTCATTATGATTGGTGCGATAATGAACTGATACCAAATTCTCCTATTGAGATCTTATCTTTCTTCAAAGGAGCGGATTATGTGATAGCGGATACTTTTCATGGTACTATCTTTTCTATTATTACTCATAAGCGCTTTTGCACATTGGTACGTTCGAATAATCGGCAAAAGTTAAACTCATTGCTCGTATTCCTCCATTTACAAGAACAATTGGTGGAATCGCCTGAAGCTATTGCTAATGCATTGTCGCATGATATAAATTACGCAGTAGTATCTTCTGTTTTGCAGGAAGAACATGATAGGACTATTGAGTATTTAACGCAGTGTATTTTAAAATATAACTAGCATTAAATATTAGAGATAAAATAATTTGTAATGAAGCGAAAGAAGAGTATCCTATTTATTATGGGAAAACTGGATAGCGGAGGGGTGTCGAAAAGTATGCTTAACTTGCTCAATGTAATTGATAAAGAGGGGTATAATATCTCTCTGTTGCTGATAAATACAACTGGTGTTTTTACGAATAATGTGCCTAAAGGAGTTGAAGTGTTGATGGATAAGCGACTCACGGCACTAACAAATGGAGTACGTGGAGTGGCGGAATTGATGAGATGGGGATATTGGGGGCTTGCGTTGGCTTCTTTATTCAAATTGTTTTTGGCTTCCATTAGTAAGGTATATGCTGGCTTGTGGTTGGCAAAGATAATGCCTTGTATTGTAGAGCGACCATTTGATCTTATTATAGACTATGGAGGTCAGCATCAATTGTATTATATGGTAAATAAGCTAAATGGAAAGAAAAAAATAACATTTTTTCATAGCGATTATCATAAGTGGAATTACTATGAAAGGGCTGATCGGCAGTATTTGGCTCATGTTGATAGGATATATACAATTTCAGAAACTTGTGTAAATGCGCTACGAGAGGTCTTTCCGGAATATGCAGACAAAGTGCGATTGATGGAGAATATATTGTCGCCTACACTAATTGTAGGTCTTGCTGATGAACCTTGTGCATTGAAAAATCATCAATACTTATTTGTTTCATTGGGGCATGTGTGTCGAAGTAAAGGTAGCGATTTGGCTTTACGCGTAGCCGGACAACTGCAGCGTAACAAGGTCGACTTTGAATGGTGGTTCATAGGCAATATGAGTAAAGATTGCGACTACTTCCAGTTAGCAAAAGAAGAGGATGTGACCGACCGTGTGAAATTCTTAGGTATACAGAACAATCCTTATCCTTATTTGAAAAAAGCAGACATTGTGGTGCATTTGTCGCAGTATGAAGGGAAATCTATTGCTTTAGATGAAGCTAAATTATTATGTAAGCCTATAGTTGTAGCAAACTATTCAACTGTGATAGATCAATTCACTGATCATCTAAATGGGTCTATTTGTGAAAGAAATGTTGAAAGTGCTACGAAAGCAATAATAGAACTTCTTGAAAATGAAATTTTGAGACAAAATTATATTGAATATTTGAAGTCTCATATTAAAGATAATAGTGAGGAAATAACTAAAATATATAATTTGATTCGTGATAATTAGAAATGGAATTATACCTCATGTATATATTTAAGATCATACTTTATTACTTTTTGATATATGCTGCGTATAGAGTAGCTTTATCAAAGTATAAGGTTGGTGCAAGGCTTTCTTGGCCTAGTATTATATTGTTTAGTTTAGCTTTTGGATATTATGCCATATTGGTGGGGAATCCAGAATTGAGTGCTGACCGTAGAAATTACGCTATACGCTATGTCGATCCATCTTGGAATGTTAGTCAAACAGAGTCATATGGCTTAAATTGGACGTATGAGGTATTAAGACCTATATCTTTAAATCCCGATTTCTTGTTTTTTTCTTTTGAAGGTTGCTATATTTTTTTGACACTAGTAGTATATCGCTATTATAGAAATATGCATCCAAAATCTCTTTTGATTCTATTATGTTCTTTATATCCAATATTTGGCTTTTACGGATTGAAACAGGCAATTTCTCAAGCCTTGGTTGCTATCGCTTTTATGATACAATTTAATAATTCTGATATCAAAAGTGATATACCTATAAAACCTAGAAGGAAGTATTTGTATCTTGGGTTGTTGTCCATAACTTTTTATGTAGGTGCTATGTTATTTCATGAAGCAGCTTATTTGCCTTTTGTGATATTTGTTGCTTTCTTCTTTTGGGAAATTAGACTTGTGAGGGTATTAACTTTGGGAGGTGTATTTGTCGGACTAATTTGGGGAATTGTAGCTTTGAATTTTTTTTTAAATAGTGTCGGGAAATTTTCGGAAGTTTTGAGTAGGCAAACTGAACATTATATAGAAGGCGTTGATGGATTTAACGCTGGTATTTTGACTATTTTTAAAGGATTCCCTTTTTATATCATAAGTTACATTGGCATTAAATATCGCAAGTATTATTCTAATGTAATGAGAGATTATGATAAGTATTTGTTGTGCACAATATTCGTTTCTGCGATGGTTTTGTTATCGGCGATTAATTATTGGTTCTTTCGTTTTTCTCTTTATTTCTATTTTCCAACATTTATTTTTGCTTATAACCTTCGTCAAGAAATGCTTATGCGTGGGTATGGTGTGAGATGGTATGGGTGGGTGTTTGCTATTACATTACTATTGTCTATTAAGGAAATGATTCAATTTTATTTTTTATATAATGGCGTATGATTACAGTATTTACTCCAACCTATAATAGGGCATATTCTTTGCCTAACTTGTATGATAGTTTGTGCAAGCAAAGTTTTGTAGATTTTGAATGGTTATTGATTGATGATGGTAGTACGGATAATACTCAAGAACTTATCAAACAGTGGGAACTCGAACGAAAAATCAAGATTCGTTATTTGTTTCAGCCGAATAGTGGAAAGCATGTTGCTATTAATAAGGGGGTTAAAGAAGCTGAAGGTGAAATCTTTTTTATTGTTGATAGTGATGACTATATAATTTCCGATGGGTTGAAAAAGATTAATGCCATATTCAGAGATATATCTGATGATGACGATTTTGCAGGAATATCTGGAATAAAAGTTCAAGTTAATGGAGATTCTGTATCAACAGGTTGGAAAGAAACGATAATAGACACTAATGCATTAGATATAAGATACAAATATGGAATAACGGGGGATTTGGCTGAAGTTTTTAAGACCAAAATTCTTGAAAAATATCCATTTCCAGTTGTAGTCGGAGAACGATTTTGCACGGAAGCATTAGTCTGGAATCGCATCGCTTTGAAATATAAATTGCGTTATACACAAGAACCTTTATATGTTTGTGAATACCGTGCAGATGGCTTAACTGCAAACTCTATAAGAATTCGTCGAAAATCACCCCAGTGTACAGCACTCTTTTATTCGGAACTTTCTCATATGCCAATTCCTTTGTTACAAAAGTTGAAGGCTCAAATAAATTATTGGAGATTTACCCATGATATTTCTTTAACTAGAATCAAGGAGTTGAAAATGAATATGTTTTTATCATTGTTGATGAGTCCGTTGGGCTTAATACTTCGTTTGAAAGATCAAAACAACTTATGAGAATATTACATATTATTACCAACCTGCAAACAGGAGGGGCAGAAAAACTGATGGTAGATCTTCTACCTCGTCTTCGAGATTTTAATAATGATGTTGAATTATTGTTGTTTGATGGGAGTCATACACCTTTTTATTATTGGCTGGAAAAAGAGGGAATAAAGATTCATTCTCTCGGAGTGATAAAAAATGTATATCATCCAATATATCTCTTTCGTCTTTATTTCTTTTTGAAAAAACATAAATTTGATATTGTGCATACGCATAACACGGCTCCGCAATTATATAGTGCTGTTGTTAGCTGCTTTTATCACATTACACTTTGTACAACAGAACATAGTACCTGTAATCGTCGGCGTGCTTGGAAATATTATACACCCATTGACCGATGGATGTATTCACGTTACAAAGAGATCATTTGTATTTCGGATGCAGCGGAAGCAAATATAAGAGAGCACTTGAAGAAAAAAGTTCAAAATATCTACACGATATATAATGGGGTAGATATTAATAAGGTAACTTCAGCATCTACAAATACAGATTTGAGGGAGCACAATAAACGGTATGTTTTGATAATGGTTGCTCGTTACACATATCAGAAAGATCAGGATACATTGATACGGGCAATGGCTTTACTTCCTAAAGAGGATTATGAATTATGGCTAGTGGGTGATGGAGAAAGGAGATCAATACTGGAAAATCTCTGTAAGGAACTAAATGTAGATGACCGTGTACGTTTTTTGGGGATTAGGATGGACGTTCCGAGTTTGCTGAAAGCTGCTGATATTGTAATTATGTCATCGCATTTAGAGGGTTTATCGCTTTCTAATATCGAAGGAATGTCTGTTGGTAAACCGTTTATAGCGAGTGATGTAGATGGACTGAGGGAAGTGACAAAGAATTATGGTATTCTATTTCCACATCAAGATGCAGAGGCTTTGGCTAAGGCTATTACTGAATTAATGAGAAATTCTGAACTCTATGATTCTACTGCGGCTCGTTGTAAAAAACGTGCCTTACAGTTTGATATTAGTGTAATGGCTAAAAAATATAACGATAGGTATTGCCGTCTTTTAAAATTGAAATAATGAATCTTGTGTAAGCGCTTTATTATAGCTACACAGTGAGCACTTACCTTATAATTAGTCAAACGATGAAACTTCTTTTCTGTGATAATACAATATGGGGACTGATTAACTTTCGTGAAGCAGTCTTTCGGCATTTTCATGAACAAGGATATGAGATTGTGCTTGTGGCACCATCGGATGAAAAAACACGGATGAAAACTGTTGTGCCTGATTATGTGCGTTTTGTGCCTGTCTACTTAGAACGTGCGGGACGAAACCCTCTTACTGATGTGAGCTATTTATTGTGCCTCTTGCGAATTTATCAAAGAGAACGACCGGATTGGATATTTCATTATACCATCAAACCAAATATTTATGGTACACTGGCTGCTCGGCTTTTAGGTATCCGTAGTGTAGCTATGGTGGCAGGGTTGGGGTATACTTTCGCTAAGCAGGGGTTAACTGGTAGTATAGCTCGTGCGCTCTATCGTTTTGCTTTGCGTTATGCCTGTCGGGTGTTCGTTCTGAATGAAGAAAATCTTAACACACTAATAACTCATCATATAGCTTCTGCTGCGAAATTAGTATTACTTAAAAGTGGTGAAGGGGTGGATACAGAATTGCTACAAGAAGGTAAAATAGAGAAATATGACAGGCGCACCACATTTCTTATGGTGGCACGTGTGCTTTATGATAAGGGATATACTGAATTTGTAGAAGCAGCCCAGTTATTGAAAACAAAAGGTGTAAATGCTGATTTCTGCTTATTGGGACCTATAGATGAGTGTTATCCTAATGCTGTAGGTCAAGAGATAATCGATGCGGATGTGATTGCGGGACGTATTCGTTATCTAGGTTTTTCCACTCAACCGCTCAATATTATGAGACAGCCTGGGACTGTAATAGTACTGCCATCGTATCATGAGGGTATGAATCGTTCGCTGATGGAAGCATGCGCTTTGGGTAAACCCATAATAACGACTGATATTCCCGGTTGTCGCGAAATAGTAGAAGAAGGAAAAAATGGTTTTGTGATCCCTACAAAGAATAGCGAAGCTTTGGCGGCTGCTATGATGAAGTATCTTGAACTTGATGGTACGCAAAAAATACAAATGGGACATGAGAGTCGCCGTGTTGCTATAGAACGTTATGATATACGTTATGTGATAATGGAATATGAGAAAATAATTGGAATGAGTGAATTATTACAGTGAATTATTATTAGGAGGTATGGAACTACTAGGTTAGCATCCGAATAACAAATTTATATACATATTAAATAAGGGTTATGAGAAAAGTCAACAAATGGATGAGCTTATTGCTGTTTCTTTTTGTGTTTGCAGTATGTCAGTCTTATAAAAAAGTATCTTATTTACAATATGCTGAAGTAGTAGTGGATAGAGTGCAAAATGAACAACAGTATGTTTTGTGAATCGTGTAATTACAGATACGATGAAGATGTTATAGAGAAAAAGTGATTACTTGTAAATATAGTTTTTATATAACAATGGGTATGAATGTTATTTTTATAATGATAGCTTTTGGTATTTCCACTTATATTGCCTGGCTTATCATTCCGCGTATATTATTGATATCATTTCGTAAAAAACTGTTTGATATTCCTGATGAACGTAAGGTTCACAAACATGCAATTCCTCGATTAGGCGGAGTCTCTTTCTTTCCTACGATATTATTTTCCTGTTGCTCTGTGCTGGTTATCCGGACATTAATGGGATATGGTATATCGACTTTGTCTGCGTCTTATATTTTACCAGAGTTTTTGGTATTGATCTGTGGGATGGTTCTTTTATATCTGACAGGTATTGCAGATGATCTTGTCGGGGTGCGTTATCGTCAGAAGTTTGTAATCCAGATTATTTGTGCCTGTTTATTCCCGGCTGTAGGTCTTTGGATCAATGATTTTTATGGGTTGTTCGGCATTGACTTACTTCCTGCTTGGTTTGGTATTCCTTTCACAATATTGACAATTGTTTTTATAACGAATGCAATAAACCTGATTGACGGAATTGACGGTCTTGCTTCCGGGCTTAGTAGCGTAGCTCTTTTAATCTTTGGTTTTCTGTATATCGAGAAAGGATTATGGATTTACAGCATGTTTGCTTTTAGCACTTTCGGGGTTTTGGTTCCTTTTTTTTATTATAATGTTTTTGGTAGTGCTGAGCATGCCCGTAAGATATTTATGGGAGATACCGGAAGTCTCACTTTAGGTTATATTCTAAGCTTTCTTGCTATCAAATATAGTCAGAATACTGATTTTATTCCTATCACACAAGGTGCTTTTTTGATAGCTTTTAGTACATTAATTGTTCCGGCTTTTGATGTGGTCCGTGTTGTCATAGTTCGGATCTACCATGGTAAAAGCCCATTTGAACCAGATAAGAATCATATTCATCATCAATTTTTGGCGATGGGATTTACCGTGCGTAAGTCAATGCTTTTGATTCTTTTAATATCATGTGTGCTTAGTGGACTGAATATATTATTAATGCCTAATGTTAATAATACGATTCTACTGATAGGAGACATTATAGTTTGGATAGGCTTGAATTTGTGGTGGTTTAGAATATGTTCAGGTAATCGTGATGGGAAAACAGAATAAAATATGTTTTGTAAGAAGTTCTAATAATAACAGTAAAAGTAAGATGAATAAATCTTTTTTAATCGTGTTGCTGGCTTTTGCACTGGTCAGTTGCCAGTCTTATAAAAAAGTACCCTATTTGCAGGATGCTGAGGTAGTGTTGTATGGAGTTCAGAATGAACAGTTGTATGATGCAAAGATCATGCCTAAAGACTTGTTGACGATTGTGGTGTCATGTACAAGTCCGGAGTTGGCGGCCCCTTTTAATCTGACAGTTGCCACGCAAAATAATATTGCTTTGAATTATACCACCACTCAACCTGCTTTACAACAATATTTGGTGGATAATGAAGGTAAGATAAATTTCCCGGTTTTGGGTGAATTGCATGTGGGAGGATTAACCAAGAAGGGCACTGAACAAATGATTGTAGAGAAACTGAAGCCTTATATAAAGGAAACTCCTATTGTAACCGTACGAATGGTGAATTATAAAATTTCAGTTATTGGAGAAGTCGCCCGCCCCGGTACCTTTACTATCTCGAACGAAAAAGTGAACTTGCTGGAAGCATTGGCCATGGCAGGTGATATGACTGTATATGGATTGCGTAATGACATAAAATTAATAAGAGAGGATGCTAACGGTAAACAGGAGATTATTCCGTTGGACTTAAATAAGGCTGAGACAATCCTTTCTCCCTATTATTGGCTGCAACAGAATGATATAGTCTATGTAACACCTAACAAAGCTAAAGCACGTAACTCTGATATCGGAAGTAGTACTAGTTTGTGGTTCTCTGCCACCTCTATTTTGATATCCATTGCCAGTCTATTATATAATATCTTAAGATAACATTCGTAACAATGAAAGAGGAACTAACAAACGAAAAACTGCGCGAAGCAGATGATAAAGAAATAGATATTCAGGAATTGCTTTTTAAATATCTGATTCACTGGCCTTGGTTTGTAGGGGCAGTGATAGTATGTTTGATTTCTGCTTATATTTACTTATATGTTGCTACTCCTGTATATAACATTTCTGCTACAGTCCTGATCAAAGATGATAAGAAAGGAGGAAGTTCAAACAATGTAGCCGGATTGGATGAATTGGGGCTTAGTGGATTGATCACTTCTTCGCAAAGTATAGACAATGAAATAGAAGTGTTGCGTTCTAAAACTCTGGTGAAAGAAGTAGTCAACTACTTAAATTTATATGTTACTTACCAGGATGACGATCAAATTCCTTCGAAAGAGTTGTATAAGACATCTCCTGTACAGGTTAATATGACTCCACAAGAAGCGGAAAAATTGAAAACAAAGGTCGTTATTGAAATGGTACTGCACCCACAAGGAAGTTTGGATGTAAATGTGAAAATGGAGGATAAAGAAATTCAAAAGCATTTTGAAAAACTGCCTGCCATCCTTCCTACTAATCAGGGAACACTTTCTTTCTTTCAGACTACGGATTCTATATCTTCGAAGAAAAATGAAGAAGTGGGTTCTCCTGTTCAAGATATGCGACATATCACAGCTACCATTAGCCAGCCTATGAATGTAGCCAGAAGATATTGCGAGAATCTATCTATTGAACCTACCTCGAAGACTACCTCTGTAGTAACGGTCTCTTTAAAAAACTCCAGTTTGCAGCGCGGGCAGGATTTTATCAACCAGCTGCTCGAGATGTACAATCGTAATACCAACAATGACAAGAATGAAATAGCGCAGAAAACGGCTGAGTTTATCGATGAGCGAATTGGCATTATTTCAAAAGAGCTGGGAAGTACGGAAGCGGATCTGGAGACTTTTAAACGTGATGCGGGAATCACAGATTTGAGTAGTGATGCACAGATTGCTCTGACCGGTAATGCTGAATATGAAAAGAAACAAGTCGAAAATCGTACGCAAATTAGCTTAGTGGAAGATTTGAAGAAATATTTAGGTCATAATGAATATGAGATATTGCCCAGCAATGTTGGTCTGAAAGATATTACTCTTGCCGCACAGATTGACCGATACAATGAAATGCTTATTGAACGTAAACGCCTGCTTCGTACTTCCACCGAGAATAATCCGGCCATCATCAATCTGGATACTAGTATTCGTGCCACGAAAGCGAATGTTCAGGCTACTTTGGAAGGTACATTACAAGGATTGTTTATCACTAAAGCTGATCTTGATCGGGAAGCCAAACGTTATATGCGTCGTATCAGTGATGCTCCGGGGCAAGAGCGTCAGTATGTGAGTATAGCCCGTCAGCAGGAAATAAAGGCGGGATTGTACTTGATGTTGTTGCAAAAGCGTGAGGAAAATGCCATTATGCTGGCTGCTACTGCGAATAATGCGAAGATTATAGATGATGCCATTGCCGATGTTATTCCTGTATCTCCTAAACGAAGTGTTATTTATTTGGCTGCACTGTGTTTAGGTATTGCGATACCTGTTGTTGTTATTTATATGATTGATCTGACGAAGTTCAAGATCGAAAGTCGTGCTGATGTGGAAAAACTGACTAGTGTTCCGATTGCGGGGGATATCCCTTTGACGGATGAAAAGAATACAAAGGAGGGTTCTATTGCTGTATTCGAGAATCAGAATAACCTGATGAGCGAAACTTTCCGTAACATTCGAACGAATATCCAGTTTATGCTTCAGAATAATAAGAAAGTAATCCTCGTGACTTCAACAGTGAGTGGTGAAGGTAAATCGTTCACTTCGGCCAACTTGGCTATCAGTCTTTCTTTATTGGGAAAGAAGGTGGTGATTGTAGGTCTTGATATTCGCAAACCGGGACTGAATAAAGTTTTTAATCTTTCGAGCAAGGAGAAGGGGATTACTCAATATCTGGCAAATCCGGAAATGGACTTGATGAGTTTGGTACAGTTATCTGATGTGAATAGGAATCTGTATATTCTTCCGGGTGGAACCGTTCCTCCCAATCCTACGGAGCTATTGGCACGGGATGGACTGGACAAGGCTATTGAGATTTTGAAGAAGAATTTTGATTATGTCATCCTTGATACTGCTCCTATCGGTATGGTAACGGATACTTTATTGATTGGTCGTGTGGCGGATTTATCAGCGTATGTATGCCGTGCCGATTATACGCATAAAGCGGAATACACACTGATTAATGAGTTGTTCCATGAACAGAAGTTGCCTAATCTTTGTACCATTATTAATGGCGTAGACCTGAAGAAGAGAAAATATGGTTACTACTATGGCTATGGCAAGTATGGCAAGCATTATGGCTATGGTAAACGTTATGGATACGGATATGGTTATGGCCAAGAAAAGTAAGTTCGTTTTGAGTAATTAAGCATTATTTTTTGGAAATTTGGTGATAAAGGCTTTACTTTATGATACTAACTGAAGAGAAATGAAAACATTACCGGAATATATCACATTATTACAAAGCTATATGCAACAAAATGCATCTAAGTATGGCATCTTGCGTATGGGGATATTTGGTTCTGTAGCTCGTAACGAGCATACAGATGTTAGTGATGTTGACGTTTATGTGGAAGGGCAACTTCATGGATTCTTTGCTTTGGCTGGTATAAAGCAGGATTTGGAAGAACTGTTAGGTTGCAAAGTCGATATTGTTCGCTTGCGAGACAAGATGGATTCATTTCTACGTGAAAAAATACTAAAGGAGGGCATTTATGTATGACACTCTGATTGCTTATCATACCTTGGAGCTGATACGGGACTCTTTCTTGTTGAGTGACAGTGGTATGATGAAATTTATCGTATTTGCGATGAGGATATTTTACAGCTGCACCAAGTAATAACACGGATAATGACTTACAAAGTCTTAAATAACTCTTATTACAACTCCTTATATTCCTCTACACAAGGGTAGCAGGGGCACTCCTTAAGAGGATTCAAATCACGATGCCCCACTATCAGCGCTTTTGGAAAATATTTCTTTAGCTCACGGAGCAGAGCTAACAACGATCCCCGTTGCTCTAGCGTACGTGTATCCTTAGTCCGTCCGTCAGCATCCAGTCCTCCTTCATAACAGATTCCTATAGAATGTGCGTTATGATTCCGGCAATGTGCTCCTACCTTTTCTAACGGTCGTCCCGGATGTATTTCCCCATCACGTGTGATGTAGAAATGATAACCGATATCACGGAATCCCCGATGTCGGATGTGATCCTGTCGGCAAGCCTCCGCCGAGAGGGCTTTTCCCTCCGGCGTGGCACTGCAATGAATGATAATCAGTGTGATGGTCCGCATAAGTTTACATACAGCTTTGTACTCCTATCAAACCACCTACGGCAGTAGCGACAGTGATGATTACTTTGATAATGAAACTCCATACGGATCGTGATGATGAATTACTCATAGGTTTTGATTTTTAATGAAAAAAATATTGATTTTTAATGAGTCTTTAGCTTATCACAGCTAAAGACTTTGCCAGTGTTCAGGTTATGACTTAAACAGTCGGGTCCGGTGCTTCTTCGTCTCCTTCGTCCGGATTAGGTTTCGGATCGGGAGTGTTGCCTGACCCGGAACCTCCTCCGGGCGTTGTCGGTTTCTGATACTCCGCCTGTTGTTTCAGCTGGCTGTCGAGCTTCAGATTGGTTGTTGATAAGTTTCCTGTGGCACGTGCTTTGAGCCGCATACCTGTGATGTTCTTCTCCAGCGAGAACTCTTCCAGCGTTTCGGCAGCCTTGCTGCGGATTCCTACACCGAAGATGGCTAGATCATCAATTTTCACACTTTTGCCGTCGAGCAGCAGTTCCTTGATGCAGTCCACCATATCAGTGAGCACGCCTTTGATCACCCCACTGGAATACGGTGAATTGTGTTTCGACATGTGTTCCGCAAGTTTGGCAAGGTCGAATGTCTCGTCGCTTACCGCCCGGGCGAACCATTTGCCCGCATTCAAGCCTTTCTTCTGTTGGTTCTGATAAATTTTGTAACGAATCATAAAATAATAATTTTAAAGAGTTAAACATACTTTCGTGAGGATTTCTCCCTTTCGATGACACAAAGATAGTATGCTGTAACTCGGAAAAATCGGTTGTGTACAGTGACAGTCGGTAATGTGCAATTGTTGTCAGTTATAGTCTGTTATTCCCTGATAAAACGTAGGTAATGTGAATATATTTTGTTACTTTTGTGACTGTAAAACAGAAACTTATTTGTCATGATAGAATTCAAAATACGTGCTTATGGTCGTATGGAACTGGCACAGCTTTATTCTCCCGAACTTACCGGCATTGCCGCTTACCGCAAAATGAATAAATGGATTGTTCGCTGCCCCGGTCTTCAGGAACGTTTGCTCGATCTGGGCTATCAGCCGCAGCACCGTTCTTACACTCCGCTGGAGGTAAGGGTGATAGTGGATGCGTTGGGAGAACCCTAGCTAAAGCTATGCTTTACGACTTCTAAAGCTAAGCTTTATGGGTTCTAAAGCTTAGCTTTAGCTAATACAAAACGCTATACTCTGATTTTCATAAAATAACGATAAAAGACGATGTTATCAACAGGTACAGTAGGTACACTTTTCCGGCCCTTCCCTAACACACGCACACGCGTGCGTGCGCGTAAGTACCTTTACCGTCAAGATTGACAATCAGTCCCTGTTTTACCAGTCGTTTCAGCCAGGTGAGGGCAGTGTTGGGCTTGATTCCCATAGTCGTAGCCTGCTCCACTAACTGTGCACGGGTAAATTGGATACCCAGTGCCTCAAAGAATGCGTCACGGTCGGCATTGGCCCTATGGCTGACTTCTGAAGGAGGAAGGAAAGACAAGATATGCGTGGCATGCTGATAGAGTGGTTTCACAAGGTTCAGCACAGCCTTAAAATCTTCGGGAGTGATTGTCATATCCCAACGGGTAATGATACCGTCTTTGATATTATCAGCAGCGATTTCCTTGTCCGGTGTAAGCAGGGGGTGAGAAGATGCCTGGTATTGATACGGCTGAGGATTTTCAAGAGCACGAAGCATGGCCACTACTGACATGATACGGCAGATGTTGACAGCCATTCGGGCGATGGAACTGTTCATTTCTCTGCCATTGGCAATCGTTGACCGGGTGAACAGTTCGGAAAAGAGATCATTGAACTCCTGTTTCTGTTCATCCGTGAGCCGGAGTGTGTGGAGACCATGTTCCTTGAGTAAGTTCAATAGCTTGTTCCATTCCAGACCAATGGCGGTGAAGATGGCTTCCAAGTCTATTTCGTTTTCGTCAAACTGATTGATCCATTGATAGATACCGTGCATATAATAGAACAGCTGGCGTGAAAAAAGTCCGTTCTCTACTGAAGGAATGAGTGGTTTCACCTGTGCGGGTGTCCCCGAAAGCAGGAGAGAGAGGTAACTTTTCTTGTTTTCCCGGTACTCCTGATTGGTACGTCGGTTGTATGCTAACCAGTCATGGTCGAATGCTCTGCGAAGCGTCTCACTCCAGTGACCGTATTCCGAACCGATGGCGGTAGAGATCGTATCCGCCTCGGTTTCGCAGATGAGGCCTGTTCCGTTGTTATCCATAATATTTTGAAGGATACCGGTACCGGTATTGTTGCCGGAAATGAGGAACATTCTGTTTAAAGGCATTTCGGGGATTTCCGCTTTGGCACGCTCTTTGCCCATCATTTCGTAGGCGACTTTTGCCTTTTTGTAGGCATTCATCTCTTTTTCCACTTGTTGGCGGATATCATCGTGGATAGGCATAACGAGCAGGCGGATGAGTGATAGTACTCCCTTGCCCGAGGCTGCCGGAGCTACAATGAAGGATTGCATACAGGGCGATTGGTATTTGCCGGCATAATGACATCTCACGTATCGTTCCATGGTGGCGCCCAGAGCAGTCAATGCTCCGAGCAAGAGTACGTCTTTTTGAGTGACGGTAGTGCCATAACTTATGATGCGCAGCAGTAGCTTCGGCCAGTCTTCTAAGGTGAAAGTGGGTAATGGGTGATGCGGGTCGCTGCCTTCCAGCAGTTCTTCTGATTCACTCTTTTCTTCTTCCACCTTATTATACACGTGCGCGTGTGTGGAAAAATTGTGCGGTGAACTTTCTGTACCTACTGTACCCGTCCGGTTGTTCATAACTTCCTTCCGGGCTTCCTTGCAGATTTTTACTCCTGTCGATTCAGCGAGGTGAAAGGCCGTTCCGAGATGTATTGCTCCCTGCTGTTTCGTGAGTGCATTGGAAAACATTCGTTCGGCATGGGCGGATTGATACTTGGCGGAAATCCGGCACAGGCGATGAAAAAACTCCCGTCCTGCTTCACCACAGTCCGTTGCGATGGCGAATGCTAATTGTACATACTCGGCGTAAGTGGGTGCAATGTCGGCACCTGCTGTTTCAACTGCTTCGGTGAGGAGGCGTAAGGATTCAATATCGGTCATTTTTTTTATTGATAATGGATAATTGATAGTTCATCGTTGATTATTCAAGATGGATCGTTTAATATTCTCTGAATAGTGCTTGTGGGTCATGGCTGAGGAAGCAGGCTCTTACGATGTCTTTGCCGGAGGTGTCTACGGCTTTTTGAACTGTTTCGATGGAGCTATTCATTTCTGATCCGTAGGTCATTTCTACGTATTGCATTGCCCAGTTCATGCTCTCTCTTACGTTCCGGCTCTGATCGTCTGTGTACAGCTTGCTGTAAGGTACGAATGTTTTCACACCCCGGCTGCTGGGACTGATAAATGCGAGTACAGGGCGGAGGAAAGGATCGTCGAACAGTGTACGACGCATTTCTACGGCTTTCTGATAGGAGTCGAGGTTATCTATATCTACCACAACGAGGCCGGACGGTGATGTGAAGAATTTACTACTTCGGCGGCTGAATATGCCGCATGGGGTTACGTAGGGGAGTAAAGAGACTTTTGCCATTCGCAGGTCTCCGGTACTGCGTACCTGTGTGGTCAGTACTTTGAGATTTTCATTGCAGGTGATCATCTGATATACTTGCTCTACTGAGACTTCGCAGAAGGGAGTGAGTGTGGCGGGGGTAACGGTTTGTCCTTGTTCGTTCCTGATGGGAGCAATCGGGGGCATGAAATAAGACATTCTGAAAAAGTTTTGCATAGAATACTTCTATTAGGGCGTTTAATAAATGACTTTGATTTTCAAAGCATGGTGCGAAAGTAAGACAAATAAAATAAGTCGAGTTCAGATATGTCTGAAGTAGTGTGAAAATGTTTAATATATAAGACGTGTTTTTAACTAATAATAAGAAAAATGGAAAATAAAATTGTGCATCCTAAACTCGGTGAGTTTATTGAAGAGGTGCTTAAAGTAGCGCATGTGAATCTTTCAAAAATGTGTCATGAGATACATATGGGACCTGCTACTTACCAAAAGGTAAAAAAGGGGAAGAAAAAGATCTGATTCATTATGAGCGTATTCTTGAATATTATTATAGGACTCGCACCGAAGAAGAGTTTTTGGAGAAAGTGAATGAGTGGGCAAAACTTTATATTCGGTGCAAGAAGGGGCAGGATGATATTTGATATCTTACGATTTATACTTTTTTATTCCTCTCTTAATTTGTTTTATCACAAATATTTGGTATTTTCGGACGTTTTTTGGACAAACGACTTGAATTACTAATAGTTTATTATATGGAAAATATCGAAACAGCGATCCTGCTGATGGTGGTCGGCATGGCTACCGTATTTGTTATTCTGCTGATTGTGATTTATTTAGGTAAGTTACTGATTACTCTTGTCAACAAGTATGCTCCCGAAGAAGTGGTTCCTGCGAAGAAGGAAGCGCTACAAGGTCCTGCGCCTATTCCGGGTAATATAATGGCGGCTATCACAGCAGCTGTGAATGTGGTGACATTAGGAAAAGGAAAGATTACAAAAGTAGAAAAGTTATAAACCTATCAAAAGTATATCATAGAAAAACATGAAAAGAGAAGTTAAGTTTAGTCTGGTTTTCCGAGATATGTGGCAATCTGCCGGAAAATATGTACCTCGTGTAGACCAACTCGTAAAGGTAGCTCCTGCCATCATTGAAATGGGCTGTTTCGCCCGTGTAGAAACAAATGGCGGAGGTTTTGAGCAAGTGAATTTATTGTTTGGTGAAAACCCGAATAGAGCCGTGCGCGAATGGACGAAGCCGTTCCACGAAGCCGGCATACAGACACACATGCTCGACCGTGCATTGAACGGACTCCGTATGAGCCCCGTTCCGGCAGACGTCCGCAAGTTGTTCTACAAAGTAAAGAAAGCACAAGGCACAGATATCACCCGTACATTCTGCGGATTGAACGACGTACGCAATATCGCTCCTTCCATCACGTATGCCAAAGAGGCAGGCATGATCTCACAGTGTTCACTCTGCATCACCCATTCGCCGATCCACACGGTAGAGTACTACACCAATATGGCGTTAGAACTTATCAAGCTGGGGGCGGACGAGATTTGCATCAAAGACATGGCAGGTATCGGCCGCCCCGTTTCATTGGGCAAGATCGTGGCCAATATCAAAGCGGCACATCCTGAAATTCCTATTCAGTATCATAGTCATGCCGGTCCCGGTTTCAACATGGCAAGCATCCTCGAAGTATGCGAAGCCGGTTGCGACTACATTGACGTAGGTATGGAACCGCTTTCATGGGGTACGGGACACGCCGATCTTCTCAGCGTACAGGCTATGCTGAAAGATGCCGGATATCAGGTACCGGAAATCAATATGGAAGCCTACATGAAAGTGCGTGCGCTGATTCAGGAATTTATGGATGACTTCCTTGGCTTGTATATCAGCCCAAAGAACCGTCTGATGAACTCGCTGCTGATCGGTCCGGGACTTCCTGGCGGTATGATGGGTAGTCTGATGGCTGACCTCGAATCGAATCTGGAATCTATCAACAAGTATAAAGCCAAACATAACCTGCCGTTTATGACACAGGATCAGTTGCTGATCAAGCTATTCAACGAAGTGGCGTATGTATGGCCCCGCGTCGGTTATCCTCCATTGGTAACTCCGTTCAGCCAGTACGTGAAGAACCTTGCCATGATGAATGTGATGGCAATGGAAAAAGGCAAGGAACGCTGGGGAATGATTGCCGACGATATCTGGGATATGCTACTGGGTAAAGCAGGACGCCTGCCGGGTACACTGGCTCCCGAAATCATCGAGAAAGCCGAACGTGAAGGACGTAAATTCTTCGAAGGTAATCCGCAGGACAATTACCCCGACTCACTCGACAAGTATCGCAAGCTGATGAAGGAAAACAAATGGGAAGTGGGAGAGGACGACGAAGAACTCTTCGAATATGCCATGCATCCGGCTCAGTATGAGGCTTACAAGAGTGGAAAAGCGAAGGAAGACTTCCTGGCAGACGTGGCAAAACGTCGTGCCGAGAAAGATAAATCGCCGGAAGAAGATGCAAAACCAAAAACACTGACTGTACAGGTGGACGGACAGGCTTATCGTGTGACAGTAGCTTATGGTGATGCCGAACTGCCTGCTGCACCTGTGGCTGCGGCTCCGGCAGGGGAAGGTCAGGATGTCCTTTCTCCATTGGAAGGTAAATTCTTCTTGGTGAAGAATGCGCAGGAAGCTGCCTTGAAAGTAGGTGATGCGGTAAAAGAGGGTGATGTGCTTTGCTATGTGGAAGCTATGAAGACTTACAATGCCATCCGTGCTGAATTTAGCGGTACGGTAACTGCCATCTGCGCCAATCCGGGAGACACTGTTTCAGAAGATGATGTATTAATGAAGATAGGATAATGAACGAGATATTTGAGAACTTATATGACATGACTGCGTTCAGCAATATCATTGCCGAACCGCAGTTCCTGATAATGTATGCCATCGCGTTCGTCCTGCTTTATCTGGGTATCAAGAAACAGTACGAACCGCTGCTGCTTGTTCCGATTGCTTTCGGTGTGTTGCTTGCCAACTTCCCCGGAGGAGATATGGGAGTGATACAGGCAGACGAGAATGGTATGGTGATGATAAACGGTGTGATGAAGAATATCTGGGAAATGCCTTTGCATGACATTGCGCATGAACTGGGAATTATGAACTTCATCTATTATATGCTGATCAAGACCGGTTTCCTGCCTCCGATCATCTTTATGGGGGTCGGTGCGTTGACGGACTTCGGACCGATGTTGCGTAATCTGCATCTTTCCATCTTTGGAGCTGCTGCACAGTTAGGTATCTTTACTGTTCTGCTGGTAGCCATCCTGATGGGATTCACTCCGCAAGAAGCTGCTTCACTGGGTATTATCGGTGGTGCGGACGGACCGACAGCCATCTTTACAACGATCAAGCTGGCTCCGCATTTGCTGGGTCCGATCGCTATTGCCGCTTATTCTTATATGGCACTGGTGCCTGTGATCATTCCGTTGGTAGTGAAGCTGTTCTGTACTAAGAAAGAACTGAGCATCAACATGAAGGAACAGGAAAAGAAATATCCTTCGAAGACGGAAATCAAGAATCTGCGTGTACTGAAGATTATTTTCCCGATTGTAGTGACTACGATTGTAGCTCTCTTCGTGCCGAGTGCAGTACCTTTGATCGGTATGCTGATGTTCGGTAATCTGGTGAAAGAAATCGGAAGCAATACTTTCCGTCTGTTCGATGCTGCTTCCAACAGTATCATGAATGCCGCTACTATCTTCCTCGGACTTTCGGTAGGTGCAACCATGACGGCTGAAGCCTTCTTGAACTGGACGACAATCGGTATTGTCATCGGTGGTTTCCTTGCATTTGCTCTTTCTATTACCGGTGGTATCTTCTTTGTGAAGTTAGTGAATCTATTCTCCAAGAAGAAGATTAATCCGCTGATCGGAGCTACCGGACTGAGTGCCGTTCCGATGGCAAGCCGTGTGGCGAATGAGATTGCGTTGAAATACGATCCGAAGAATCATGTATTGCAGTATTGTATGGCAAGTAACATCTCAGGGGTAATCGGCTCGGCAGTAGCTGCGGGTGTACTGATCTCCTTCCTTGCATAATAAAAAGAACAACCAATAAAAATTAGGCACGGATTACGCGGATAAACACGGTTTTTAGTTACTCAACTCTTAAAACCGTGAAATCCGTGTCATCCGTGCCTAATTTTGTTTTTATCTATTCGCTGGTCACCTTCTTGTATTCAGCCACAGCCATCTTCTCTGCCAGATAAGCATTGATCAGATTGGTGTGTGCTTGCGTCCATGACAACTGGGCGGAAAGTACATCTACCATGCTCGCTTTTCCTTCATTGTAGGAGAAAGTGGCCAGATCCAGATTCTCATTTGCCAGACTCATGTTTTCTTTCGCTGTTTTCACCTGAGATTCTGTTTCCGTCAGTTTGGTGAGAGCTGCCGACAGTTCTTCGTTGATATTGTCCGTCATATAACTCTGTTGCAACTTTTGTATTCCGATATATGCCTTCTGCTGCCGGTTCGTCTTGAAACGGGCTCCCCAGCGGAAAATGGGAATATTCAGATTGACTCCTACGATGGGATTGAAAGATACGTCGTATCCCAAGTTGGGTGTGGCCGTTGCCCAGCCACCGCTGAAATACATGTTTAATTGGGGATTGAACTGGCTGAGAGCCGCTTTACGTTGTGCCTGGCTCTTCATGATGTTTACTTCCGTACTGGCATAATCGGCACGTCGTTGCAAAACATCTTCCAGAGGCAGTATCCGGACAGGAGCGGAGATCATTCCGATGTTGTACAGGCTGTCTACAGGAGTATTCGGCGCTTCTCCCATCAGAATATTCAGCTGTTGCAGCGCTAATGTATAATTCTGGCGCGCTTTGATATACTGCAGTTCCGCTTCTTTCAGCCGGGTGGAAATCATCAGAAGATCTGTACGGCTGATCATTCCGTCATCGAAACGGTCTTGAATAATGTCATATTGCTGTTTGACAATGCTCTGGTATTTGTCGGCCGCTTGTAGCATGGCTTTTGAAGCGGAGGCATTCCAGTAGACAGCATCACTTTGATAGTGAATCTGGTCTAACGTGAGTTCCTCGTTCAGCTGGTTCAGCTTTTCGTCTGCCTTCGCTATCTGATGTTGGGCATTGAGCGCACCGCCTGTGTAGAGTGGCTGTGATACGACAAATACTCCTTGGTAGGTATGGTTGCGGTATTCGCCCACCGGTTCGTTCCATGCGCTAAGGTCGCTCATGTTCAGGGTACCGTCTGCATTTACGTCGATTTTCGGCAGGAAACCTGTATGGGCTATCTTTCGCGCCTCCGAACTGGCCAATGTCTTTAGTTTTTGTTGTTTCAATATCTGGCTGTAAGCCTCCACTTTTTCGCGGTAGGCTTCCTGACTCAGGCAGGGCTGTTGCGCCCAGGCTGTGGAGCCAAGGAGCAACAGTGAAAATAGTATGAGTTGAGTTTTCATTTCTTTCATGGATAATCTTTTAATGGATAATGGATAGTTGATAATGGATAATTATTGTTCTCCTTTGATCCGGTGGATGGCGCAATAGGCTACAGGAAGGACGAATAGTGTCAATGCCGAGGCTACTAACAGTCCGCCCATGATGGTGGCGGCCATTCCGCCGAACATGGCGTCAAACAGTAGCGGTAACATACCCAGAATCGTTGTTCCGGAGGCCATCGCTACCGGAATGATGCGACTGGTCGTGGCACTGATGACTGCGTCCAGCGGTTTTTTGCCTGCTGCTGTTTCCAAATCAATTTGGTCTACCAGTACGATAGCGTTCTTGATGTTCATACCAATCAGACCTAGCAGACCCAATATGGAGAAGAAGTCGAACGACTTGCCGAGTACGAGCAGTCCCAGCACGATACCGATGAAGATCAGCGGCAGCATTAACAGGATGACGGTCGGCTTGCGATACGTCTTGAACAAGAAGAGCAGCGTCACAAACATCAGGAAGAATGTCAGCGGTAAGTTTTTGGCCAGCGCTTCATTCGATTCCACCTGACTTTCCTGTTCACCGAAATACTTCATGGTATATCCTTCCGGTATTTTTATCTCCTGCTGTACCTGCGACCATACCTGGTTGAAAGCGGAAATCGCATTGGTCCCGCGACGCGGGTCGCATTGTGCCATCATCACCATCTGCCGGTTATAGTCTTTCACGTTCGAGAACCGGTACTGGAAGTCAAATTCAGATACTACCTGTTCCAAACTGGTCGTCTCGTTGCCTGTCCCGAATACGGGCAATGTGCGCAGATCATTGATCCGGAATGAATCCAGCTGGTTATTTTTCAATAGGATAGGAAGTACCTGATCTCCCTGCCGGTATTCTCCCAAAGTCATTCCCGTGGTACCGATCTGAATGCTCTGTGCCATTCCCTGTCGGGATACACCCAGCGGTTGTGCCCGTTCCGGGCTGTAAACCGGTTTCCAGACGGGTATTTTGTTTCCCCACGAATTGCGGATATTAATTAAATCCGGATTCTGGTGCATAATGGCTATTGCCTGATTGGTAAGTGATACAAGCGTATCCACATTCGGACCGATAAATCCGATTTCGATGGATGCATCCACTGCGGGGGACAGCTTGAACAAACTGGTCCGTGTGATTGCGCTCGGATAATTGGCTTTCATGTATTCGTCAAAATTCTTTTCGTATTCTTTTGTATATTTATTGTCTGTCAATTCAACGAGTACATTCGCAAAATTCGGCTTCGGACCGACAGAAGTGGAAGCGAGGTAATATCTCAGCGGGGTGCTGCCGAACGTGATGGATACCTTTTTTACTTCCGGCTGCTTCGCCAGATGTTCTTCTACCGATTTCATCTCTTTCACTACGTCATTGATGCTATATCCGTCCGGATAGAATACGTCTGCCCGGAAATAGGGCTTATCGAGCGACGGGAAGAAGTTTTGCGGCATCGTTCCCATGATAATGAGCGAGATGATAAAGAGTATTACCATGGATACCAATGTGACAGCTTTTTTGCGGATCAGCACTCCAAGGATAGAAGCGAATTTATGATAGAACGGCTTATCGTATGGATCTTTCGTTCCGTCTCCTGCTTTGGCTTTCAGAATGAAATTTCCGAATACGGTAGTCTGCGTCAGGGCAAGTACCCAGCTCAGTCCTAGTGAAATGGCAAGTACCACAAACAGCGGTTTTACGATTTCCGCTACAGCAGAGGGAGCAAGGTAAAGCGGCAGGAAGGAGCAGATGGCAATGAAAGTTGCTCCGAGCAAGCCCCATTGTGGTCCGGTTGCTCCGTCTATCAGGGCTTTCCGTCGGTTTACACCTCGGGCAATGGCTATTTGGGCGTTGTCCGTCACTACGATGGCGTTGTCCACCAGCATACCCATGGCGATGATAAATCCTGCCAGGGACGTTCTGTTGAGTCCGACACCGAAGAAAGACATGATGAGCAGTGTACCTCCGATAGAGAAAATCAGCGAAGAGCCGATGAGCAGACCGGCACGGAGTCCCATCACCAGCATGATAATGACAATCACGATCAGGATGGATTCGATCAGGTTGATGATAAATCCGTTGTTGGCTTCGTTGGCGATCTCGTTTTCGAGGTAGAGGCTTTGCAGTTCCAGTCCCACAGGCATGAGGGGGAGGAGCTCGTTCAGTTTTACTTTTACGTTCTCACCCGTCTGCACTACATCTCTTTGCGGGTCGGTGGATACACCGATACCGATAGCCCGTTTTCCGTTCACGTGCATGATGTTGGAAGGAGGGTCGAGATACCCTTTCTCGATAACGGCTATATCGCCTAGTTTCACCTGTCCGGCTTTGGTAGTGATGACTTGATTGCGGATATCGTCTATGGTGGTGTACATACCGTTGGCGGTCACCCGCAGTTGCTGCACGCCTGCACGGATTTCTCCGGTGTTGATAATCTGATTCTGCGATTGTAGCAGGTTGGCCAGCTGCTTGGGATCAATGCCCATTCCCACTAGTTTGTTGGTAGAAACGAAGATATTGACTACTTCTGTCTGCACTCCGAACAGTGCAACTTTCATCACACCGTCTGCAGTGACTACTTGTGTCTTGATTCGTTCAGCCCAGTTGCGCATTTCTTCATAAGTGAAGCCATCATCTGCCGTCAGTCCGTAATAGATACCGAATACGTCGCCGAAGTCGTCAGAGACAGTCGGAGTGGAAGCACCACTAGGCAACTGTGGTTGAATATTGAGTACTTTGCGTCGTAGCTCATCCCATTTCTGGGGTATGGAACTGGCGGAAAGCGAGGGTTGCAGCTCAAACGTGATTTTGGAAAGTCCGTACATAGACTCTGATTTAATCTTGTACACACCGCTCATACTTTGTATCTCACGGGAGATAGGTTCTGTGATCAGCCGTTCTACTTCTGCCGGTTCGGCTCCCGGATAGCGCGTCATGATGACCGCTGATTTGATAACGAAGGGAGCATCTTCCTTCTTGCCCAGCTTTCCAAAAGAAGTAATGCCTCCAATCAGCAGCACGGCAAGGAAGAAATAGATGATCTTCGTGTTATCCAGTGAATATTTTGCTAAATTCATTTTTTTAATAGTCCATTGATTTAACATTTTCTCCTTCTACCAACTGGTATACTCCTGCAATAACGATTTGTTCTCCGGGTTTCAACCCTTCGGATACGAGCACTTGCGCTTCTCCTGTAGGGGCGTTGACTACTACTTTTCGTTTGTGCACTTTGTTGCCTTCGACTACCCAGACGTACATGTTATTACCGTCACTTTCACCGAAAACAGCGCTGAGCGGTATGATCGTCCAACTCTCCTGTACCAGCGGACCTACATCGGCTGTGAAACGGATACTGCAAGTGAAACCGGGTTTTACGGCATACAAATCCCGGTCGAAAGAGGGATCGTCAATAGTAATGCTAACCGGAATACCAGTTCCTTCGGTTGATATGTCCAGATATTCCTCCAGTCTCGCCTTGAACACATGACCCTTGAAGGTATCAAACTCTACAAGGAAACGGGGATCTTTGGCACGAAGGAGATAAAGATAGACATCCGGTATGGTAAATTTAATACGCAGGTTCTGGGTGTTGACCAGTTGTACGATCCCTTCTCCTGAATTGACACGCTGATAATTCTCTACCAGACGTTTTTCGATAGAGCCGTCGAAAGGAGCTGTCAGTTTGGTATCACGCATGTTGTTGGTGGACAGTTCGTACTCCGATTTCGCTTTCTGGTAATTGGAAAGACTAATTTCATATTCCTGCACAGAGATCGCTTGCCGGGAGAGCAGGCGCTTGTTACGCTCTACTTGTGCAGAAGCCGTTTCGTAAGCGGATTTGGTGGCAGCATACTGCAACGCGATATCTCTGGGATCGATAGATGCAATCAGCTGCCCCTTCTTTACTTTCTCTCCTTCGATAACAGGCAAGTTGATGATCTGTCCACTGACACGGAATGCCAGCTTGACGTACTCCACTGCTTCTACAATGCCGGAGAAATCTTTTCTGATCACTGACCTTGACTCGACAATGGTTGTTTTTACAGGTCGGGTGGCGGGTACCGTCGTCTCTTTCTTTTGCCCACAGCCTTCCAATAGGATGGCTGCAAGTGCAATCACATAGATATTTTTCATAAGTCGTTCATTGTTTGGGGAGTAAACAATTTGACACTTGACTATGTTCAGCAAAGAATGGTTTATTAGAAATGTGAAATTAGTATCAACATTAAAGGAAAATGATTGTTTATAGATAAAAAATGCATTTTCTGTTGATTTTATCAGAGATTATTCCCACTTTTGCACCGCACTAGTATTACAGTCGCGGAATGCGATATGAGAATTTAATTCTCGAATTTGAGCTACGAGCATGTGGGAATATGCTCGTGGCTTCCTTAGATATACGGTTCTGTCCCCCGTGTGGAGCGTTAATGCGCCCACTGTATCTCATCCCTCGTGGACTGTAATATGTAGTGCAACGGGTCAGCAGGACCGTCTTTTTTTCCTGCCGAATATTATATATGATAATAGGAAGTATTTTTCCTGAATAGTACTATTTAACAATCGATAATTTTCAGGAAATTAGATGATATAATGGTATGGTATATTCCCTTAACTATACCATTTTTATATTACCTGGTAATAGTTCCCCTTAGCCAGTTAATATACGGACCGCACTACTCTGTGAAGAATGGTACGGTCCTTTAGTTTGTATATAGGGGCTGAATTTTAAAAGTTGTCAGCGAAAGTCTTTCAATTCTTCCTGCAGTTTCTGACGTGTGAAGAATATGCGACTTTTTACGGTGCCTAACGGAAGGTTTAGCTTTTCTGCTATTTCACGATATTTGAATCCTGAAACGTGCATAGCAAAGGGTATTCTGTATTCTTTGGGTAATGCATTGACTACCCGATGCATTTCTTTCAGGTCGTATGTTTTCTCCGTGCTTTCAAAACCTGCATCTTGCGGCAAATTCAAGTGATAAAGATTGTCGGTACGGTCGATGAATGTCTGGTCGCGAACTACTTTGCGGTAGTTGTTGATAAAGATATTGCGCATGATGGTATACATCCATCCTTTGAAATTTGTATCAGGCGTATATTTCTCTTCATTATCCAATGCTTTTAATGATGTTTCCTGCAACAAGTCGTTTGCTTCTTCGCGGTCGGTTGTTAGCTTGTATGCGAAGCGTAGTAATTCGTCCTGTACTCCTACTAAATCTTTTCTGAAGCTTAAACTTTTCATATGCGTTGCTTTTTAATTTGTGAGTATTCGTTGTAAATATTTTGATGATGCAAGTTTACAGGAATTTTTAAAAAGTGACGGGGGAGATATTGACGGATTTTCACCTAAAATCTATCCACGGATAGTTTTTAGGTCCTATTTGATAGTTTTTAGGTGGTCTGGTGGGAGCTTTTATGGAAGTCTTTATTTCTTAGCTTTGCAAGAATAAGAACTGATTGAAACGAAAAAGAGGAAATTTCCTGCTGGAAATCTCCTCTTTTTTCATCTTAACGAAAGATTGAATTATTTCTTCTTACGGTCACCGTAACGGCTCATGAACTTATCAACACGACCTGCAGTATCTACCAATGTAGATTTACCTGTATAGAACGGGTGAGAAGTGTTTGAGATTTCAATCTTCAGCAACGGATAAGTTTCACCTTCGAATTCGATGGTTTCTTTAGTTGCTACAGTTGATTTAGACAAAAACATGTCACCATTGGACATATCTTTGAATACTACCGGACGGTATGATTCTGGATGAAGGCCTTTTTTCATTTCAGTATCTGTTTTTTTAATTTATATTCTGTTACTATTTTGGTAAGAAATAGTGTAATGGTCATTTTCAGAGCGCAAAGATAGTACATTTCTCTGAAATAGAAAAAGCTTTGCTGAAAAAACTTCCGTGAATTATACTGTTTTTATGAATTATGTGATTTCCGGGAACAAGATTACTACTGCTTTTTATTGATAATACATGTTTTTATAATGATTGTATAATATATAAAGGTATGTATAATCAGAGGATGAAGATAACTGTCTTTTAGTCGTTTATTTGCTAGGTGGACATTACAATCTAATGTCAGACCTGCTTGTCGATGAATATTTGCTGATTGATTTAAACCTTTTTCTATTATATTTTTCTTTCCGATGTTCGTTATTCGGTGGATAATGCTTACTTTTGCGTAGAATTTTTATTCACTAACAATAAACTTTAAACAAAATGGTTAATTACAAAGACTTAGGATTGGTAAACACTAGAGACATGTTTGCTAAGGCTATTAAGGGTGGATACGCTATCCCAGCATTCAACTTCAACAATATGGAACAGATGCAGGCTATCATCAAGGCTGCAGTAGAAACAAAATCTCCGGTGATTCTTCAGGTTTCTAAAGGTGCTCGTCAGTATGCTAACGCTACTTTGTTGCGTTACATGGCTCAGGGTGCTGTAGAATACGCAAAAGAATTAGGTTGCGCACATCCTGAAATCGTTCTTCACCTTGACCACGGAGATACTTTTGAAACTTGCAAATCTTGCATCGATTCAGGTTTCTCTTCAGTTATGATCGACGGTTCTCATCTTCCTTATGAAGAAAACGTTGCTTTGACTAAGAAGGTTGTTGAATACGCTCATCAGTTCGACGTAACAGTGGAAGGTGAACTTGGTGTATTGGCAGGTGTAGAAGATGAAGTTTCTTCTGACCACCACACATATACTGACCCTGAAGAAGTGATTGATTTCGCTACTCGTACAGGTTGCGATTCATTGGCTATCTCTATCGGTACTTCTCACGGTGCTTACAAATTTACTCCGGAACAATGTCACATTGACCCGGCTACCGGTCGTATGGTTCCTCCTCCATTGGCTTTCGAAGTATTGGATGCTGTAATGGAAAAACTTCCGGGATTCCCTATCGTACTTCACGGATCATCTTCAGTTCCTGAAGAAGAAGTGGAAACGATCAACAAATATGGTGGTGCTTTGAAAGCTGCTATTGGTATTCCTGAAGAAGAATTGCGTAAAGCTGCTAAGTCTGCTGTTTGCAAAATCAACATCGACTCAGACTCTCGTCTGGCTATGACTGCTGCTATCCGTAAGACTTTCGCTGAAAAACCGGCTGAATTCGACCCACGTAAGTATCTGGGTCCGGCTCGTGACAACATGGAAAAACTGTACAAGCACAAAATCCTTAACGTGCTGGGTTCTGACAATAAGTTGGCTGAATAATCAGAGATTATCCTTATATAATAGAAAGGCTGCAATCGTTTGACGGTTGCAGCCTTTTTTATGCTTTCACTTGTTTATTCCGTTTTTTTAGCGGGTACATTTCCTCCCAAAAAGAAATCTTCTATCTTTTGTTTACTTTGAATGTCTTTCAGCCAGTTGGCAGCAGCATTGTAGTAATTCTTAGTGTCTAAGACGAGTTCACCTCTTTCGTTTAGTTTCGCTTCTTCTTCCTTCTCTTCCTTCGGACGTGTTTTTAAGAATGTTTCCAGGCAGCGTTCGGTGTTTTTCTTATCTTTCAGCGAATAGAAATAGATGAATGCCATATCATACAATAACTTATGATTTTGCTTGTCGTATTTCCGATAACGTTCTCTGATAGATTCAATCTGCTCTTTGGGCATCTCTGCCATTTTGTAGCAGTCGGTCATGCCTATATAGAGCCGCGTCATGTTACTGTCTTTAGGAATGCTCAGGTCAATTGCCTTCTCAAGATACTCTACACCTGACTTTTTCCATGAAGTCTTGGCGCAGGCACGCCCGAGATAATAGAGTAGATTTACGTTTTCAGGATCATATTTTCGGGCGGCTTCCAGAAAGTCATGTGCTTCGTAGTATTTCTCTTCCGCATAATAACTGATGCCCAGATAATAGCAGGTATGGAAGGAGCTGTCGCCTTGACTCACCAGATATTCATAACGTTGAATGGCAGTGGGATAATCCTTATTCAGGCAATATGCCAGTGCATTCTGGCGATTAACGGCGACATTGGTCGTGTCAATCCGGCGATATTTTTCTGTAGCTTCGATTGCTTCATCGAAATAAGAGCCGGCTATATTCAATGCGCCGAGTTTGGCAGCAGCAAGATAGTCGTCGGGATATTTTTCTTGTATATTATAGTAGCAACCTGTAGCAGGCAAAAATTCTTCCATACCTTCGAAACTTTGCGCTTGCAGATGCAAGGCAATGGCGGAACTGTCTTTTTCTGTCATCAGGCTACTTTCTCCTAAAGCTTCTTGAAATTTCTGCAAAGATAATAATAACCCGATGTATTGAATACGTACATATTTATTTTCCGGATTCAGATCGAGTGCTTGCTCATAATATTTTAGTGCTTGTTGATTCTTGGCTAATGACCGGCAGCATTCGGCTGCCTCAATGTATGCACGGGTATTGGCTGTATCGTTGGCTATGATTTCCTGATAAGTGGAAAGTGCTTCCGCGTTCAGTCCAAGTCCCCGTTGTGCTTTACCTTTTTGCAAGAGTAGGGGAATGGTGGTTTTTTCTTTGGCGATGAGAATGAGTGCTGTCTCATAATCGTAGTCTGCTATTGCTTCCTGAATATGATTTATACGTTGCGCCATCAATATGGTGGTGGTACAAAGGAGGGTGAGAAGAATAATCCGTTTCATAAATCTTTATTTTAGTGTGTCGTAACAAAGACGCAAGATGCTAAAAAATATTGTAATTACGAATTATTCGTAGCGTTTTTGGAATAGATTAACGGAATGATAAGAGAAGATAACACAGTGAAACTCAGAATAAAGGATTGTATACCGTATAAAAAATGCGGATATTGCCGTTTTATATGCAATATCCGCATCCAGTATTTTGTCCCGGTCTCCGAATGGAAACCCGGCAGGACTATCTTGCTTCCTTACATTAAGAATCCTAACAGGATACCGGCGGCAACAGCTGAACCGATTACACCTGCTACGTTCGGACCCATAGCATGCATCAACAAGTAGTTGGTAGGATCGTATTCCAGACCGATAACTTGTGAGATACGTGCAGAGTCGGGAACAGCAGATACACCTGCGTTACCGATCAACGGATTGATCTTATTATCTTTCTTGAGGAAGATGTTGAATATCTTAACGAACAACACGCCTGAAGCGGTAGCAATGATAAATGACAATGCACCCAGAGCAAAGATCTTGATAGAATCGAGTGTCAGGAACTCAGATGCCTGAGTAGAAGCACCTACTGTCAAACCTAATAAGATAGTGATCGTATCAATCAACGGACCGCTGGCTGTATTGGCCAGACGACGGGTTACACCACTTTCTTTCAACAGGTTACCGAAGAACAGCATACCCAACAGAGGCAGACCGGAAGGAACCAGGAAGCAAGTCAGCAACAGACCGATAATCGGGAAAATCACTTTCTCTGTGTGAGAAACGGCACGTGGCGGTCTCATGCGGATCACACGTTCGTGTTTGGTGGTGAGCAGACGCATGATAGGTGGCTGTATCACCGGAACTAACGCCATATAAGAGTAGGCGGATACCGCAATGGCTCCCATTAAGTTAGGTGCAAGTTTGGACGAAAGGAAGATGGCCGTCGGACCGTCTGCACCACCGATGATACCAATAGCACCGGCTTGCATCGGGTCAAAGCCCATTTCCAATGCGATCATATATGCACCGAAGATACCAAACTGAGCAGCTGCACCGATCAGCATCAACTTCGGATTGGAGATCAGTGCCGAGAAGTCAGTCATAGCACCGATGCCCAAGAAGATGAGCGGCGGATACCAGCCGGATGTTACTCCCTGATACAATATGTTCAATACAGAACCTTCTTCATATATACCGACTTTTAGTCCGGCATCCATATTGAAAGGTATGTTACCGATCAGGATACCGAATCCGATAGGAATTAACAACATCGGTTCGAACTCTTTGGCTATAGCCAAATAGATGAAGAACAAACCAACGAGGAGCATCACGACATGCCCAATTGTCGCATTGGCAAATCCCGTATAAGTCCAGAAGTCGGCAAGGTTATTTCCTAAAAAGTTAATAAAATCTCCCATATTATTCAATAATTACGAGGTCATTACCTTCAAGAACAGAATCTCCCTTGTTGACATTGATGGCAGTCACTTTGCCGTCTTTGTCTGCATTGATATTGTTTTCCATTTTCATGGCTTCCAATATAATGATAGTTTGGCCTTTCTTCACTGTATCACCTACATTTACTTTGATGTCAAGGATAACGCCTGGCAGTGGGGACTTGACACCCGATTTGCCGGTAGAAGGAGCTGCTGGTTTCACTACTTGGGTAGTCGGTGCAGCCGGTGAGTTAGGTAAAGGACGCACTACTGCCGGTTTGGGAGTCGTTTTCGGTTGTTTCTCCATTTCTACTTTGTAATGCGTACCGTTCACTTCTACATGAGCGATATTATCTTCAATATCTCCGATGGTTACTTTATATGAGTTACCGTTGATTTTATATTTATATTCTTTCATCGTTTTATCTTTTTAGGGAATGATTTACTTTCTGTTAGGATTTTCACGCAAGGTGTAAATCTTCGAGCTCCACGGTGAATAACTGCGTTTCACGCGAGTGATGGTCAGTACCGTTTCTTCTACATCGTGCACCTCATCCTGCATCTCGTGTAGCGCCATAGAAATTGCAGCATAAACTTCACCCGGAGCTTGTGAAAGCTCTTTCGCCTCGACTTTGTCGATGCCTTTAGCCTTCATCGCATTGCGTTTGCTCAAATTGACCGCAACCTTACCTACAACTTTGAAAGCAATGAAGAGAAGAATCAATCCGCAAAATACTACACTCATGGCCGAAATAGACATACCAATGCCGGCAGAGTCATGTTCTTCGAATTTTTCCATCTTAGCATTGCTGTTAAGAGTCTTATTGTTGGTGCTCGGGGTTACATATTTATCACTGCTTCCACCTTTCACTTCCCAGTCAGCTACTCCGTCGCTTACGCGTGCGTAAGATTGGTCAGGTCCCAGTGCATTTGCCGGAACTACGATCTGGTCAATTATATTTCTGCCGGAATCAAAAAGACCGATCCAGTTGGCTGTTTCAGGATTCAGTTTGAAGCTGGTGTGGAAAGTACCACGATTGGGCTCGCCATCTGCCCAAAACAGAGCGTGTTGGCGTGGTTTCACCAAAGTTAGTACATCACCTTTCGGGATAAAATAGGTAATTGTATCACCCGGCTGACTGCTCACCTTCAGCAAGCAACCTGCCAAGTCTGCACTACCGTATGATCTGTTGAATATTTCAATCCATGCACTGTGCAAACCGTAGTCATCCTGAAAGTTATTTTGATTGTCTATCAGGACTTCGTTCAGCATTAGCTTATTGTTTGACTTTTGCTCACCGCAGGAAGTCAATCCAATCAGCAACAGTAAAGAAAAGAATATTCCGATTTTGGTTTTGTTCATAATCGTTCTTGTTTTAATGTGAAAAGTTAGATTACAACGGAATATTACCATGTTTCTTTGCTGGGTTAGACAGTTTCTTTGTCTGTAACTGCTGCAAAGCACGGATAACACGGAAACGAGTGTTACGTGGTTCGATTACATCATCAATGTAACCATATTTGGCAGCATTATAAGGGTTAGCAAACAGTTTTGTATATTCTGCTTCTTTTTCGGCAAGGAACTGAGCCGGATTTTCCTGTTCTTTTGCTTCACGTGCGTACAATACTTCTACTGCGCCGGCACCACCCATTACAGCGATTTCTGCTGTCGGCCATGCATAGTTCATATCACCACGAAGTTGTTTACAACTCATTACGATGTGAGAACCACCATAGGATTTACGCAATGTGATAGTTACTTTAGGTACAGTAGCTTCGCCATAAGCATACAGCAACTTAGCACCATGAAGAATAACGCCATTGTATTCCTGGCCTGTTCCCGGAAGGAATCCCGGTACGTCTACCAGCGATACGATAGGAATATTGAAAGCATCGCAAAAACGAACGAAGCGTGCGCCTTTACGGGATGCGTTACTGTCAAGTACACCGGCAAGATACTTAGGCTGATTAGCCACGATACCTACCGACTGGCCGTTGAAACGGGCAAAACCGATAATAATATTTTTGGCGTAATCTTTCTGGATTTCCAGGAATTCACCATTGTCCACGATAGCGCTGATTACTTCGTACATGTCATACGGTTTGTTAGGACTATCAGGAATAATATCGTTCAGAGAATCTTCCAGACGATCGATTGGATCTGTGCAATCCACGTATGGAGCTTCTTCAAGATTATTTTGAGGAATATAGCTTAGCAATGTGCGGATCAATGCCAGACCTTCTTCTTCTGTTTTTGCAGTGAAATGAGTAACGCCCGATTTGGTAGAGTGAACGCTTGCTCCGCCGAGGTTTTCCTGGCTTACGTCCTCACCGGTAACAGTTTTCACTACTTTCGGACCTGTAAGGAACATGTAGGAAGTACCTTCCATCATCAGTGTGAAGTCAGTCAGTGCCGGAGAATAAACGGCACCACCGGCACAAGGACCAAAGATACCGGAAATCTGTGGAATGACACCCGAAGCAAGGATATTGCGCTGGAAGATTTCTGCGTAACCTGCCAAAGCGTTAATACCTTCCTGGATACGTGCACCACCCGAGTCGTTGATACCGATACAAGGAGCACCCATCTTCATTGCCTGATCCATAATCTTACAGATCTTCAGTGACATAGTTTCCGACAGTGAACCTGCAGTAACGGTAAAGTCCTGTGCAAAAAGATATACGAGACGACCTTCGATAGTACCGCAACCGGTAACTACACCATCACCCGGATAGTGTTTTTTCTCCATGCCGAAGTTCGTGCATCTGTGCTCAACGAACATGTCCATTTCTTCGAAGCTACCCTCATCCAACAGCATGGCTATACGCTCACGCGCTGTGTATTTCCCTTTTTCATGTTGCTTCGCAATTGCTTTTTCGCCGCCTCCGATGCGTGCAACGGCACGGCGTTCAATAAGCTCTTTAATTTTTTCAAGTTGATTACTCATGAGTTCTTGTTGTTTTTTTAGAGTTTATGATTAGTGTTCGCAGAGTTCTGTCAGCACACCCAGTGTTGATTTCGGGTGAAGGAAAGCGATATTCAGACCTTCGGCACCTTTACGGGGAGCCTTGTCAATCAGGCGGATTTCTTTGCTTTCTGCTTCTGCCAAAGCATTAGCTACGCCATCTTCTACGGCAAATGCTACGTGATGAACACCTACACCTTTGTTTTCAATAAATTTGGCAATGGTACTTTCGGGGCAAGTCGGTTCCAACAATTCGATTTTTGTTTCACCTACCTTTAAAAAAGCGGTTCTTACTTTTTGATCTTCTACTGTCTCGATGTTGTAACATTTCAGACCTAATACGTTCTCGTAGTAAGGAAGGGCTTCTTCGATGCTTTTAACAGCAATGCCCAGATGCTCAATGTGTGAAATCTTCATAACTATATTTTTTATATGGTTTAATTATGTGCTTATATGGCATAAAACAGCACAAAGAAAGACATTTCTTGTCTAATAAAGAAATATTTCAGCATTTAATTATTGGGGAATAAAGCATAAAAAATGCTCCGGATGGATGCTAAAGATGGGTTTTGTAATCTTGAGATTACATTTAGACATAAAATTTGACCAAAAGATTATTCAGCCATGTCCAGCTGATGCGGAACCAACGGCGGGTACTACTTTGTTTGCCTCCGAATCGGAGCACAAAATCGCGATAACCGTGCTTGCGGAAAGGAAGTCCTACATCCATAAACTCCATGTGGCGGAATCCCCGTTCATGGGCATCTTCAAGTGCTTTCCACACGGCCAGTATGCCGGGCGATTGCAGTGCGTATGTCTTTCGCATTCCTCCCGAAAACCAGATAAAGGCATTGTCTCCGGAGTATATGCAGACGGAACCACCGATAATTTTTTCTTTGTATTTTACTATGAATATTTTTGCCTGTTTGCCTTTGATAAGCATGCTGTTCATATGGCGGAAAAAGTCATTGGCAGGGAAGTATCTCCGTATCCGTGAAGAATAAACCTTGTGCAACATTCGAGAGAATTCCTTAATTTCTTCCACCGTATGAGCTTCTTCTACTTTCGCTCCGTTTTTGAGTCCCTTTTTGATTTGCCGGATACGAGACGGGCTGAAACGATCTTCTGCTTTCTGTGTACTGTGCAGAGAATTGCGGACACGCAGCCAGTTGACCGGGAAAAAGTCGTTCTTCCGAAAAAAACGATAGCCGAACATTGAATTATCCAGATTGCGAAATTCAATAAGAATACAGGTGCGCGACGCTTCCTGAGTAAGATGTTCCAGCATTTCACCGAAAATTTCTTCTTCTTTCTCTTTACTTGCCGGGAGAGAGTTGTTCAGAAATTCGCCTGCACCATATACTACACATTGTTTGACAAGGGAGGAGGGGAGCCACTTTTTGGTCTTGCGTATGGCAGCAAGCAGACGTGCCACCGGTCTGCCTTCTTCTGTCGCCACTATCAGCAGTGGAGTGTACCCTGGAGTCGATTCATAGATCTGAAACAACTCCTTGGAATGGAATGTGTTATTCCCCGGTAAGTCGGGAATATCTTTTCCGCGGTAATATGTCGTTAGTTTAAGTGGCATCCAATTACAAATTTACACTTTTTATTCTTCATTCAACAAAAAAAAAGAGATTTTGTTGGTTTACCCTAAAGTTTGTCTTTTTGTTCTCTTCATATATTTGAGGAAAAAAGGAGTTGGAAAAGCGAATTTTCGTATTATTGCCATCTTTTTGTGAGTACAGAAGTAAAATGGAAACGTCTATGTAAAAGATTTACTCTAATTGTATTTTACTAAACAAAGAAAATTAATATTAACTTTAAATTAAGACGAATGAGAGAGAATGCATTTGTTGAAGCTTGGAAGACACAGCATAGACGCGTTTCCATGATTTTGGGGTTGACTTTATTGTGTGCCCCCTCTGCCATATCTGCTTATGCAGAAAATGGAGTGAATGATACTACCGTGCAAGCCGTCATGCAAACAAAGACTGTGAAAGGAACTGTCTTGGATGAAAATGGAGAACCGTTGATTGGTGTTTCTATTGTGGTGAAAGGTACGAGCACAGGTACAATTACTGATTTTGATGGTAAATTTTCGATTAATCTTCCGGCTGGAAGTAAAGAATTGGTTGTTTCTTATATAGGATATAAAGAGCAAACTGTTGCAGTGACCGGAAATGCACCGCTGAATCTAAAGATGGTGCCAGATACACAAGCTTTGGATGAGGTCGTAGTTATTGGTTATGGTGCAGTGAAGAAACGTGATTTGACAGGTGCTGTGGCTTCTGTAAAATCGGAAGATATTACCATGAATCCGGGAGTGAATCCGATGGATGCGTTGCAAGGTAAAATTGCAGGTCTGGACATCACTAATTCTTCCGGTCAGGCGGGTTCGTCACCAACAGTTCAGTTGCGTGGTACCCGTTCTTTACAGTTGGATGATGATGGTAATATTTCTTCCAGTGCATTCAAACCGACTTATATTATTGATGGCATGCCGGGTGATATTGCTACATTGAATCCCAATGATATTGAATCTATTGAAGTATTGAAAGATGCTTCTTCTACCGCTATCTACGGTTCAAGTGGTGCAAATGGTGTTATTATTGTGACAACAAAAGGAGCTAAGAGTGGAAAGCCGGTCATCAATTTCAATGCTTATGCCGGAACTACTTTGGGTGCCCGAGTTCCTAAAATGCGTACAGGTGACTCATATCTTAATTATATAAAAGATTCATATAAGCCTGTCGGTACTACGAATGAGGAAGAAATTTTTGGTGAAAGATATGATGCTATCAAAAATAACCAATGGGTAAATTGGGGAGATGAAGTTTTACATTCAGGTTTGAAGCAGAACTATAGTATTTCTGTAGCAGGGGGGACTGAGAAGACGAAAGCTTATTTCTCACTGAACTACACTGATGAGAAGAGTATGTACGAAAATGATAACTACAAAGTATACTCTACCCGTGTCCGTATAGATCAGGAAATCAATAAGTGGATTAATGCCGGTATTAATGTTCAGGCATCTTTCTCCAACAAGAATTCGCGGAATGCGGTTTTAGAAAGAGCGTTGTTCTCTACACCTTTGGGCGTTCCTTACAATGAAGATGGTTCTATCACAGAATTCCCGATTCCCGGTTCATCATCAGACCCGAATCCATTGGCAGATGAACAGGATGGGGTTTATAAGAACAATACAAAAGCAGGAAAGGCGTACGTTGACGCTTATCTTGAATGGAAACCGGTAAAAGGTTTATCTGTTAAGTCTCAACTTGGTGGCAGTTATTCTCAATCCCGTTCAGGTAAATTTATGGGAGAAGGTTCTTATAATGTGTTGAAAGGTAGTACGGTTGCGTATGGTGAAGCTACCAATAAGACAGGTTATAATTATAAATGGGAAAATATCGTTGCTTACCACAATACTTTTAATAAAGATCATGACCTGACTGTGACAGGTGTTACCTCCTGGAATTATAATCAGAGTGAGGAGTATTATGTCTATGGTGAGAATCCGGCAACGAATGATATGTTGTGGTATGCATTACAGAATGCTGATAATAAGAAACTGAGCAGCAAATATCTGATGTCCAAAGGAATGGGCTTTATCGGACGTGTCAATTACTCATATAAAGGTAAATACTTGTTCTCTGCTTCCGGTCGTTATGAAGCAGATTCTCGTTTGTCAAAGGACAACAGATGGAATCTGTTCCCTGCTGTTTCCGTAGGCTGGAGAATTTCAGATGAAGCATTCATGGCTGGAACAAAGAACTGGCTGGATAACTTGAAATTGCGTGTCGGTTATGGTGTTGCCGGAACTACTGCCGGTATCGCTGAGTATAGCTCAATGGCATCTTTGGAAAATGTAACTACTTCTTTGGGTGGTATGACTGTTCCGTCAGCTAAATTTACGGAATATATTACTAACCGCAATCTAACTTGGGAAAAGACCCATGACTTGAATATTGGTATTGATGCCAGCTTTCTAAATAATCGTATTGATCTGACATTGGATTTATATAAGACAAAGACAACGGATGTTATTCTTTCGCAAGCATTGCCAACTTCTATTATGGGTAATTATAACGGCAGTATTCCTTATAAAATGAATAAGAATGCTGCTGAAACAGAAAATCGTGGTATTGAAATGGCTCTTAATACCCGCAATATTGTGAAGAAGGACTTCACTTGGAGTTCAACAGTGACATTTACTGCTAACAAAGAAAAAATAAAATCTTTGATTGATGGGCAGGATATGATGTTCAATGCAAAGAAGGGGGACATGGTGTTTAAAGTAGGTGAGGGAGTCGGTTCTTTCTATAAATATAAGGTACTTGGTATTTGGCAGTATAGCGAAAAAGAAACTGCCGCTTTGTTCGGGTGCGAACCGGGTGATATTAAGCTGGATTTACCTAGTGTGAAAAAAGACGGAAATGGTTACTACTATATGAATCCTGAAGGAGAGCGCGTTGATATTACTGCAGAAAACCCCTACAGTGTGCGTGCGGATTATGACCGTCAGGTAATAGGACGTAATACTCCGGACTGGACGCTGGGTTTCAAAAACAACTTCAGGTACAAAGACTTTGATTTGTCTATCTTCCTTTACGCACGTTGGGGACAGATGATGAACTATGGTAGTGTAATAGGTAAATATTCACCTAATCCGGATTATAACATTCCTACTTATTTTACTTACTATGATAAGACAATCGAGGCAGATCAGAATGTTTTGTTCTATGCTATTGACCAGACTAAGGATAGAAGTGCGTATGAGGGATATGATTCTATGTATTATGTGGATGGTTCATTCTTTAAACTGAAAAACGTAACATTAGGCTATACGCTGCCTGGTAAACTTACAAAACGTTTTGGTATCAGTAACTTGAGAATTTATGCGACAATGACCAATCTGTTTACTTATTCGCCAAGCAAATATGTGAAGAATTACGACCCGGAAATGAACGGCAGCATTAACTTCCCATTGTCTCGTGATTGCATATTTGGTCTTAATTTAACTTTCTAAAAAATAGCAATATGAAAAAGATATATAGTTTAGTTCTACTTGTTGCCGGAGTTTTTTCTTGGGGCTCTTGCAGTCTTGATGAAGTGAACCCCAACAACTCGGGGCAGTTCTCCGATGGTTCTTATACATTGGAAACTTATAAGGCATTTACTAACTCGTGTTATACAGCCTTGATCAATAATATCTATCAAAGTAGTGATTACCTGGTTTGTACCGAAGCGGGTACTGATATTTGGGAAGAACCGAAATCGGGTTCCAGTTATCAACGTTACCATAGTTATAACGGCATGAAAACCGATGATAGCTATTATTATAAAGTGTGGCAATATTCTTATCTGTGCATTAATAGCTGTAATATTGTAATTGATGGAGCAGAGAATGTAACAGGAGATGAGAATGATATCAAAGAATGTGTGGCACAGGCCAGATGTCTGCGTGCTTACTATTATATGAATCTTGTGGAACAGTTTGGCAATATCGATTTGCAGTTGAAAGCTGCTGACAGTGAGAATATTTCTTTTGCGGCTCATCGTTCCACCGTCCCCGAAATTTATGCTGCTATTATCGAAGACTTGAAATTTGCCGTAGAGAATTTACCCGTAAGTTTCAGTGACTACTATAGTCGTGTTACGAAGAAATCGGCTATGGGATTATTGGCCCGTGCATACATTAATGGTGCCGGCTATGATTTGAAAGATACCGATGGAGTCAGCTTTCTGGAAAAAGCTTATGATACAGCAACAACCATGATTAATAACAAAGCGACTTATGAGTGGTATATGCATCCCACCTTTGCCGATGTATTCAATGAGAATAATAATCGTGACAATAAAGAAGCCTTGTTTATTGCTGCGGGTGCTGAAAGAAATTCAGATGCTTACACTAATGGTAACTACTCACAGAGTGAAATGTTCCGTCATTTCTTACCTTCTTTAGGAACGTATACGGATTTGGGATTGGTAGACAAAACTTCAAACTTTGTTTATGGTCGTCCTAATAGTAATATCTTCTTGCCTTCCAAATACCTGATGGACTGTTTTGCGGCTGATATGAATGACACTCGTTTTCGTTATTCATTTATCTCTGCTTACTCGTCTTATTCCATACCGGCATGGGGGGCCACTTATGAGTATGGAGGTTCTGTGTGTGCTAAAGAAATCACAAGCACGCTTGCTACTAAGTTTGGTATTCCGGCATCTAATATAGGCAAGAAAGTGTATCCTCATTTTAATTTAGAATCCAATAGTACAAATGACGCTAATTACTGTCAGTTGGCTATCTGGAATACAGATGGAACAACTAAAACTACTCAGGAGAAAACAGAAGGTAACATCCTTCATCCTGCCCTGCCTTTAGATCCGGCTGAGGCTCATCAATATGCCATTTATTGTTCTTTGAAGACTTTGACAGAAGAGGAAAAAACTCAATATCCGGGCTTGGTTCTTAATGTATATGACTTATATGATGAGAATGGTACGGCACGTGCTACTTATGATAAACCTAGTACGGGTAGTTCATTGTGGTTGTCTATCTATCCGGCTCTTTCAAAGTTCAATATGCCGGGTAATAAATTTGTAGGTGCAAATGTTCAGAAAAAAACGATTGATGTGATGATAATGCGTATGGCAGAGGTTTACCTGATTGCAGCCGAAGCGTCTGTTCGTCTGAATAAGGGAGATGCTGCAGGATATATCAATGTACTCCGTACGCGTGCCGGTGCCGGTACTGTAAGTGAGTCACAGGTTGACCTGAATTATGTTTTCGATGAGTATGCCCGTGAGCTTTGCGGTGAGTGTTCCCGTTGGTATTTGCTGAAACGTAACGGAGCTTTTGAAACTCGCTTGGCTAGCTACAACAAACGTGCTGCTGAAAGCTTTAAGAAAGATTTCTATCTGCGTCCTATTCCTACCAAGTATCTGGAGGCTATTAATAATCCGGCAGAGTTTGGTCAGAATCCTGGTTATTAGTCTATTACTTAATAATCGATTATAAATAATAAAGCCGGACAGGAATTATTCCTGTCCGGCTTTATTATTTATGCATACTTTTTCTTATTTTTGCGTATCAACAAAACATTTCTAAAAGCGTTACGATTATGTTAGATGAAATACTTGCTTATAACAAACAGTTCGTTGAGAACAAAGGATATGAAAAGTATATTACCAATAAATATCCTGATAAAAAAATAGCGATCTTATCTTGTATGGATACCCGTTTGACAGCATTGCTTCCTGCTGCACTGGGCATTAAAAACGGAGACGTGAAAATGATCAAAAATGCGGGAGGTGTTATTTCCCATCCTTTCGGCAGCGTCATTCGTAGTTTACTGGTTGGCATCTTTGAGCTGGGTGTGGAAGAAATAATGGTGATTGCTCATTCAGACTGTGGTGCATGCCATATGCATAGCGAAGAAATGCTCGAAAAAATGAAGGCGCGTGGCATTAAAGCTGATTATATTGATATGATGCGTTTCTGTGGAGTCGATTTTCACAGTTGGCTGGATGGGTTTGAAGATACCGAAAAGTCTGTAAGGGGTACTGTCGATTTTATCGTACGCCATCCTTTGATTCCGTCAGACGTGAAGGTTTATGGATTTATTATAGATTCTACTACCGGAGAATTAACTCGTATTGTATAGGAAAGTTATTGTTCTGGTTCCGTTGAAAGTGGCCTGTGATTATGGTGACGCTATCCTGTTGTGATACCGTCACTATAAGCGTCGGATAGCGTCACTATGTCTGCCTCATAGCGTCACTATCCTGAGTACAAAAAAATAAGGCAGCTTTTTATCGGCTGCCTTTATCTTTCTGCGATTATATACTTTCTTTGACTCATGTACTCGTTTGTAACAAACGGGGTGCCCGTGTTCTTTAATTTCTGCCTCACGGCTGGCTTTACGATTCGCTTTAATGTAATCGTCTTGTGTAATTCGTTTTTTCATAATGAATATATTTCTCAGTGCAAAGATACAATTTCATTTCTGATTACGGTTGGTTTGCGTTATCTTTGCATACATAAATTAAATGAAAACGGAAATAATATGGAAAATTTCAGTGAACTGATAAAGAATCGCCGTAGTATGCGCAAATTTACTGATGAGGAGTTGACTCAGGATGAGGTCGTAGCTTTGATGAAGGCTGCCTTGATGTCACCTAGCTCCAAGCGCAGTAATAGCTGGCAGTTTGTAGTAGTCGATGATAAAGAAATGCTGAAAGAACTGTCTCATTGCAAGGAACAGGCCTCTTCTTTCATCGCAGACGCTGCTTTGGCTATTGTCGTGATGGCAGATCCGTTGGCGAGTGATGTCTGGATTGAAGATGCTTCTATTGCTTCCATCATGATACAGTTGCAGGCGGAAGATTTAGGATTGGGCAGCTGCTGGGTGCAGGTTCGCGAGCGTTTCACCGCAACAGGAATGCCTTCAGATGAATTTATTCATGGAATTCTGGATATTCCTTTACAGCTTCAGATTCTTTCCGTAATTGCTATCGGGCATAAAGGGATGGAACGTAAACCATTCAACGAAGAACATCTCCAATGGGAGAAAATTCATATCAATAAGTTCGGAGGAAAATAACGATGGGAGCTGTCAAAGCCAATAATAATAAAGATACTTATAAGGCAACTGCCGTCACCTTTATTGTCATCGGAACTCTTTTTCTGATCAATAAACTACTTCCTTTCGCCTCTATCGGTTTGTCTTGGGTGATGAATAAGGACAATTTATTGTTGTATGCCTCTATTTGTTTTTTGATATTCAAACGCGATAAGTCGGTTGGTTTTGTGCTGTTGGGACTTTGGTTGGTGATGAATATCGGTCTGGTGATGTCATTGCTGGGTTCATTGTCCGGCTATCTGTTGCCACTGGCATTATTGATCATCGGAATTATTTTATTTTGGGTCTCAAAACGTTGAAGAAACAATGAAAAGAAGTATAGAAGATACACCTATTGTGTTTCTCGGTGCCGGAAATCTGGCGACTAATCTGGCAAAAGCACTTTACAGGAAAGGATTCCGTATTGTGCAGGTATACAGTCGGACAGAGGAATCGGCACGTACCCTGGCCGATGAGGTAGAAGCAGAATATATTACCGACTTAAAGGAGGTTTCGAAAGAAGCAAGATTATATATTATTTCATTGAAAGATGCCGCTTTCGTAGAACTTTTGCCTCAAATAACTGAAGGGAAACAACATGCACTGTTGGTACATACAGCAGGCAGTATCCCGATGAACATTTGGGAAGGTTATGCGGAGCGTTACGGAGTATTTTATCCCATGCAGACATTTAGCAAACAACGGGCGGTTGACTTTCGGGAAGTACCTTTCTTTATTGAGGCCAAAAGGCCGGAGGACGTCGAATTGTTGAAAGCTGTTGCCGGTACGCTCTCTGAAAAGGTGTACGAAGCCGATTCCGAGCAGCGCAGGAGCCTTCATCTGGCTGCGGTCTTTACTTGTAACTTTACGAATCACATGTATGCCCTCGCTGCCGAACTGCTGGAAAAGTATCATTTGCCTTTTGATGTGATGCTTCCTCTGATTGACGAGACGGCACGTAAAGTACATGAACTGCCTCCTTGTGATGCGCAGACCGGACCGGCTGTACGTTACGACGAGAATGTGATCAATAAACATCTTTCTATGCTGGAAGACACTCCGGCATTGCAGGAAATTTATAAATTAATGAGTAAAAGTATCCATGAGCACCATCAATTATGATCTATCCCGTATCAAAGCGCTGGCTTTTGATGTGGACGGGGTCCTGAGTTCGACAACAGTTCCGCTGCATCCTTCCGGAGAACCGATGCGTACAGTAAATATCAAAGACGGCTATGCCATCCAACTGGCGGTAAAGAAAGGGCTTCATATTGCTATCATTACCGGTGGGAGGACAGAAGCGGTACGTATCCGTTTTGCAGCATTAGGAGTAAAGGATTTGTATATGGGCTCTGCCGTTAAAATCCATGATTACCGTGACTTCCGTGATAAATACGGCTTGTCTGATGACGAAATACTCTATATGGGTGATGATGTACCAGATATGGAAGTGATGTGTGAGTGCGGGCTGCCTTGTTGTCCTAAAGATGCTGTTCCGGAGGTAAAGTCGGTTGCAAAGTATATATCTTATGCAGATGGCGGTCGTGGTTGCGGTCGTGATGTGGTGGAGCAAGTGTTGAAAGCTCATGGTAAATGGATGGCAGAAGATGCCTTCGGTTGGTAAATAACTAAATTGTAACTGAAAACATGCTTGAAAATTTAGATAAGTATCAGATTATATTAGCCTCCAACTCTCCCCGTCGGAAAGAATTGATGTCAGGCTTGGGGGTAGACTATGTGGTCAGAACATTGCCGGATGTGGACGAATCATATCCTGCCGATCTGTCCGGCGCTGAGATACCGGCATATATTTCCCGTGAAAAGGCAGACGCTTACCGGGCCATTATGCAACCGGGAGAACTGCTGATTACGGCAGATACCATTGTCTGGCTGGATGGAAAAGTACTTGGAAAGCCGGAAGGCAGGGAAGGAGCCGTTGAAATGCTTCGTTCTTTATCCGGTAAATCGCATCAGGTTTTTACCGGCGTTTGTCTCACGACCACTGAATGGCAGAAGAGTTTTACAGCTGCATCTGATGTGGAATTTGATGCCTTGTCCGAAGAAGAAATTCAGTATTATGTGGATAAGTATCAGCCTATGGATAAAGCGGGAGCTTATGGGGTGCAGGAATGGATCGGATATATAGGGGTAAAGTCTATTTCCGGCAGCTTCTACAATATAATGGGACTCCCCATACAGAAATTATATAAGGAACTCAAAGATTTATAGCTGTATACATCTAATGTATTGTTATTATTACTTTTGCGCAACTATAGCATTTCTAATTTAATTTGCTATATTTGCGCAAATGTTTTACGAACGTTTTACGAAAAACGAAATTTGAAAATAACTGTTTTACAACGATGCCTACAGTAAAGATTATAGTTCTTAAACATCAAAAAAGAGAAGATAATACTTGGAATGTCAAGATTAGAATTACGCATGATAGGAAGTCTGCTTATATTGCAACTTCTCATTATGTTGGTATTGATCTGATTAATAAAAAGACTTTCGAGTTGAAAGAACGAAATAATCCTATTTATGATCAGTTAATGATAGACGTCCTAAAAATCAGGGAGGAGCTATCCAAGTTAGGACACACGATAGAACTGTATTCTGCAAAGGGATTGTGTGAGTTGATGAAGGAGAAACTTGCGAATAAACCTGATGGGGTGAATTTTTTTGATTTTGGCTATTCTTTTGCTGAGAAGATGCTGAAAGAAGGTAAGAGAACTGGGGAAAACTATCGTATTGCTGTGCATAAGTTTGAGGAATTTATAGGCAACAGGAATTTACAGTTTTCTGATATAACTTCATCCGTATTGATGAAGTATGATGAATATTTGAGAGGTTTGCATTCAAAACGTGGTATCGGGAACATTTCTGATTCGGGAGTCCGGTTGTATACTTCTAAAATACAGGCTATATTTAATAGGGCTAAATTGGAGTATAATGATGAAGATTTAGGAGTCATACGTATTGCTAACAATCCATTTGCAAAATATAAGATTCCGAAAAATCCAATAACTAGAAAGCGTTCGTTAACCGTTGAACAAATACGGGCAATAAAATCTTATCGTGTTCCCGATAATATGACGGGAGTAATGCTAGCTAGAGATGTGTTTATTATGTCTTTTATCATGGTTGGAATGAACTCTGTAGATATGTACTATGTGGGTGTGCCTAATAATGGACGATTAGAATATGAACGTAGAAAAACTATGAACAGACGTGATGACCGGGCTTTTATCTCAATTAAGGTTGAACCTGAGTTATTGCCGTATTTAGAGAGATATAAAGATTCATTAGGAGATCGTGCGTTTAACTTTTTTGTAAGATATTCTACACATAAACAGTTTGTTCATAAGGTTAATGCTCATTTGAAAAAAGTAGGAGATGAATTAGGAATACCAGATTTGACTCTTTATGCAGCGCGCCATTCATGGGCTACTATTGCCCGAAATGATTGTGGTATATCTTTGGATGATGTCGCCATGTGTTTGAATCATAAATCGGGTCATGATGTCACCGACACCTATATAAAGAAAGATTGGAGTATTATAGATCGTAATAATAGAAAAGTTATAGATTACGTATTGGGAGAATAAAAATAGCCCGTTTTTTAGACGGGCTAATTTTAATGAGTGGTATATTTTCTACTTCCATTGTGGTGAATATGGCTAATCATCCAATGAATGTTGATTCGTGATCTTTGTTAAATCCTTATCGAAATAATATATCGTGGAATTTATGACCTTACTTCCCATTTTATTATTTCCTCTGCATGTAAACTTGACAATATAACCATTGAAATCACCCTTATATGTTTTATCTTTTGTATCGTATATATTTTGTAGGCTATCTCTAATCTGCTCCAGTATCGGAATACTATCTGCCATTATTTTAGTCCTTTTTCCGTAAAGTATGGGATAGTCTTTCCAAACATCATATTTCATTATTTGATCTTTAGTTTCTGCTATCTGGTCCTTGATTGTTTTAGCTTCTTCTGTATCCATGAAAAATGTAAAGGTAGAATCTACTTTAGACATTTCTACAAACTCGTAACTATCCCAGTCATTCATCGTAGTTTTTAGTTTGGCTTCGATAAGCTCTCTTGCTTTGTCTTCATTTGATTTCCCACATGAACAAAGTGCAGTGATTACACATACTAATAAAATGATCTTTTTCATAAGCTAGTTTTTTAATTATCCGATTTTATTTGATTTTTCAAGATTACATTTTTGGCAAAGTAATTGTAAATTCTCAACGCTTGTATCCCCACCTTTAGAGAAAGGAATAATATGATCTAAGTGCAAATTTTCATTCGATCCACAATAAACGCATTTTCCTCCATCTCTATTCCAAACAGTATCTACAACATCTTTTGGTATTGGAGGACGTTTGTTTGCTTCTGGAAATATCTCGCCTTCATCTATAAGCTCTTGGAGAGCTAATTTTTCTATTTCTCTTTTCTTTTTCTTTTCTAGCAATTTAGCTTTTATTTTGTCTTTCTCGATCTGTTCTTTATTTCTTTCGTATTGAAGTTGTGTATTAGCTTCTCGCAACTTTTCCAATAAATTTTTGCTTTCAATCTGACTCATAGTGAGTTCTGAGCTGCATTCATTATATTTTGCCCGGAAATATTTAGCTTCCGATACAGCTTTATCTAAGAAGCCTACGTATTTCTTATTTTCTTCATTCTCTTTAAAGATAGTGTTATATTGATTTGTTAGCCTATCAAATTTGCGCTTTATTACCGAATATCTATTACAGGTATATATTTGAGCAAGTATTGCAATAAATATAAATATGATTAACCATGCTCCCATACTTATCTTCTTCTAGGTCTTTGTAATTCTATAACGTTAAAAATCTGCTTTACTTCTGCTAGATCAATCACTCGGTCAGGATACATACTATTTAAAGAATGTATTGTGATTGTATGATTATCCATATTATGATCTATGATTCTCTTTACGAGTATTCCTTCTTCATGTACAATAACGAAATCCCATTTAGTATAATGTAGCTTTGATTCTACCCAGTATTGGGAATATATTTCTCTACATAATAATCTGTCACCTTCTAAGTAACTTTCTTCGGTTCCGTCATTCATACTATCTCCCCTTACTTCAAAAGCTACATAGTTTCCTTTGGCTTCGTGGTCTATAATAAATGGTATGGTTGGGAGAGTTTCCATGTATGCGGCATCTTGATATCCGCATAGGTATCCTGCTTGTGCGTATTGGCTCACTAATGGTACGTTTATAATATGGCTTTGGTTGAGTGGTATTGCTTCGCTTATGTTTGCTTTAGCAATATTATCGCTAGCTTCGTTGGATACAAAATACTCAGATACTTTTTCTATACCGAAAACGTTTACAATGTTGTTGTAAAGTTCCTCTGTTAGAGGTTTTTTGCCGCTTTCTATTTCTGATAAATAGGCTTGCTTAATGCCTATTTTCTCTCCGAAATCTTTTTGTCTAAGTTTTAGTGACTTCCTTAAAGATGCGATATTGATTTTATTCATAATGTTAATTATTGTTATTATAGCGATAAAATCTTGCGATAAATAGCGATATATCGCAAGAAGATGATATCTTTGCAATGTCAATCAATCAATCAACACTGCAAAGGTGCGAATATTGTGCGATAAAACCAAATTATTTACATAACTAAAAATAGGTAAGGCAATGAGAAATAGAGATTATGAACTAGTAAAGAACGGCAAATATAATATGAAAGCCATCATGCAGAGAGCTTGGGTATATGTACGCCAGTACGGTTATTCTCTTAAATCTGCCTTGCGTACTTCTTGGGTGGACGCTCGTTTGGCTATGGATGAATATGTAGAATCATTGAAGCCGAAAGCGATTGAGTCTAAACAGGGTAATGTGTTGAAAGCGTTTTTCGCCAATAAGTATGCTAACTACGATAGTTCTTGGAGATAATGAGCATTATTCTATTGATCACTTTTACTATCGTAAGACTGATGTACAAAGAACTAAAATAATATTAATATACGATTATGAAAAAGAAGAATTACAGCGTAATGGGATTAGTTCAGAAGGCTATCATAGATAGCATGAACTTTTCGAAAGAGAACGGGTCCCAGATATTTATCGAAGTATCTCCCCATGTTAATTCCGTTCAGTTTTATGCTTATCAAGATAGGTGGGAGTTTTCTAAGAAAAGGGAGTTTGACTTTCATATCTATACACGGGGTAGTTTGTCTCCTACTGTAAAAGAGGCTAAGAAGATGCTTAAACCTATTTACGATTTCATTAAACAAAACTCAGATAAGCAATAGGTTTAGTATAACAATATGGAAATCCCTAAAAGGGAAACCAGTCGGGCGGATTTATAAAAAAGCTTGCGTAGACGTAGAGAATATTCTACGCAAGTACTACTAAATTAAATAGTTCTTTGACATATTGGTTCATACGAAAAGAAATTCAACCGTAGCAGGAATGCCGTGATCGGTTGAAGGTTCGAATTAGTTACATATATCACTTGGAAGTCCGAAAAGTCTTTATCAGTAAGCATATAGCAGGTTAGGCGAGCTATAACGCTATCTAAGTGATTCAACATATAGCCCGTCGCGTCTCGATACGTGGGAGAATCCGTAGAAGGTATCGCGGGCACTAACTTTAATTGATATGATTATGATAAAAAAAGTAGTTCGGTATTTTAGAAAGCGCAATGATATGAGATTGCGCAAGTGGTGTATGAAATTAGTTGTATGTAGACCTCAAATTGGCGGCAACATTGAAGATGTCGCCAATGAGGTTTACGAATGGATCAAAGGGACTCCAAATAAATTAGGGGGAAATATTATGGAAATAAAGAAAGGACAAAAATTTCTTTGTATAAAAACAGTAATAATGGATGATGGAGATGGTGAAATAGCTTATTTAGAAGGAGATATATACATTTCTGAAAATGATAATTGTATAACCGATATTAAAGGGCACAAATATCATGAGTGGAATAACTTTGGTATTGACAGATGGAATTGTTTTTTTAAATTAATTGACTAGTAACAATAATCTTAGGGCTTATACATCTATCGAGATGTATTGAGTTGTTTTGTCGTGTTTTATTTTGTGTTTGTGTTGTAGGGTGTGCCGTTCGTGAGAATAGCGCACCTTTTTAATTGGATAAGTGGCGGAATTGGTAACGCTTAGTAGAGTAAGATTGTAAGCCAGACATTCTGTAACCATTCAGTGAGGCTCTTGAATTTACATTCCCGGTTCGAATCCGGGCTTATCCACTAATAATAATCAAATAATTAATCTTATGGCAAAAAGGATAAAGACAATAACAGGAGATTGGGTAGATTCAATTAGTAAGCTATCTATAAATGAACCAGCTAGAGTTTTAGATAGTAATTATGATCGTGTTATGAGTTCTGCTCGTTATCGACTAAGACGGAAAGGTATTGAAATAGAGACCGTTGGAGATAAATACTTTATAGGTAAAACAAGGTTTTTTAATATTAAAAGGATATCGTGATGGAACCCTTAACTCAATGTGAGTATCAAGTAGCACATGAAGTTGCAAAAGGGCATACTCCTTCTGAAATAGCTGAATTGCTCCAAAAGTCAATATGGACAATAAAGGCACAGATTAGGGATATTCATAAGAAGTTAGGCATTAACAATAACGTAGAGCTTACTTTATTCCTGTTATGTGATAGGACTAAAAGAAACTTTGATTTGAAGGAGATTAGGAAGCACGGTATTGAGTTATTTTTCTCTGTGTGGTTTGTGGTAATAGCTGTTACACCGGATTATCAAATGGACATGAGACGTTGTAGGGTACGATCTAATGCAAGGACTTCGGTACGAGCAACTAGAAGTAGAAAGGACTGTGATTCATTTTATATCATCTAGTATTAATCCAAAAATAAAGTTTATGAGAAAGTTGATATTAAACATTGTTCTGCTTAATATTTTAGCAGCTCCTTGTATACTCACTTTTAACGATATAGATCAGGAAACAAATGATTGGAATTATACAATTAATATAATAGGTATTATATACTCTATTTGGTTCTATAACTATATCCTTAAGCCAATATTTAAACCACTATTTAGAAAGGAGGAATTATGAAAAGGACTATGCCCGAAGAATTTATATTAAATCTAATAGATTATGCAAGAGGTATTGGTCGCAAAGAAGAACGAATAAATTCTTTCAAGGAACCTAAATTTATATCACAGAATCAAGCTCATATTTCATACGGAAAAGGGAATGTAACAAAATGGGTAAAACAAGGTATAGTAAAAAGGTATAAGGATGCAGATGGTAAACTTCGTTCTAGTGTGCGGTATGATGTGTTAGAACTTGAATCCGCAGCATTCAAATGTAATTATATGCAAATGTTATCTCCATTGGCAAAAGCTGAAATGAGGGAGATTATAGATCAATAATTTATAGTTTAATCCTAATCATGGAGTAAAGGACTCCGTGCGGTATCCAGTCCGCTATTTAAGTTTTGAATTATCCCGGTGTCCGTTGGTTCGGTATCCGGGAACTATTTTATTAACTATTTTAATTATAATGAATATGGACGATTTAGCTATTAGAGAACGAGAATCCTCATTTGTGATTCAAGCAGCAGACCTAAGTAAAAATGATCTTCCTTCTTTGGAAGATGCGCAAGAATTACCGATTGACCTTTGCGGAAACTATTGGACACCAGAGAAACCGGGTGAATTTAGAAAAATGTACTTTGTAGAAATCAAACCTCAAAAGGTATTGAGTGCTACTAGTCCGGATGAATTAATAGATTTGGATTGTGCTACTTTCTTAGAGAAATCAGCAGATGGTACGGTGCAGACGGTTACAAATGGCTCTCGTAGATTGGTTGGTATTCTTGAACAGTATATTGAGAACGGATCACTTAAAAGTGGCATGCCTCTTAAAATAACCTACATGGGCAAGCGTAAGAACAAAACGAATAACTTCCAGTCAGATAATTGGTCTGTAAAACCTTTGCGTGTTAACTTGCCTGTTGCCGGATGATAGATTTTAATTTGGACGATTGCGCAGAAGGGGAAGAACTCAACCCTTCTGCTTATAATCCGGAAGATTATCCCACCAAAGAGGAGATGCTTGATTTTATCTCTTTGAATTGCAATAAGCCACCTGTTAATATTGATTTGAAGGAATTGAGCGTTAACGGAGTAGTAAAGCGTGATCCTATGGAGATGTATTTGAAAAGCGATCATATTTCCTCTTCCAATTTGAAAAATGCTCTTAAAACTCCACGATCCTTTTATTATGATTACGAAAGGACATTTGAAGAGAAAGAAAAACCTTGTTTTCAGTTAGGGACATTTGCCCACATGGCATTTTTGGAACCACGTTTATTCGAGCTTGTCAAAGTAGAACCTAAGTGTAACCAATCATCTAAAGAAGGCGTGCTTGGAATGATTAAGTTCTATAATGAATTGCTCCAGAATGATAAGAATTATGTTCCAGATGTCGAAGAAGAAATACCTTCTGAAAGGTGGAATTTCTGTGATCTGAAAGACTTTCGTGATAATAAGAAACAGAAGTGCATTGATTTGGGATACTCGTTTATCAGTGATGAAATGAGTATGATAATTAAAGCTCTTGAAAGAAACTATTATTGGTATGGTGGCGGCATCATCAAGCAGCTTTTGAAAGGTGCATACTCAGAAGTATCGTTCTATGGCAAGGATGAAGAAACGGGACTTAATGTAAGGGTCCGACCGGATTATTTCAATGTAGAGGAAAATATCGGTGTAAACGCAGTTATTTCCTTTAAGACCACACGTGCCGACGATCTCGGCAAGTTCTACTATGATTGTGCCAAGCTCAAATATGAGCTTTCAGAAGGAATGTACCAAGAGGTTATGAGTAGCGTTACTGGACGAAACTTTAATGTAACAATCATGATCATGTTACAGACGGTTGAACCATACGATGTCGCTGTTCTCTTCTGGTCGCCCGATGATTTGGCAAATGGTAAGTATAAATATAGATATGCTCTCTCAATCGTAAAAGACTGTTTCGATAAGAAATGGTTTCCCGGATATGACGCTAAAGCCGAAGAAGGAGCTAGAGGTATTATTGATATGCAGCTCCCGGAATGGAGTCAAAAGATGCTTCATCCGGTGGCTATTGATGATTTTGAATAATGGAATTATGCCAAACGGATATTCAAACGATAGAGCGCCTACTTAGACAATGCTCTGATAAAATAGAGAAATATGCTCCTAAAACATCTCCCGATCAGGATTTATGTAGAAGGTGCAAAAAAATGCTTAAGAAATTAAATACTAAGAAACAATGATTGATTTAAAAGACTATGTACCGGAGGAACTTAAATTTAAGCTCCCTACCACCGTGAAATTTCCCGAAGTGATTTTCTCTGATTGTGTCTCTATGGACGATGTAAAGAAGAAGCTTGCTGAGAGTTTCGTTACCATTCAGGAGAAAGATGTAATCGCTAACCGGGTGATGGATGATTATGAAATATCAACTATCCGTGCGAATTATGGTGAGATTGCCGAGGAACAGATGCCGGAACTTGAAGCACAGTTCGAAGCATTGAAAGCAAAGTTCAATACCGAGAAGAAAGAATTTGAGGCAAAGATTTCAGCTTTAAATACTCAGTTTAAAGACCTTGTAAACCTTGCAAAGAAAGGTGTGAAGGATTATCCTTTGAAGATGATCGATACTTTCCGCATTCCGGTTATGGGGTATTACTTGTATTACTCATGGGTGAATGACGCTTTTCGTCTGGCATTAGTTCAAGAAATTCCGAAGCATGAATACAACGATCTGTTTAATTCCGGAGAAAAAAATCAAGAGGCATTCAAAGAATTGGGATATGAACTGCCAAACGTTGATTTTAAAGATACTCGTAAGAATGTCCGCCAATTCGGAGAAGGAGAGGATATAATCGAGGTATGGGAGGAAGATGGTCAAGATGTATGGCTGGAGCAATGGATTGAAGATTTCGTGAATGAGGATAACGGTGAAATAGTTCCTATTGAACGCCACGAATGGCATCGAGTTCCAATCGAGGAAAGTCCGTGGAGAAAGGAGGAGGAAAATGACGAGACTAGCACACAAGAAGGGGAGACCGACGAAATACCGGAAGAGTCTGAGGAATAATCCTTATTGGGAGGAAGTAAAACGCAAGGTCCGAATCCGTGACGGGCACAAATGCCAAATGTGTGGTAAGACATACAATTTGGAGATTCATCACAAGACCTATGACGTAGCTGGATATTCTATAGTAGGGCATGAATTAGACTTCTTGTATTGCCTTGAAACTCTATGTGAGGACTGCCATAGAATGAAACATGGTAAATAACTTTGTTAACCTGCTCGTCCGGTCTGTGAAGATATGACGGGCAAACATGGGGATGTAGCTCAGTGGATAGAGCGCCGTGTGTGGTGGAAGGTTGAGAGTTCGATTCTCTCAAGTTGATTCTTAGCTTAACGGGAGAGCACCACAAGCGGAGGTCGATGGTTCGAATCCGTCCATTTCCACAAGCCTTTAGGATGGTCGAAGCAGAAGTAGAGACAAACAAACTTATATAAGTTTACGGGCTGCCAAATGATGTGGCTATACACGACGGAAAGACGCCGAAAAACCTATAAGTGTTTCTATGAAGTAGCTGAAAAGTTGTTGTAATGCCCCGGAGAATATGCTTCGGGGCTTTTAATTAGAAACCTATAAATATTAGATATGAAACAGGTAAGTAGTAAACAAGCTCAGAGAAACAGGGAGGTTGCTAAAATAAAGCAGTCGCTTTCCCCCTTTTGTGTAATATGTGGCAAGCCAGCAGTAGATGCTGCGCATTTGGTTCCTAAGAGCATGTATCCAGAACATTATACCAATCCTCAGAACATCGTAGGATTGTGCAGAGAATGCCATAATAGGTACGATAATAACTTAGCATTCAGACAGAGGCAGAAGCGTCTTATAGAGCGTGTGAAGTCTTTTGATGAATGTGCTGCAAATAGATATTTCCGTTTATGAATAAGAATATTAGTTATGAATGTAGAATTTAACTTGTATGCAAATGGAAAGTTGTTTTTGATCTTTCCATTTAACATGGATTTTGTTCCTACTATAGGTGATAATGTTTGGGCTGTTGATATTTTTTTTAAATATATAAAAGCCTATAATATTCCAAATCCTGAATTTCTTTTTATCGATGAGAAGTCTTTTCTTACTTTGGAAGACATGAGAGAAGTAAGTTATAAAGTATATGAAAGGTTTTTGGACGAAGATATGAATATCAGAATTAACCTCGAAGCTGTTGGGCTAGAATATAAGTTATTCAAAGAAAGATTGATAGAAATAGATTTTTACGATGTGGATAGATGTATTAATTATCTCAAAGAAAACATCAAAAGAGGGGCTTATAATAAACCACAATTAGACATCAATGAATAGTTATCAACTAATTTCCAAGCTTCGAAAGGTGCGTGATGATACTTACCTTACTACAGCAGCGCAAGCTTTATATCATGAGCTTGTAGCGATTTGTAATGATATGAAGTGGAAGGATGTGTTTTTCGTTCGTAGTAATATTCTTTGTGGGAATTTAGATATGTCTGATAATACTCTTCGCAAGTCGAGGGAGTGTTTATCTAACGCTGGTCTTATTCATTTTCGATCCAGTAAAGACAAACGCATAGGATGTTATTATTCATTCATGAAAAGTATCAGTGATGATTTACTATCATCCGCAACATCATCCGCAACATCATCCGCAATATCATTCGCAACATCATCCGCAAAAAATGAGGATGATAAAAATACATCATCCGCAATATCATCCGCAAATATTGAGGATGAAACGCAAATTCCACCTATTATAGATAATATAAACATAAAACAAGAAGAGAGTCTCGCGCATACGCACGAGAGCACCCCACCCGAGAAGCCTAAGCGATCTAGGAAAAAAGAAGGAGATGCGAAGCCTTTAGTTTACCCTTTTACTTCGATAGCATTTATGTCGGCATGGACGGAACTTGTGAAAACTCCAAAATGGAAAGGAAAGCTAAATTATGCTTTGCAGATTTCATTAAACAAGCTGGGTAAATTTGAAGAAGAGTTCGCTATCCGACAAATAGAGCGAGCTATAGAATCTAATTGGACTGGAGTCGTATTCTCTGGTACTGAACGTGATTATCAAGAATGGCTAAAACAAAAAAAGTATGGAAACAATCAGAAACCTTGTACAAGCAAGCAGGAAGCAAATGACCATGCCTTGCAGCAATTCATTACCGAGCGTCAGCGTAGAGAGCAAGGCTTGGTTAACGAAGTGGAAAGACCCTTCTGATATTGAGCGTGTCTTTTCTCCGACAAATTGGGCTTATGTAGCTCATAATCCTGAAAAAGCATATTTTTCAAATTGTCCCACGATTCAGAAGTATGACGAAGTTTATGGAGACGGCAATGCGGAAATGTGGATTTATGCACAAGTACTGGCATTATTTGGGTCTAGTTCTTGTAAAGACGAAGGGGTAGCACAAGGAATCGGAATATTTGCTCAGACATTTGCGTCGTCTGTTCAGATATACAAGTTATCAGAACTAATGCTGTTTTTTTCTCGATACAAGTCCGGAAGATACGATAACTCTTTTTCTCAATTTGATGCCCGAAGGATTGGAAATGCTTTTTTCAAAGAGTTTATTCCAGAGAGACAGAAAGAAATTGATCGATGTGAAAAGCGAAAGATTAATGAGGAAGCATTAGCTAGACGGGAATTGCCTGCCGGATATACAATCCCCAAAGGGTATAATCCCTATACTTGGTATTTGGAGACTAAGAGACGTGCTGCCAACGGAGACAAAGAAGCTATTGAGAAATTAAAATATCCCCAAGTATGATTAACATAGTGGTCTATCAGATCGCTATTTTTTTATTTAATAACCAAAACGTTTTCCTGATATCGGGGAGACGATCAAAACTGCAAAAATATGAGTGAAATCGATATTCTAAAAGGTCAGATAGAGAGCTTACATGCTGCTCTTGTTGCAAAGGAAGAAACTCACAAAATAGAGATTTGTAAGTTAATAGAAATAGATTTGAATGACACCGTTAGTGTAGAACTCACAGAATGGGGAGCTACATATCTTAATGCGATGAATACATTTAAGGAAATGACTACCCCGCAGGAATGTCATTATAAAACTGACTATAAAGCAGGTGATGTTTACAAAAAACAACTTTGGCAGTTGATATTAGAGTTCAAAGATGGGATTAAGTTTGATAAAGAGAAAGCTTTTAATAAGTTGGCAAAAGTAATTAACTAATAACAAGAAAAAATAGAAACAAATCAACTAGCCTTGGGAGGGCTTTGTAAAACCCAAATTAATTGTATATGGAAACTAATACTCAAGAAAACAAAAAGAAATTGGAAGAACTAGAAGAGGCGGCTAAGCCATTGATTAAGTACCTGTGTGAAAATTACCATCCTCATGTAACTGCAATTGTGACTCCTACAAGCGTAGAAGTGATGGAGGGTATTCAAGCCGTTCCCAATATAACCGAATTTGTTGTTGACTAATACTTTGCCATACAGGAGGTGTTCAACTTCTGTATGGCTCAAATCAATAATAATAATGAATAAAGATAATATTATTCCACCGATGACGCATCCTTATGGGATGTGTTGGCAACAGCCGCCAACCTACCTGATACTAATTGATGATACTCATGCAGTGATGAGTAGACTTGATTTTGAAATACTCATGGATTATACTCGTTCTCAACCGTCAGCTCTCTATAATGGTAAAATGTGGAAAGCACAATATGAGAATGAGAAGACGAATGAGATAGACATTGCATATCGTGAAATTTTGATAATTGACTAATAACAAATCAGAAAGGAGCTAATATGACATTAAAACAAGTGTAGTAATCACCGTCACACTTATTTCAGATATATTATTGATTGTTTCAAGATGGTTTGGGATAATTTTGTGAAATGGGTAAACGGAACGACAATAAAAAATGTAATGTAGACAATATAACCAAATAAATAAGTATATTTGCGTAGTGTTATGTAATTTATGTAAATGATATGAGCCTGAGTTATACATTAGATAATAGTAGAAGAGAATACTGGATAGAACAGATAAATTCTATTCATACTCAAATACCAAAATTATCACTTGACCGTACTGTAGAATTAAATTTCTGTAATATAAAAAAGGAGGAATTTACTCCAGTACATATTGTATTACTAGCATGTCTATGCGAACATTTGCATCGGTTAAAATTTAATATAATAGTTAACGCTAGAGCTGAAATAGTAGATTTTTTGAAAGAAGAGCTTAAATTTCATTTGTATTTTGATAACTCTAGCAGTGAACATATTGAGTCTGACAACAGTTCTATATTAAATTTGTGGAAAGTCGTAAAAAATAGAGCTCAGGGATATAGCATAAGTGTTACAACCTTTTTCCGCAGAACATGTTTTGATGGATATGACTTAACAGGACTTCAGACTTCATTGGATGAAATATATAACAATATTGCGGATCATTCAGAATCCAACGAGAATGCATTCTCTTATATTAGTTATGATGAGGAAAAGCACATGATTCATGTTGCTGCTTGTGACTTTGGCGTAGGTATTCCGTTTACATTAAAAAGAGCTGGATATAATTATGAGAATGATGCGGAAGCTATAAGACAATCTTTGGAAATAGGTGTTTCTGCAAAATCTCAAACGCACAACAAAGGTTTTGGACTGGATAATGTCACATCCAATCTTTCTGAGGATGGTATGTTAAGAATGGTGAGTAATAGTGGCGTTGTATTTTGTACAAATGCTAAGAATAATGTAAAACAGTATCTAATAGATTATAATTTTCAAGGGACTTTGGTCTTTTTTGATATATGTATAGATACATTTGAAGAAATGTTGGACGATATAATGATTTGATATGAAAAATGTAGTATTATTAAAAGACATACTGAAGGATAATCAATATCCAGAAGCAGGTGTGTTATTATTTAAAATAGCAAAAGAGGCTATAGATAATGGGGAAACCCTTATTTTAAATATGTGCGAGGTCGAATCTGTGCCAACTGTATTTATGAATACATCCTTTGGGGAACTTATTGCATCGTATGGAGTTGAAAAGACAAAGAAAGTTTTTCTTTTTAAAAGCATAACTAAAGCGCAGGTTCAAAGAATACGGAAGTACTTTGCAGATTATGAAAATATTGTTATGAAAAAAGATTGAATATCTTTTGAAAAATAGTATACGAGGAGGTTGTGTCAAAACATTGACACAACCTTTTTTATTTTTCCAAATACATTTTAGTTCTATCAAGAGTTAATTTATTCGTTTGAAATTTAAAATTGAACAATCATGAATAAAATAAGACTAATACTTCGTTGGTTATTTATTCCATTGTGGACTACACTATTTTTTGTGTATTTGCTTATATGGTATATACAAATGAGTTGGTACTATTTCAGCTTTCAAGATTATTGGAATGCTTTTCTAATATTATGGGATAAAATAATGCTATTAATGAGATTAAAAACAATATAGAAATATGGAAAAAGTAACAGTAAAAATAGAGTTAGAGCGAGAAGATGTCTCTACTCTCATGTTCCTTGCTGGTGGAAAGTTATCAGAAGAACAATGGAATAAGCTCAAAGGTACAGAATACACGGTGGAAGATGATGACTTGGAAGGTCAGGCAATCCAGTTGAAGTTGGCTATTAGTGGTATCGTAGTTGGCAATCTTCTAAAAAAGGAACTTTCAGAAGGTGAAGTTTCTAGTAAATCAACTTATCGAGAGAAGTTAATAGCTATGCGTAAGGAGATGGAAGAAAGGGGGCTCATGGTAGGGAATATTCGTATTAGACGTAGGAAAGATAAATACCATGTTATGGAAGAGCAGGGAGATGGTAGATACTTTACTATTGAAGGAGGAGAATGTAATTCAAAGGAGGATGCCATAAAGCTAAAAAAACGATATCTGTTCGTTAGAGAGAAAGTTAGATTGTTCAATCAGAATCTTAGAATACAATTGAGAGAAAAGAAGAAACCAAATGGATAATCACATAAATCAAAGTTTGTATGCTGATTCAATAAAAGAAGCTACAAAAGTAGAGTTCCTTGCAAGTAGTGAGGAACTTTTTTTATATGCTGTCTCCCTGTATAACTCGATGATGTGGGGAAGAAAGATTGACCGGGAAAATCTTAGAAGTAAGAAGAGAGTAAAAAAATTAGGGAGAACTAGCAGGGTGTAAAAGCTTTGTTCTCCCTAATCAACACGATGATGTAGCAAATATACTATTTACTTTTTAAATTATCGTGTATGGAGAGAAAAATTAATGAAAAAACGTGGGTGAATGTACGTGAAATCGGGGTAATGTTAAATGTCCATGCCTTTGTAGTATATTCATATTTAATGCAGATAGGGGTAAGGTGCATTAAGGATCGGTATGGGAACGGATATGTCAACGGAGTAGATATTACAAAGAACTTTGAAGGTTTAAAGAAATTCGTGAAAGGATTGAGGAATGGAAGAAAAGAGCAAGCCCCCCTCAAAGAGCTGGCTTTTATTGATCCTGTGATAGGGAGTCATAATGATTGGGAGAGTAAAGCGGATGGCTTGGACAAGGTGAAGAAGGATTTTTATGCCTCATATACAAATCAGGTCTACAGGATTAATCACTACCAGAATTTAAAGAAGGCTTTGTTCCGGTGGGAGCGTGCCACGAGAGTTTGGAAGTACGTGGAAGAAGAAAGAACTGCACAAGACCCTAATGAATGGATGGAGAGCATTTCGTTAAAATACAAGCTGTGTAATACGATATACGATGAAGAACGCCGTAAATCTGTACTTGATACAATTTGACATGGCTGTAAGAGTGATATCGGGTAAATTTGCTATTGATATAAAACTGATTATAGCATGGCGTACAATTTAAAGGAAATGACTGAAATGTGCTCTAAATGGGTGGCTGAAAATGGGCTAATGGAGCATGGCGGTGCGAGGTTGAAAGACTTTTGCGCTCATTTCGGCATAGACTCTCAAACATACTATCGTTGGCTTGAAAATGCGGATTTTGCGGATGCTATAAAAAAAGGGAAAAATGAGTTTAAGGAGAAGCTAGAGCAGAGGTTAGTTGAATCTCTGTCAAAAGCTGCTTGCGGATATGAATTTGAGGAAACTAAAACCGAATATGAAGGGAAGAAAGTAAAGAAGAAAATAGTAACAGTGAAGAATGTAGAGGCGAATGTTGGTGCTGCTATATTCTTGCTTACAAATATATCTCCTGATCGTTGGCGTAATAAACAAACTGGAACCGATGTGAAGACGGAAGGAGTAACATTGAAGGTCGAAGTATTGAAAGAAGAATCGGTTAGTAATATTAAGAAGCTCTCCACACTATCGCAGAAACGGAAGATGAAAGGAGAGGGGGAAACAGAAGACTCTGGACAATGAAAACGACCTATGTTTTTGACAGGCTATTAGAAGCCACGGTAAATCCGGTGATTCGTGGAGTATCTTCACGGGGTGGTACTCGATCTTCTAAAACGTGGAGCATGTTACAGTTGCTTTTTCTTATTGCCGAGAAGTCAGAAGCTCCTTTGCTCATATCGTGTGTAACTGATACAATGCCGGGAGTGAAACGTGGTATGTTTCGCGATTTCAAACGTATGTTGCAAGATGAAGGTCTTTGGAATGGCAAGGCAATGAATTTAACCGAAATGACTTACACTTTTCCTAATGGATCACAGATAGAGTTTTTCGGTTGTGAGAATGCTGCGAAAGTATTTGGTCCTGCACGTGATATCCTGTTTGTAAACGAAGCACAGAGGGTCCCGAAAGAAGTATTCCGGCAAATGGCGGTTCGTACTCGTTTGATGCTGTATGTAGACTTTAATCCGGTTAAGAAGTTTTGGGCACACGACTATTTCAAGGGTCCCGGCATGGTGGAAATCGTCAGCACCTACAAGGATAATCCATATTTGACACCGGAGCAGATCGAAGAGATTGAGAGAAATAAGGCTGATGAAAACTGGTGGCGAATCTTCGGACTTGGTGAAACAGGAGGAACCGAAGGACTGGTATATCCTGAATATGATATTGTGCCGGAGTTTCCTGCGAATTGTAAATGGTGTCTTGGTCTTGACTTCGGTTTCTCTGGTGATCCTACGGTGATTGTAAAAGTTGGCTTCGATAAAGATGATCTTTATGTTCAAGAGATCGCATACTCTACAGGGCTGTTGAATTGGGATATTGCGAATGTCTTGCGCAAGAATGGGCTACATAAAGTTACCACTATTGCGGATAATCAAGAGGCGAAGAGTATTGCTGAGATTTCTCGTTTGGGATGCCGCATATTTCCATGTATAAAGGGAAAAGGATCAATCATGGCAGGTATTTCACAAGTGAAACAGTTTAAAATGCACATTGTACAAGGTAGTCGAGGCATACAGGACGAAGCAGATAATTACTCGTATGTATTTGACAAGATGACCGGACTCTATGATACGAACGAGGCAGTAGACGAAAATAATCACGCTATGGACGCTATACGATACGCGACTGAGTTTCTGATCGCCAAGTATCGTCCCGGCAAGAAACAAAGAAAAGATGAAGAAAAGCGAAATTAAAACCTTTCGGGGATATGTGCGATATCAGATATATCGCCTATTTACCCCATTTCGTTGGTTATGGAAGACGTTTGTTCGTTTGACAAGTAGATATCAACGCTTGATGCAATTACGGCGTATAGCGAACCTAAAACCGGATGCTGTGGAGAGTCTTTCGCAAGATGAAGCCGCACTTCTGCATTATATGTCGGAATACTTAATACCTTCCCGCTGGGTAACACGTAATGGACAGATCATTTATACGTGTCCATCAGTTGAAGATGTAACTCTCTGGCAGATGATCGAAGCACGCAGAGCTGAAACAGTATTAGAACGTATTAGCGGATGGACTGGGGGATATGTACCAGAAACTGTTGCTGATATGGTGAAACTGACGAAGTACATTGTAGAGCAGATCGGACAGGCTGACGAGCTGGAACGTGTACTGTTACCGGGGGGAGGTGGTTCCGGTGAATCGAATCCAATCACAGAAGCTAAAAGTGTGCTAGGAATGGTACAGATCACATCCGAACTGTTTAACTGCTCATTCGAAGATGCGAAGAAGATAAACTACTCAGATGCTATTCTAGCGATCAGCAAGAGACATGATGAAGTAGAGAAACAAAAATCTAAAACTAAATAATCATGGGAAAGAAATACTCAATTAATTCAGCGGGGTTCATAGTAGCCGAGAGAGACGTTTACTCTCTTGGCGGCTTCATCCCAAAAGGGAATATAGGAGGAAAGATAGCCTCCGAAGAACAACTTTCACAGGATGGCGAATGCTGGATAGCGGGCGGAGATATCTCCAGTCGCCCGGATATCCGTATAAAAGATAATGCTTTTATAGGAAATTTCAATTCCGGTTCGAATCCGGTTCACACCGATGGAATAACGGAGTTTAGCGGAAATACTAAAATTCCGGGACAAATCAGTATTAGAGCTTTTTCGGCAGACTCCAAGTGTGACATGATTGTGCGGGACAGCTTTATAGGTATTTTTATGGACTGTGTTTGCGGTCCTGCTACAAATACGAAAGCATTCCCGTTTGAGCAGGGACGATTTAATCAAGACGCGCCAAAAGGGACATTATTTACCAGTGCTACGATGCGCGTAGACGCCGACAATTTTGTACGGAACACCGCCGTTCTTAGAATAGGAAAAGATACGCATATCTATGTTCCGCAGGGATTTAATGCGCGAATATATTGGGCTTATTATAATGATTCGCCATCCGGATTCGCCTATGCAGGAGAAAGCGAAACGGCAACATCCGCATTGTATAAACTATCGCACCCGGTATATAACACGTGTATGGTAGCCTACGCAAGAAATCCTACGTTAACTCCGGCAGAATTAGAGGCTTCCGGTGCTAGAGTAATCGGTCACATTAGCGGTTCCCTTCTCATGGACCTACGCCCCGAATCTGCATCCGGCGTTTATGTTATGGACGGTTCCGAATTTATAATGCCTACGGATAACTTCGGCTTGAACGTTACGCAGCTTCGGTTCTTGGCTGGCGGGCTGATCAACACGACTATGTACACGAAAACAGACCGACAGGACTATAAACCTTATGGAACATTCAGAAACGTAGAACATCTAGAGTATACCAAGTATCTAGCAGATTCTTTCAGAAGTAATCAATACCGGGACGCATTCATCTCGGCTTATGATTGTCCTTTGCTAAGAGTAGATGATGATACATTCGGAACTACACTAACAGGTGAACATCGATTGATTTTACGAAACTGTATTGTTCCGAAAGCAATGTTTACCCACAACAAAGTTCTAGGCGATACGTACGAAAACATAGATTTCTCGTACGCGCAGGAGCATATAGGGAAAGCGATAGCAGGAAGAACGTCACGCAGTAGTCATTTGCAAGGACACTACGACCTGTTTAGTTTAGCCCCTGCAAATGAGTTAACAGGAGTTATCAGCAGACCGGAGAATCTAGATAATACCGCCCGTCTTACTGAGGCTCACGTATATATTCAGTTAGACGGTGATATCATTGAGCAAGGTGGATATAATGTAGGTTCCTCCGGTAGCTATGAGATTTATAAAATCGCTGACCCTAATAGGGTGAGAATTAAAAGACCGCTGTCTACTAGAGGCGCCGTTTTTCCATCTCTTCCTTCTAATTACCGGATGAAAGCGGTATTGTATCTAGATGACGCTTTTATCGCTAAAACCTACGAGACAGATGTAACAACGCTGAAAGATGAGTACCCGTACTTTGTTGCATCCTTCCGGAAAGAGGACGACTCTGCTATAACCGTCAAAGAGTTCATTTCTAAAGGTCTTTTTATACAAAGTTCGGACTACACAAAGTATCCGATAATCTCCGGTAGCGGATACGTAGGTGCGGGCGTAACGGTGAGAGGCGATGTTCAAGTGATCGGACAGAAATACGAAAAGCGTTATTTCGATATTAATGAGTGGGAAAAGGGAAGTATAAACGAAAACTTAATACCACAAGGGTGGGAAGCTGCTAAAAATCCTTCCCCGGGTCCGACCGACGTCGACCGTAGAAGGCTTAAAAGAGTTATACCTATAGACTTTGGCGAAAAGGTATCATGTAATTCGGGATATTGGTTTAAATGCTATGTGTATGCTTCCGATGGTACATATCTTGGTACATCTAATTGGTCACAGTCATGGATCGTTAATCCGAGTAGGGCTGCTTTCGTGGGGGTTATCTTGAAAAAATCCGAAGCCGCAGGTGGTACGGGATATATAGAAGATTCCGACATACCATTGGCAGAAGTTCGGTACGTCACCGAGTTTAAGAAATCCCGGTATATTACGAACGAGCTGGATCGGAAGGACCCTAGTGATACCCTTCTTACTCCGGATTATTGGGAACAAGGGACCTTATCGGGTGGATCAGCCGACGCTGGCAAAACCTACGAAGATCTTAAAGCGTCCTCTCTGTCATGGGTACGTCTTAAAAGACCGATAAACGCCTCTGCTATTTCGAACGTTCCACCTTTTGGCGCGTATCAGTACTATTTTAGGACATTAGACGCAGTTACAAAGTTTACTCCGGATGTTCCTACTAGCAACATCAAAACAGCCTTGTTAGGGTGGATCATAGGAAAATCGCCTACGGCTAACACTACGCCCGCCGATGTTCCTAGTTCTAGGCTATTACTAGAGTACGTCCCCACCCCGCGAATCGTAGTTCCTTATGGGTCCGCTACACTGATAGTTAATGGAGTTAAAATCCGGATGTACGACAATGCCGTGTTATCCCGGAACTTAAGCCAAGAAGGGGATATTGTTTTGCAGGGTAACGCCGTAATGGGGTACGACTTTGATTCGGGGTCGTGTATGTGTTCTAATGGTCATAGTGACGCAATTATAAAGCTACCATGATATTCAGTGATATACTAAACTTTATGGATGGGGAAGCCGTGAAACTCGGCTTGCCTATCTATTTCGGAGATACGTCTACTATTAACGAGCTAGTGAATGACATCTCAGGTATGTTCTTAACGTTTGATGTCCCGGACGGTGGTATGTCTAAGTTGCCTCCTGCCACCCGGAAGTATAATGTAGTATTACAGTGCTTAGATAAATCGTACTATCTTACGGATAACGTTGCCGAACTTGATACATTAATGCGTACCGATTTGGCTTTAAACAAACTAATGTCCGCTTTTGTGTGTCACTTCGATGTGGATGGATTGAGTTTCAAGAAGGTACAGAATATCTATGACTCAATGAAGTCCGGTTGGAGTGTAACATTTTCTATAACAGATGATTTATTGAACTATGGATAAGGAGATATTGCAGGTTGTAGAACAGATAAAAAAGGAAATTTTCGAATCTTATGTTTCGAAAGGTTTGGTAGCGTCTGGTGAATTTGGGCGTGATCTAAAAGTAAACGATCTCGGTGATAGGGTAACTATTACTGCACCGCATTATGTCGTACAGATGGAGCAGGGTAGGAAAGCGGGGAGTTTTCCGCCTGTCTCCGCCATTAAAAAGTGGATTCAAGACAAGAACCGGACGGTTGGTGCAAACATCCCGGAGGAAGCAGCTTTCGCCATCGCTTATGTGATGAAGCGGGACGGCATCAAAGTTCCTAACAAATTCAACGGTGGCGGGGTAGTCTCCGACATCATTAATCCAGAACGGGTGAAACGGCTGACGCTGGATATAAACAAGATCATAAAGGCGAAAATTCTAACAATATTAACGCAATGAAAGTACAAGTACCAAGAATAGGTCTGAACGTAGACATCCCCGATGGCAAGGTCTACAACTATCCTGGATGTCTGTCCATTTGGGACAACATCCCATTAAAGCTGATCGTTACGGATCTGCCTACGGACATCATAGTATACTTCTATGTGCAATGCCGATCCTCCCTAGACTCGTTCTACGTGGCTAACCTAGAACCTGTCAATGGGATAGAGATCGATGTGGCATCTCACTTCTATCCGCTTCTCCCGGCATACAAAGACCGGATAGCCGGGTATACTGTGGAGCTAGGGATAACTCACAGGGCTAACCTAACTGCTGCTGTGCAGACTCAGATGTTCCGGATGCCCATAATGAACCTAGCCAGCCGGAATAACATCAACCGGGTATCAAAATATGACACGGACTTCCGGGATGACTTGGGACGCAGAGCACCGCTAGCGCATACGCTGGATGACGATTTTTTCATCAACAGCCAATACCACGATCGGGTCTATGACTTGGATATGGTTTATCAAGATGGCTCCGTGGATAAAGCGACTTATGTGCAAGGTAGCGGTCTTCCGGACGCATGTCAATTCAAGAAGGTTACGATAAAGAATCCGGATGGGTCCGTAGCTGCTGTTAAGGTTTATCCGGAAGAGGTGCACGCATGCGGAGCTATTACACTGAAATGGCTAAACTCGTGTGGGTCCTACGATGCGATCTCCTGCAACAATTGGAGCACGCAGCCTACGATCACACAGGGCTTGGACGGTGGCACAGTAACCAAGCGGGAGTTGACCTGCGTATTCGAACTGACTGAGGCTAACAAGTTCGCTCTTGATGTCCTGTCAACGTCTCCGGACGTGACGGTGCGAGGCTTGGACGGTGTTCCTCATGACACCAAGATGCGGTGTTCCTCGACTACGGGAGTCAAGTATACGGCATCCGGCTTGGCGAGAACGGCAACTTTAAAATTCCAATACTAACATGGATATAAAGATACAGATAAACGGTACATTCTTGGAGGGTCTGACTAAGACAGATGTCAAACTCTCCATCAATGCGTCATCTCCCTACTCGTTTGGGGAATCTACCCGTACCTACTCGGCTAACATCAAAGCACCGAGAAACCGGGTCAACGATGGTATCTTCTATCAGATGCGCAACTTCGGCTACGTGATGCGTGATACGAAGTACGAGGCTAGGATTTACATAGGCGGGACAGCGATCAACAAGCGGTTCAAAGCTAAGGTGACCTGCGATGAGGAGAGCTACAGCATTGCCCTTTCTCAGTCAGACCTTAAGATGTCGCAGTTGCCGAAGGAAGTCGTGGAGGCTACGCTCATCGACTCGAATGTGGGCAATACCCGGTTCTTCCGAGCTAGCGATTTGATCACGAAAGCACTAGGTTCTCCTACTCCCGTGTCATTCCCATCTATTGACTACGGAGGATATGCACCGGGTCTGATCATAGAGAACAAGGGTCAGATAGGTATTTCCGATCTACTTGTAGGCAAGTCAGTTACCGTGTTTTGGCGGTACGCTTCCGAGACCGACGACGGTACGAAATATTTTAGAGGGAACTTCTTAGACATCAAGGAGTACGATACCCGGACAGCCATAACAGCACCGGGTGGGGTGACATCATCAACCGTAGCTGTGGTCACTATGGACAACAACGCTTACATCACGCTGGACATGTCTAAGGTAGGCACAATGCTGAACTATGTGGTCCTCAAGGCTGTGGACAACAATCAGACGATCGCCATCTTCCAAAAGGACGCTGATCAGAATGATATCACGCAGGTACGCTACAAGTACGTGTCCACTACTTTCAACATCCCGATATACACGTATCACGGGATGTATATCAGCAGGGACATCAATGACTACAATAAGTTGGATGCGCTTCCGCCATCATTCATGTCACCGGATGAAGCCGTAAACCTGTCGGGAAAGATAACATCGCTTCAGAATACCGCAGGACTTACGCAGGAATTTGGAAACTGCGGAGTATCGGATGCCATAACGTATCTCACCGACATATGCAAGATATTTCAGTGGGGGTGGAAATTTACGCTGAACGTGGACGATAGCGGCAACACGGGAGTCATAGTCAACGTGTACAAACTGATAGCTGATGATGCCCGCAACGTAGATCGGAACCACGGTCCGATAACCTTCAACGAGTTCCGGCAGGATTGGTCAGACTTTTACCTGTCAACCGACAAGATCGAGGATTCCGAGGGCTTCCCGAACACCGCAGTGTTCAAGATCGGGGATTTCTTCAAAAGTTTGCAGGTTTCTAAGGCATCATTCACGGCTAAGGGAGACATCGTGGAATCCAATGTCCCATATCCTCAAGACGGTACGTATCCTAGATTCGCCATTCGTAAAGGAGCGGTGGGAAGCGGGTCTACTTGGGTAGAATACTTCAAGTCGATCGAGTACACGCAGTCACTACAGAAGTACTACGGGCTGTTTTCGGACGCATTGGACGTGACAATTAAGGCTAAAATACCTTATTATCACATCGAAAACAACTATAAGGAGAACGGGATAGTGTGGTTTAAGCAGTTAAATGCGTTCTTCTATGTCCGGTCGATCACGGACTACAACATTTCCACGCAGGAATGTAAGGTAAAACTAACTAAAATTAATTTATTAAGACAAAAATAATGGCAGAAGATGTAACATTACTAGATTTATCGTTCAAAACGGAGAAAGCCGTAGAAGGTTTGGACGCTCTTATTAAGAAATCGCTAGAACTAGCGGAGGAAAAGAAGCAGCTAACTACTACTCTAAACAATGAAAAGAAGGCTTTAGAGGAAGTTCGGAAGGCTTATGCGGATAACAAAACGGATCAGACAGCCGCAAAGAAACAAATGGAGCAGCTGGAGACTAACATCATCTCTAACACCAAGAAGCTAAACGATATGAAGACGGCTGTCTCTGAAAATGCAGCGCAGATCAAGGCGCACACCACTATTGTTAATGCTGGTGCAGAAACTGTAGAATCCATGCGGGCACAATTGGCGTTGAACACGAAGGCATTAAACAAAATGTCCGTGGAGGAACGCACTACCAAAGAATCCGGAATACAGCTAGTCAAGCAGACTAAAGAACTATCGGACCGATTGAAGGACCTAGAGAAAGGGGTAGGTGATACCCGTAGAAACGTGGGTAACTACGCAGAAGACATAGAGACTGCTACGGCTAATTTAGGCGGAATGACAGGCGCAACCGGGCAAATGGTCAAGGGTATGTCTGGGGGGATTGCTTCTATCAAGGCGTTCAACGCTGCATTGATGGCGAATCCTTTTGTCGCTATCGCTTCGGTTATTCTTACTGTGATCTCTGTTATCGGAAAGTTGATGGACCGAAACGATGAATTGGCGAACTCCGTTAAGACCATCCTTGCCCCAATGGAGTTTATTATAACGAGGGTACTTGATGCCATAGCTCTGTTTTTCTCAGAGGTCGTTAAGGTGTTCGAATGGCTGGCAGAGGCTTATATCAAGGTTTATAACTGGCTTGGTCTTATTTCGGATGAAACCGTAAAATCCATCAATACGGCGAAGGGGCTAGTAGCGGAAGAAGACGCACTATATCGTGCGGAAACCGCCGCTATAATTCCATTAGCAGAGCAACGAAGAGAACTAGAGAAACAGAAGGCTTTAGTAGCAGATCAATCCAAAACGGCGGCAGAAAGGGCGGCAGCTGCAAAAGAAGCCTTGCGCATATCTAAGCAAATGGAAGAGACAGAACTCAATTTGTTAAAGACAAGTGCTTCTATTCTTGAAAAGAAAGCTAATCAAGCCTATTCCACGAAAGAAGAGCTAAGGGCAGTTGCGGAAGCGAATGCCGCTGTAGCTGAAAAAGAAGCCCAGTACGCTTCGCAACGGAAGGAACTGATATCACAGTTATCCGGTATTGAAAAATCTGAAACTGATAAGAAAGTAGCAGCCGATAAAGCTGCCGCAGCATCATACTCCGCCGCTCAGAAGAAGGCAGCGGCAGACGCCAAGAAAGCGAAGGAGGATGCCGATAAGAAAGCTGCTGAAACAGCTAAGAAGATACAGGCGGAAGTTCTAAAAAGCTACGAGAACGGGATAACCGAACTACAGTTGAAAATCCGTGAATCCAATATCGGTATAGTAGACAAGCAGAAGGCACTAGGGGACCAAGACGCGCTAAACCAAGCTATCTTAGAAAAGGAGCGATACAGGTTACAGCAGGGGCTTATCACGCAACAGGAATTCGATAACATCAAGCTGGAACAGCGGATAGCATTCCAAGAACAGGTAGCCGCCCTAGAAGCCGAAGAAGCCGCTAAGAAGAGAGAAACGGAAGCTATGGACTTAGAGAACAAACGTGCCATCGAGGAAGCCAGCATAACTAGTGACTTCGAACGTGAATCCCTTCGTCTAGAGCAGCAATACCAAATGGAAGTTGCGAACGCTGAGAAGACTGGGGCGGACATTTCTTTGATTGAATCCAAATACGCCCAAATACGGGAAAAGAGAGAAAAGGAACTGGTAAACGCCAAGTTGCAAATGACAGCTGATATCGCCGGGCAAATCTCTAATATCATGGGACAGGAATCGGAAGCCGGAAAAGCGTTCGCTCTGGCGCAGGCTACGATTAACACATACTTAGGTGCATCTAAGGCTATTGCGCAGGGTGGTATTTGGGGAGTAGCGCAAGCAGCCATCGTGATCGCTGCCGGATTAAAACAAGTTGCTTCGATTATGAAAGTAAAAGAAGATATTCCCAAAACTAACACCAGCGTTAAGAAGTTTGCCAAAGGTGGTACCGTGTTTGGTGCTCCGCATTCACAGGGCGGTGTAACGTTCACCGGATCAAACGGGCAGCAGTTCGAGGCGGAAGGAGGCGAGAATATGTACATCCTCAACAAACGTGCATCTCATGCTATAAATGCGTTGTCTGCTCTTAATCAGCAATACGGGGGACGGTCTTTTGGCAATTCTAATGCTTACCGATATGCACAGGGGGGAGGATTCGATGTTATCAGTACTCAATCTTATACGAATCTTAATCGGTCTATGTCTAAGCAAACAGTTGATTTGTCCGACAAAACAGTGGCAGCTATCGCACTTGCGTTTGTAGAAGGGGTAGAGAATGCTCCAAATCCGATAGTTTCAGTCCAAGATATTACCGATGTACAACAAAATCGTACAATTGTTATTGATTCCGCATTGGGCTAATTCGTATTTGCTACAATTTGCGGATAGTAAGTAGGTTGTAACAGCTATTTTTGTGTTGAAATATAGTTTATAATATAGAATGGTTTATATAGTAAATCTCTAATTTATGGATTTCAAGAAAATACGAATTATAGAGGCGGGACCGACCGCAAACGATTGGACGGATGAAGTTAACGGTGAATTAAAAACCGGGAAAATCGTTATTACGCCCGAATCGCTAGCGTCCCTTGTGGTGGCTGGTAGTATTCGCCCTATCCATTCTCGCCGGACACACAACGGTAACGATCTGCTAGACCAGTACATCGGTAGTTTCTCTAATTTCGTTGAGGAAAACGGAGTAGTCTACGCCGATCTGACCTTTTCGAAAGCTCTCTTAAAGAACTATCCGCAGGAGGCAGGATTTATGAAGGACATGATTGAAAAGGAACCGGAAATGCTAGGCGTTTCAGTCGTAGACCTAGACACTAAGGTGTGGAACGAAGAGAACCAAACATGGGACGTGACGAGTTTTGAAGAATTATTCACGTGTGACCTTGTAGGCTTACCAGCCGCGACAAGTTCGCTTTTTAATAACCAAAAATCAAAGAATAAAATGGGTCTTTTATCAAGCATTATCAGCACCTTTTCAAAGAAAACGGAGCTTAAAGAGGAAATCGTAGAAACGGTTAATGGTGAAAAGATCACTATTAAGGCAGCAGGAGAAGAGGCAGCCGTAGGTGACGAAGTAGTAAAAGAGGACGGAACCGCCGTGGAAGATGGTGAGATCACCGTTGATATCCCGGAAGAGGGAAAAATCGTTCTCGTGATCAAAGATGGCAAGATAGCCGAGTTCAAAGAGTACATGGACGAAAAGCCGGAGGAAACACCGGAGACAGAAACCAAGACACCGGACGAATTTTCTCAGCGTCTAACTGCTCTTGAATCATCTTTGAGTGAGATTAAAACAATGCTTTCCAAGCAAACGAAAACGCCACCTGTTGCAACTCGTACGGTGGGAGGCAAACCGAAAACAGATGCACAAAAAACGCAGCTTTCTAACGAGGAAGCACGCAAGAAAGCGCGGGAGGCGATGGTTAAGTTCGCAAAAGAAAAGTAATCACACTAAAATCATAGGAGACTATAAATTATGGCAATGACATTTACGGATTTAAATAATCTGAATATTAACTCACTGGCTGACGTCATATCTTTGACTGTCGGGCTGGTTGGCGAAATGGAACGCGGTGCAACCGTTCTCTCTGGACTTGACAATAAAACGCCTATTGTTACTTTTGTAGCGAAAGATAAGGCACTTCGTAAGTCTGCTGGATGTGAAGGTACTTATGAGTACACAGATATGTCCGATCATGTAAAGTACTATGACTTCCAGCCTTTGGAGTTACCTATCGTTGTTTGTTTACAAGATTTGTGGGGGAAGATGGTAGCTAAGGGTATTCATTTGTCGGATGACTTCGATGAAACTCAACTGGCAGGTTTCATGGCTTCGGAAGTACTGAAAGTTTTGGAGGCTGATTTGCTACGTCTCGCATGGCTGGACGGAACTAAGACAGGTGATGTTGCTTACAATATTTTCAAAAATGGTGGTTTCATTAAGCAAATGAAGGACAGCGCAGAAACTATCCTTCCTTTGCAGTTGACTACGGCTAGCGTAGAGGATACCATGAAGAAACTTATTGATTCACAACGTCCCGATCAAAAGGAACTTAGCGAGTTCTTCGTGACTTCTAATGTAATGCGCCTGTTTAAGAACTTAGTTCAGAGTAAGGACAACACAACTGCTCAGGAGCATTTCGAGAACGGAAAAGCTGTGTACACTTTAGAAGGATACAAGATCAATGAACTTCCTCATGTTTCTGCGTCTATGATCGCAGATGCAACAGATGAAGATGCGTTTATCGCGTTTACTCCGAAACGTAATATCCAAATCGCTTTGGAAGATTCAAGCGTGAACATTAAACCGTTCATTCAAGATGCGAAAGACCGCAAGTATTACTCTACAACTGTGTTTGCTGCGGACGTAATGGTAGCTATTCCGTCTATTTTGAAACTTGCAACAAAAGCGAAAGCATAACAACTAATACCGAAAACTATGGCATGTATGAAATTAAATAAGGCTATCGTTTTTGGGTGTGCGGGCGGCTCAGTCGGTTTGGCTGGGCTGTACCTTGTTAACAAATCGGAATTGTCTTCTTTTGTAATGGGTGGCGATGGCGTGACATTAAACTCTATCGTCCTTGTATCCGGTGCAAAGGCAATTCCGGTTGACTGTTACAAGAATGGCGCAAAAGTAGTGGACGCTTTGCGTACACTGGACGGTGCAGCCGGAATGGAACAGACGGTTACTATCACGGTCTACGATAAGACTTCTGACGGTGCAGCGATTAAGGAATCACTGCTATCCGGGAATTACGTAGCCTTCGCAAAACTCAAAGACGGCGGTAACATTAAAGTTGCCGGACTTAATACCGGGCTGGAAGTGGCAAGCATGGATGGAGATACTTCGGCGGCTGGCGGTTTCGATACCGTAACGCTGAAAACACCGGATAACTCTAGGGGGGATCGCAATATAGTTGCTTTACCTGCTGTTTGGACGTATTTAGAAGCTAATAAATTAACTTAACAACATGGGATGTATTAGTAATATCACGGGTGCAATAACCTACGATTGTTTAGGTGGAGCAGTTGGAATAGCTGATTTGTTGCTTATTAACTACTCAGATATCCAATCTATCTCCATCGCCAACGGTATCGCTACTATCACGTTGACTGTTTCGGGCAAGGTTATCCGGGTAGCGTCTATCCGAAAGGGTGCAAATGCTACAGAAGCCCAAAGAATTAACGAAAACGCCCCGAATGCGCTGGAACAATCGGTTAATTTTACCGTGTATAAGAAAACGAGTGCGGAAAACGTGTTTATCAATACCATTCTCAATTCTCGCCTTGTGGCGGTTGCAAAAATGGTTGAAACAGGTGTTTACCGTATTTATGGCTGTAATTACGGTTTGGAGGTATCCGGACTGGAAGAATCAGCAAATGATAACGGCGGCTATACCGCCATTACGTTAACCACACCTGAGAACGTTCTAGGAGAAGCCCGTGCATCAATCACTGAGGCTACATGGAATACTCTAGTGTCTAAATCATCATAATTATGGCTTGTTTAAAGAAGATAGCACAAGATTTAGCGTTTGATTGCGCTAATCCCGGTTTAATCTCTGGAATTGCCGGAGTAGAAGAAGCCGTAATATTGAACTACGAAGATGTTTCTAGTATCTCGGTATCTTCTACGACAGGACAGGCAGTAGTAACAATGAAAGCCGGAACCAGGGGATATACCGTTCAATCCGTAAAAAACTCTATTCAAGTGACGGAGGCATCGCGGGCAAACGACAATGCTCCTACTATGTTGGAAATATCAGTAGTCATGAAACTTCTTTCATCGTTACCTGTAGTTAGCTACATTATCGCTTTGGTTTCTGGATCGTTTTTGGTTGCTATTAGAACAAAAAACAACCAATATTTCATTTTGGGATGTAACTCGCCGTTAGAGGTCTCAGATTTATCAACTGATAGTTCAACAGACGGAGTTTCAACCGCTACTTTAAAAACGCCGGACGGGTCTTGCGGAGATTTCCATTATAGTATTACGGCGGCACAGTATAACTCTTTAAAAACTGTATAATCATGGCAAGAGCAAAGAAAACTGTAACAAAAGATATCAAGCCCGTGCGCGAATTAATTCGCTTAACGGACGAGTTCGAGATTTTGAATCTCTGTAAAAGTATTACGCATCTAAAACTGGACCCTATGTGCCATATGGATCGTGCGTACGCGAAGAAATGGTATGAGGATCACTACTTGACGGGCATACACGTTCGCTACGTAATGAAACCGGGACTATCTATCAATCATGTGGCGGACGGAGTTGTTTACCGTGCATTTAATTGTACGGACGCCATCGCCGAACGAATCATGAAAGAAAATCCGGTTTATAAATCCTACTTTGAGGACTTAGGTCCAATAGAACCACAGGAGGACGTACCGACCGTTTTGCCCGCTGATCCTGAACCGGAACAAACACCGGAAACAGAAGCTCCAGAAGAAGAGAAGCCCGTAGAACCGGAGACCCCCGCTGATCCTGAACCGGAAGCCTCAGTAGAAACAACACCGGAGGCTTTAGTAGACGAGATTATGAAGGAACTGGAATAAACTAAAAGGAAACGTTAATATGATAGCTCACAAGAAAGTAAACGTAATAGTAGATAGAGCGCTCAAAGTTAACGCTAAGGTTTCCGAAAAGATTGTGGGGTATGGGGACGGAAACCTATACCCCCAAATTTTATCGGAACTTATATATGCTAGCAAAACCGCCTCTTTGAGTGTGGAACGGCTGAGCGAAGCGATAGAATGTGAAGGCTTTAAAAACCGTGTTTTTGGCGAAATGACGAACGCCCACGGAGATAACATGGACGAGATACTGAATATGCTGGCATATGACGTAGCTCGTTTCAGAGGGTGCGCTCTAATTGTCCAGTATGGAGGTGATTATCGCCCTAAAATGATTTATCCCGTTCCTTTCGAATACGTCCGTGCCGGGCTGAATAAAGACTACTTAACGAATCCGGTTATTCATAAGTACGTAGTGTTTAACAATTGGGATCGTCAAAATATCAAGTCTACCCAATTGGATAAAACGGCAGTTACCTATCCGGCGTTCAATCCAGATAACTTTGCGGATGAAGTAGAGTTTTTCGGCGGAATTGAGAATCACCCCGGACAGCTTTTGTACATAAACTTCTTCACTACGAAGCCCTATCCGCTTTCTCCGTTTCATTCAGTCCAGTCCGAGATGCAAGCGGAAGCGATGAACTCTACTTATGTAGAACGGACGCTTACACGTGGTTTCCACATGTGCAGCATCATTTCTCACGGAGAATTTACCGAACAGGAGGAACAGGACGCTTTTGTTAAGGGGATAAAAGATATAATGGGAGCGCAAGGGGCAGGATCAGCGGTATTGGTCCGTGATGAAAATGCTCTGACTGATAAGCCATTTATTAAGGTAGACCAGTTGGGCGTACCGATTGACGCTAATCTGTATAAGGCTTACAACGAACCGCTAAAAAAGGATATCGCTTCACAAGCCTACAATATTCCTATTCCTTTGGTTGACTCGTCTTTGATTTCATTCTCCAATGCGTCCGGCGAGGTCGTGAAGGAAATGCAGAAAGTTTATCGTCGTTCTGTGACGAAACTTCGTAGTAAGTTGAGTCGGGAAATTGCGCGTGCCTTAGACCTTCCAACAGAAGTATGTGAAATTTATAACGAATTAGAAGAATCTAACTCGATAGTAAACGTTAAAACAGACCCAAATGAATAGTTTTTCCGAAGTAATCAAGAAGTTCCGTGAAATCTTTGATATCGCAGCAGATGTTAAGGACACAGAGATAAACAAATGCATTCAAGAGGCAGATAAGCTCGATATAAAAGTAGCTCTTTGCGGTGATACATTCTTTTCGGTATCGAGTGAGCTAGGAGGTGGAAAAGGAGAGAGTGATATCCCTGCCGGAACCGATTCTGATTCTAATTATTCGTTAGATATCGTAATAGCCGGGAAAAACTACAATATAGTTCCTCTTTATACGATCCTATGTTACTATGCGTTTGTGCGATATATGAAGATAGCGGACCAAAAAAGCACATCTACAGGACTGAAAACGCAGGTATACAACGGGTCGTTGATATTGCCAGACTATAACAAAAATAAGCGATGGGAAGAGGAACGTGGGAAAGCAGATGCTTTTATAGAGGATTTCCATATTGTATACGAGTTATTTAAGGAATCAGATAATCCAAAGGATAAACATTGTTGTGACTCTGTTAAGCCTTATCGAGTATGTTTTATAAGTTAAAAGAGTGAGGAAATGAAAAGGGAAACGAGAGACGATATCATGATTTGGTCTGCTGTGGGAATGCTCTTCGCAGGAGTGGGGGTGTCAGTTGCAGGTTTTTTAGTTGAGCCTTTAGGTATCATTCATGATACTGTATTATGGTTCTTTGCACAATGCTTGATATGGTCGGGAGCTGTTTTCGGCATCCCTGTCTATGTCAGAACTAAAATTAATAGTATGATTGGGAATATATCCGAAAAAGAAAAAACGGAAGTGAAAAGGAGAGTAAATAATGAACTGGATCAAGGAAAGTAATCGCCCTAAACATCTCCTGTATGCTATTCCAGCAGGGGCACTATTTACTATTTTATTTGTGGCAGGATTGGCGGCAGGAATGGAATTTAAAGACAGAGATTGGGGTGGGAAATGGGATTGGCTTGATATTGTGGCAACATTAATCGGTGGAGCTATCGGGCAACTAATTCAAGTTTTAATATTGATTTTAATTATATAGGAGGAAAGAATATGAAGAGAGAAGATATAGACTCAATCATCATTCACTGCTCGGCAACACGTGCCGGACAAGACTTGCGAGCTAAGGATATTGACCGGATGCACCGGGCACGTGGTTTTAATCAAATTGGCTATAACTTTGTAATTGATTTAGATGGTACCGTAGAAAACGGTCGGTCATTATCCATTGACGGAGCGCATTGTAACACAAAAGGTTTTTCCGGTATTAGTTATAATAAACACAGTATCGGTATCTGCTACATCGGTGGACTTGATGCAAGCGGACATCCAAAAGACACTCGAACCGAAGTGCAAAAGAATGCCCTTTGTGATCTTGTAGCCAAACTATGTAGGGAATATGATATAGTAGAGTTATTGGGGCACCGGGATACGTCTCCAGATATTAATGGAAATGGTGAGATTGAACCAGTAGAATATATCAAAGCGTGTCCATGTTTCGATGTCCGGAGCGAATTTACCAACTTTTTACGCAATATAGTAGTTAAACCATGAAAGTACTACCTTGGATATTAGTATGCTTGTTACTTGGCATACTCGTGTGGATGCAATGTAATCCGCACGATCCTTCGACTGTCTATACGAAAGGAGATACGGTAAAACTGCGGGATACTATAGTTGATATAGTACTTTTGCCTGTTAAGGAGACACTAAAGAGGACAGATACGGTATATTTACCGATTCTGATAGATACAACTATCGATAAGACCATAAAAGGAGATACGGTTCCGGTACTTATCCCGATAACAAGCAAAGAATATAAGACAAATGATTACAGGGCAATAGTCAGTGGATATAAGCCTAGTCTTGATTTCATGGAAGTCTACGGAGAAAAGGAAATCATCACTCTTAAACCGAAAAACAAACGTTGGGGATTAGGCTTGCAGACAGGATGCAGTTATCCGGGCGGTTGGTATGTTGGTGTAGGAATAAGCTATAATTTAGTTATGTGGTAAAGAAAAGGGAAATATGAGGCGATAGTGTTTGTAGTTTTCTTCTCTATTATTTTTACTGCTAGATTATTTTTGGATATTTCACATATTATTTATAATTTCGTATTTGCATTTTAATCTCATAATGTAACTTATATAAATTGTATATTGAAGGTATGAAATATATATGTTTATTTCTTTTTGCGTGTATTTCAATAATATCCAAAGCACAAACTTTAATTCTGTCAGAAAATGATTCTACGGTTATGACAGAATATAATGATGGGAATCTTTGGGCATATAGAAATGCGAATGGTTTTATCGTTGGTCTTACGACTTATGAAACGAAAGATGATTATGGAAAATATTACCGGATAGAGATTTACATCAAGAATCAGTGTGATTCATCGGTTATATTTACGCCAGACGATGTTACTTCTCACTTACTAACTAATAGAGGAGATAGTTCTCAATTAATAGTATATACAAATGAAGCCTTTCAGAAAAAGATAAGAAAGTCTCAAAACTGGGCTATGGCTTTATATGGCTTTTCTTCTGGGCTTAGTGCAGGAAGTGCCGGATATTCTACGTCTTATTCTACATCGTATTCGTCAAATGGTACCATTTCTACAACAATAACCAACCATTATGATGCAAATGCAGCTTTTCAAGCTAATATGGCATCATCTTACCAATTACAAACATTGGGCAAAATGATGGATAATGATAGGGAAATAAAAAGGCAAGGATATTTAAAGAAGACAACAGTACATCCTAATGAGGGTATAATAGGATATATGAACATTAAAAGGAAAAAAGGAAAGATCCTAACTATAAATATACCTATCAATGGTTATGTTTATTCTTTTGATTGGGATGTAAGTAAATAAAATTGGGATTGAAGTTAAATGAAAGGCAGCTTATTAGGCTGCCTTTTTAATAAATAACTAAAGCATTCCTTTCTCTTTTGCTAGTTTTAAAATAGCTTCACAAATAAACGAAGTCTTATCGTCTACCTTTTCGAGAATTGAACTGACATCCTCCGGGGCTTTAAAGCCGTAGCGTTTCGCAGTTGTTTTCTTTCGTCCTGCTCCAGCTCTTGTACCACCGTGTTTTCCTTTTGTTATTTCATCCATAATCGTTATATTTGCAAAATCCTAATCGGTTGGGGAGGTTTCCCTCCCCTTGGATTTTAGAGTAGAATTTCGAAGTTTACTCTTACTTTCCAGATTCTAAATGAAATTGCGAGTCTCATAATGAATACCGATTAGGTTTTTCTTCTTGCTTTCTCGGTGAAGAAGATTAACCGCTGTAATCATCTCTTTGATTACATTACAAAGATAAGCATTATTTTGATATCGTACAAACGGAATCAAGAAAAAGATTGAGAAAATATCATTTTTAACATATCGGTATATTTAATTAGTTGGCAGTTAGGTTTTAATTGCTTTTTTATATCTTTGCCTATAATTATAGTGATTGATGATTGAATGGTTTAAGAAGTGTGGGACCAAACGAGGGAAGTGAATGCTATTAAAATGATATTTTCTCTAAAATTATCATTTGTTTTACTATAGTTTTACGTAGATTGTAGTTTTATTCTTAATTTGCTGGTTCTTAAATTGTTATGTTTTAAGTGTGGTTGCTATAATATAATGGGACTCCCCATACAGAAACTGTACGGGGAGCTGAAGAAATTATAATAAATCCAACATTAACGGGATATCCTCTTCTTGAATACCTTGTTTGAGAAGAGCTTCCTCGTCTTTCCGGAACATTTCCAGGAAGCGTTCACGGTTTCCATTGGCCGTAATTGACTTACCATATAAAGCGGCTGCTTTCTGGATATCTCCCATTGCCCAAGCGACATGTCCGGCGTTCATATAGTCGATGGCCAATGGCTTCTGTCCGATGATTTTTTCGTAATATTTCATTGCTTGTTCGTACTTCCGGCTGATGAATGAACACCATCCGATACCACGCCATGCTTTTATACAATTGCTTTCGATGAAATCCAGTTTGAAAAAATAATTGGCTGCTTCTTCGTATTGACCGAGTTCAGCCAGGCAACTGCCGATGTGGAAAATAACATTGGTGCTTTCCGGTGTAGCTTCTTCCACCTTTTTATAGTAGCTCAGTGCTGCCTGATAATTTCGGTTTAGCCGGTAACAGATAGCCAGATGGCGGTTGTTCCAAATATTATCCGGTTTCAATGTATCTGCTTTCAGATAAGCATCGATGGCTTCTGCATACTTCTTGTTTTTTTGCAGAGCATATCCCAGTTTCTGATAATATTCCGCACCTCTTCCTTTCAGTGCTCCGATCGTTTCCATTTCCTCATACACTTCTATCGCTTCATTCCAACGTTCTTTCTTTAAATAGAAATCAGCAATCGGGAATAGGATATATTCATTATACAGTACGTTATTAAGTGCAGGAATGTGATGCAAATCGAGTTTCTCTTTGAAGATATCTCTGAACTCATGACGGCGTACGCTAAGTTTGAAGAAACGGTACAGATCGTGCAGATATTGATTGCTGACTGTTCCCGGTCGTTCATTGAATTTCTTCATTGTTTCCGCGTTCGATTTTTCAGACAGTTCCGCCACTTGTTGCTCTCCAAGTTGACTCAGCATCATGTCTTGTTGAGCTTTAGGCAGCTGCCGGATCGTAAAGAAGAGTGAATATTTATCGCTGTTACTGAAAAATCCTGATTGGAGAATTAAATCCAGTAATGTGTTTTTTTCGTTTCCTTCCTGTTTTAGTTGTTTGATGACATCAGACTGTTGCTTACTGAATGGGTAAAACCAATTCTGTACTTCCCGAAAAAACGGATAGCTTTTGAGTGCCGCAAATGTACTCATATATACATCGGCCCCTTCCAGTTGCAATTCATTCATTTCGCGCAATTTGTCTCCCAGACCCGACTGTTCGAAAGCATCCGCCCAATCCGGGTTCTTGTCATCATTCTCTTCCTCATTCTCCTCAAAGCCGAATCTCATGTTTCGCATAGACGAAACATTCTTCAACATCTCGGGAATGATTTCTTCTCTCATTTTCTTGTCTATCTTTTCCGTTTCCTGACATAATAACATCTGGTGATAGATGCGTGCCACATCCTCTTGGAAGGAAGAAATCTCATCCATGAACTCAACCCTTTTGATCAGGTCGGGGTAGAGGGAAAGACGGTTTCTATAGATATGGAAAATGAAAATCACACCTACCAGTGCACGTTGGCTGGCATTGACGTCCGGGTGGCGGTAAGCGTCTAGCAACCACATAACTTTACGCAAGTCAAAGCATTCCATCAGACTTAATGTAACAGCACTGATAAACAGGCACAGGTCGTTCACCGGCAACAGTTCGGAGATAAGCATGGATTGTGCATCCTCTTCCTCTTCAGGAGTCCATGAACTGTTGGTCCATGTTTGCAGAAACATAAATTTGAGTGTATCTTCATGCCGTTTCAGTACATCGTCCATTTTCTCGTCGGATAACAGCCCGCTGACTGCCAAGTCGTCATTGAATGACTCCAGCATATGCAGCAGTTTTTTTAGAGTGTATGCTGACAAATCTTCCGATCGGGGAGTACGGCGTACCTCGTGATAATATCTTGATGAGGCGTTATCCAGCATGAGCAGGCGCGAACGGTCGGCTATTTCCCATGTATCAGCCACAAGTTTTCTGTATACATTCCAGCGTTCAGGGTCATTCGCTCCCTGGCGCATATACTCCAGCATATACTTGTAGGAGGTTTGCAGCTGCTCCATACGGTTACGTAAATCCCAGTCCGGACATTGCCAGAGCAGGGACTCCAACTGCATCAGAGCTTCCTTAAGTCTTTTTTCTTCTAGTAGAGAGCGTATATAGGCGTATTGTTCATTGATCGTTTTTTCGTTCATAATGGTTCAATTATTTATATGTAATAGAACAAAAAGGATGCCAAAAAGTTAGAATCTGACTTGCACCTGTGCCTGTATCATATTAGAATCCTTCTGTCCGTCTCCTTTTTTATCACAAAAAGTATATTGTGCCTGTACACGACATCTGGGGTAAAACCAGTATTGTAGTCCGGCAATGTAATTATTTTGTTTGAAATCAGCCGCCTTGTTCGGATTGAAATAATCGAAAGAGGCAATGAAATCGAAATTTTGTACTAAACGTACGCTGCCTGTCGCATAGAATCCTTCACTTTTTACGTTTTTGTCTTTTCCTGCGAGATATTCCGTACGGAAATTGAAAGCGGAAGTCGTGACGACACCTCCCAGGCTCATACGTTTCTTTGCGTAATTTTCTCCTGTTTTGATTCCTGAATATTGCGAGTCGGCTATGGCATGCCCGGTCCCCCGAATGAAAGATCCTCCTACGGATAGCCATTTGTTAGGATACACCATCAGATTGCCGACTACATCTTTCTGACTGTTTTTATCTTTGGTATTTAGCCCCTGTCCGTTCATGACGGCAAATTTGTATTGCAGGAAATCATGAAAAAGTTTTCCGTGAATCATCATACCAATGTCTCGTCCGGAAGTCATCCCATAACATTTGTCACTACCGCTGACTCCTGCCAGATAGCAGACTGACTGCGAATAACAGTTGATCAATTCTACTGTGGTGGGAGACAACTCGTTCTCAATGGTATAAGGTACTTTAAATTCTCCGATACGTGCTGTAAGTCCGGAGAAAATCCGGTAATCCGTATATACTTCGAGCAACATGCCGCCATTGTAGAAGTCATACATAAAATCGCATGTCCATCTGTCGGTGATTTTACCGTGTGCCATGAAGATGATCCGTTTGATGTCGAATGTGTTGTCCGGATTGGCAGCGTCATCGTATGTGTACCCCAGTTGTGCATAACCGGCCAGACTGATCCGTTCTTTCAGCGTATTGACAACTTGGTTCAATGGTGTTTTCTCCTGTGCTGTGAGCGTATTCTGTATACCGGACAGAATGAACGCGATCATTGAGAGTTGTAAGAGTGTTTTTCGCATGTGACTTGTTGTTATTTGATAGTGGTTGAATTTGTTTTTATAAAAGTTGTATCTATCAGATGATGATGGTCGGAATATGTCTGAGATATCCGGTTGTTTGCTTTCAGCCAGGATACTGCTTTATCTAGGTCGTCAGCTGAGGCCCGCTCCGCTTTTCTGTAAACAGGAAGTGCGATGAGGCCGGTCAGGTTTTCCGGGACACCGATCTCTATCAATACCTGTTTCCATTCTTTTTGAGGGTGCATTTTTATATAGTCTATTCCCAGATTATATCCGGTGATTAGTAGTTCGATTTCTTTTCTTTTTTCGTTGATCGCTTTTCGGGAGAAGGCAGTAGTGGTGAAGTCAATTCCCAATTCCTGTGTACTTATCAGAGACCGGTGCCGGGCATTCATTGCAATAGAGGCTGCCGGGTCGGGGAGGAAAGATGCGTCAATCTGATCGTATTGAAGCATTTGCAGGCGGAGAGGAAGCTGGGCTATTTCCGGTTTGTTCACTTCGGCTTGGCTGATTCCTGCTTTGTTCAGTAGCTGCTCGGTTGCATATTCGATAATGGTATTGCGTGAGACAGCAATATTTCTTTCTTTGAGTTCTTGAAGTTGGTTGATGCCGTTCTCTTTGGAGACGATAAAACAGAAATAACCGTCATTCTTCAGTATGATTCCTAAGTCGGTATGGTGGATAGCCTGTTGAGTTACCGCACTGAGATAGTCAGTAATCATGCCATCTATTGATTGGGTTTGAAAAGCTGCGTCGCGGTCATTGGCGGAATTGAAAGGAAGAATGGTTATATCCAAGCCCAAAGAGTCGTAGATTCCTTGTGCTTTGGCTATGTGAAAGGGAAGTCCGTCCAGCGTCGGAAGTATTCCCAGCGTGAGTGGTTGCAATTCCGTTGAAGGCAAAAAGACACTTTCTCCTTTTTTTCTTTGGCAAGAATAAAGGAAGAAAAGGAGGATACAGAATATGAGTGCCGCTCTCTTCATGCCTGAATGGATGGATAAGGTATAAATAAGGGCAACTCTTTTCACAAAGAACTGCCCTTGTAACACTTAATAGTACTAAATCATTATTCATTAATAGCGGCGATACCCGGAAGAACTTTTCCTTCGATTGCTTCGAGCAATGCGCCACCACCTGTAGAAACATAAGATACGCCGCTAGCCAGACCAAACTTGTTGACACAAGCTACAGAGTCGCCACCACCCACAAGTGAGAAGGCACCGTTCTTAGTTGCTTCAACGATAGCTTCACCTACTGCACGTGAGCCGTGAGTGAAGTTTTCGAATTCGAATACGCCTGTAGGACCGTTCCAAAGAATAGTCTTGGATTCTTTGATTACGTTAGCGAAGATTTCTTCAGTCTTAGGACCGATGTCAAGACCTTCCCATCCGTCAGGAATTTCGTCAACAGCACAGAACTGAGTGTTAGCGTCGTTAGAGAAAGCGTCAGCGATCTTGGCGTCAACAGCCAATACAAGGTTTACACCTTTTTCTTTAGCTTTCTTGATCAGATCTAAAGCCAGGTCAAGTTTATCGTCCTCACAGATAGAGATACCGATTTTACCACCCATTGCTTTAGTAAATGTATAAGTCATACCACCTGCAATGATCAGGTTGTCTACCTTGTTCAACAGGTTTTCGATGATTTCGATTTTGGAAGAAACTTTAGAACCACCCATGATAGCAGTGAACGGGCGTTTGATGTCGTTCAATACTTTATCAACAGCTTTTACTTCTTTTTCCATCAGGTAACCAAACATCTTATTGTTGGTATCGAAGTATTTAGCGATCAGAGCTGTAGAAGCGTGTGCGCGGTGAGCTGTACCGAACGCGTCGTTTACGTAACAGTCAGCGTAAGAAGCCAATTTCTTGGTAAATTCTTTCTGGCTTTCTTTTACAGCTTTCTTTGCAGCCGCTTTTTCTTCGTCTGTAGCATCTTCAGCCAAACCTCTTGGCTTGCCTTCTTCTTCAGCATAGAAGCGAAGGTTTTCGAGCAACAGAACTTCTCCCGGTTGCAGAGCAGCAGCTTTTACTGCAGCTTCTTCGCCCATGCAGTCGTTAGCGAACTGAACTTCAACGCCCAGCAGTTCAGACAGATGTTTGATGATATGTTTCAAAGAGAATTTGTCGGCAACGCCTTTCGGACGGCCCAAGTGAGAACCGATGATGATGCTACCGCCGTCAGCCAAAATCTTCTTCAAAGTAGGAAGAGCTGCACGCATACGAGTGTCATCTGTAATGTTGAAGTTTTCGTCCAGGGGTACATTGAAGTCCACGCGAACAAATGCCTTTTTACCGGCAAAATTGAATTTGTCAATTGTCTGCATAATACTCTATTTTTATTTAAAAGTGTTTTTAATATTCTCTTTTTTGATCGACCGCAAAGTTACTATTTATTTCGGTTCCTTGCTATTAAATCGTTATTTATTCTTGGCTTTTGGTGCCTCTTTTGTAACTTTATAAGTGTTACAGAAATATTTGCACATCATTTGCAAACCGCAGGTGTCACATTTCGGGGTACGTGCCTGACAAACATAACGACCGTGTAAAATAAGCCAGTGATGGGCTATGGGAATTAAGTTTTCCGGAATATTCTTTACCAGTTCTTTCTCTACGCTGAACGGAGTCGTACAGCTGTCCGGCACCAGACCGATACGGTGACTGACACGGAAAACGTGTGTATCTACCGCCATTGCCGCTTTATTGAATACAACGGACTGAATCACATTGGCGGTCTTTCTTCCTACACCGGGGAGTTTAATCAGATCCTCCATGTTGTCGGGTACTTTGCTATTGAAGTCATTAACCAGCATTTTGGCCATCCCTACCAGATGTTTGGCCTTGTTATTCGGATAAGACACGCTCCGGATATATTCGAAAATAACTTCCGGAGTACTGGCAGCGAGAGCTTCCGGGGTAGGGAAGTCCCTGTAGAGAGGGGGAGTGATCATATTCACTCGTTTATCCGTACATTGTGCAGAGAGAATGACGGCGATCAGCAATTCATACGGATCATTATAATGTAATTCTGTTTCGGCTACAGGTACATTTTCCTGAAACCAGGCAATAACTTTTTCATAACGTTCTTTCTTTCTCATCTTAGTTTGTTTTTATGGTAGTGAGGCGTTACTTTTAATTTGAAATAAACAGCGGAGACGACTGTCAGGCAGGCACCGAAAAGATACGCTTTGTCAAACGAACAGATTTCGGCTATATACCCTCCGGTCAACATACCGATACCGATTCCTACGTCCCATGAGGTCAGGTAAGTAGAAGTAGCTGTCCCCCGCTGGTTGTTGGGAGCAAGATTCACGAACAGGGTGTTGAATGCCGGAAACATAATTCCGAATCCGATACCCATGAGTAGGGCAATTCCGAAAAACAGTATGGTACAGACTGTATCATTCCATTGAATAAGGTACACGCAGGATGCGAGCAGGAAGAAACTGACTACAACCAGATAAAGTCCGGCGGCAATCACTTGCGTTATTTTTCCCCGGTCTACCAGTTTGCCTGAAAATATTCGGGAAATCGCCATACCAATCGCCATAAAGGTAAAGAAGAAACCTGTTTGTGTATGAATTCCTATTTCCCGGGCATACATGGCAACGTAGTTGGTGGTCATTCCGTAAGGTATGGAGAGCAGCAGCAAGCTAAGTCCCGCAGGCATTCCTTTCAATAAAATAAAACGGTCGAGTGAAATCGGCTCTCGCTTCACGGGCGGTTTATAAGGTGTTTTTACCAGACTTGCAGACAGGAATCCCAGCATACAGGAACCGAGCGCATAACAAAATATAGTGGCGAAAGAAACTCCTCCGTCATGTAAGAACAGCCCGAACATCGGCCCGATGGACATGGCGATATTATTGGTCAGTCCATAATATCCTAGTCCCTCTCCTCTGCGGGAAGAAGGCATAATATCAATAACTACTGTATTTCCGCCTACCGTGACCATGCCGAAAGAGACTCCATGAATAATTCGGAATATAATAAATAAGGTGAGCGAACCGGCAATAAGATATCCCGCAAACATCAGCATAAAGATGAAATAAGCGAAGAGATAAAGTGGCTTGCGGGCGAATGTATCCAACAGATAACCAGAAAACGGGCGAATACAAAGTGCAGCTACCGTATAACAGGAAAGCACGATGCCGATAGTGGAATTTCCAGCCTGAAAAAACTCGGATAAATAAAACGGCAAAACAGGAATCAGCAACCAGAAACCGAAGTAGAGCAGGAAGTTGGCTGCCAAGATGAAACAATAACCGGGAGTAATGAGTCTATCCTTTGCCATAATAATAAGCATTCAATTTACTAATGAAGATAATCAGTCAATGTCCTCAGTTAGTGTCATTGTTATATTGATAGAATGCCAATGTCCCGATTACCGTTTGACGGTTTTATCGCGGACATTGGCACACTGGTAGATTTGCACTTAATAGGCCGCTTCGAATTCCTTTAAGAAGCGTGTATCATTTTCAGAGAACATACGAAGGTCTTTCACCTGATACTTCAGGTTAGTGATGCGCTCGATACCCATTCCGAGAGCATATCCACTGTAGACTTTGCTGTCGATGCCGTTTGATTCGAGCACGTTCGGATCTACCATACCGCAGCCGAGGATTTCCACCCAGCCGGTATGTTTGCAGAACGGACAACCTTTACCGCCACAGATGTTACAGCTGATATCCATTTCGGCACTTGGCTCTGTAAATGGGAAGTAAGACGGACGCAGACGGATTTTAGTATCCGCACCAAACATTTCTTTAGCGAAAAGCAGCAATACTTGCTTTAAGTCGGTGAATGATACGTTTTTGTCTACATACAATGCTTCTACCTGATGGAAGAAACAGTGTGCACGGTAGCTGATAGCTTCGTTACGGTATACACGTCCCGGACAGATAATGCGGATAGGAGGTTTTGAAGTTTCCATCACACGGGTTTGTACGGAAGAAGTATGAGTACGGAGCACAACATCCGGATGAGCTTCGATGAAGAATGTGTCCTGCATATCGCGTGCCGGATGATCCTCGGCAAAGTTCAGAGCCGAGAATACATGCCAGTCGTCTTCAATTTCGGGACCTTCGGCAATACTGAATCCCAGGCGTGCGAAGATATCGATGACTTCGTTCTTTACAATCGTAATCGGATGACGTGTACCGAGTTCTATCGGATAAGCCGAACGGGTCAGGTCCAAGCCGTCACAACTGTTATCCTGACTTTCGAACTGTTCTTTCAGCGCATTGATTTTGTCCTGCGCTTTAGTTTTCAGTTCATTCAGTCTCATGCCGACTTCTTTTTTCTGTTCGGCAGCTACGTTACGGAAATCCGCCATCAAATCGTTAATGGCTCCCTTCTTACTCAGGTATTTGATGCGGAGAGCTTCGAGTTCTTCGGCATTGGAGGCGTGCAAAGCTTCTACCTCTTTCAGAAGTTGTTCAATCTTAGCTATCATATTTTTGATGTATTGTTATTCAGTTTCTTAGTAAAAACCGTGCAAAGATATAATTTTATCACGAACCATCGAAATAATTTGTATCTTTGTTGCCGACATGTACCGAAAATCGGGGAGCACATATGAAAAAGATTGTTATTTCTCTTCTACTATTGACATTATCGTTTCGCCTGTCAGCTCAGATTGATTATCTGGAGCCGGTGAAGCCTTTTACTACCTATACTGGTGAGTTGGGTGAGTATTATCGGAATGTATTTTCTTTGCTTAATACAGGTTTTCAACAGCCTCCTTATGCGCGTTACGTGGCAATTCCTTCTTTTTCGCCGGAGTATGCAATGTCGGTAGAGAAGAAGAACGGGCGTTGTCTGCTGATTGCAAATACATTGTCGCGCACCTATTGGCAGGCAGAGAAAGGGACGGTGAAGGTAGAAACGAAATCAGTGCCGATCAGTCAGTCTTTATACCAGTCTTTGGGAGCTATTGCCCGTTTGGTGACAAGCCAGATACAAGATATGGACGGTTCCACAGCCGGGTTGGATGGAGTTGTTTATTACTTTTCTTCGACAGATGCAAAAGGGAAAGAGATCATGGGGCGGAAGTGGTCGCCGATGAAAGGAACTTTGATGGAGCGCCTTGTGTTGGTGTGCCAGTCGGCTTACATGTTGTCTCAGGGAGAAAATATCTCCGAACAAGCGTTGGCAGAGGAAGCCAATGCTCTGTTGAAAGAATTGGAGACTCGTGCGAAAGAACAACCGGATGCTTATAAAAAGCCGGTGTATGTAGGTATTTACTCGGTGGGGGTGAAGCAGAGGAGCCCTTCAGGCAAGGAGATAGAGGAATTACCTCACTTACCCGATAGTTGCCCGAATGAATATGTTGCTGCCCGGATGGTTTATCCTGCGGATTTGTTGGCTAAGAATATTTCAGGATATGCCTTGTGTGAGTTTACCATAGATAAGGAAGGAGTCATTCTTCGTCCTCATATTCTGAAATCTACCCATCCGGAGTTTGCGGAAGAAGCTCTTCGTATTGTGAAGGAAATGCCGAAGTGGACTCCTGCGCTTGTGGGTGGTAAGCCTGCTGACAGTACTTATACATTGTATGTGCCTTTCCGCCCTCAACTGTATAAAGAGCAGGTACGTGAGCGTGGTTTGTCCAAAAAAGATTAAAGTCCGGAACTTTTCTTATTTTATATTGTATTATTAGCGTAACCAATTTAAAATAGAAAAGATATGGATGATATGATTAACAGACATGATTCGATTGCCGAAGAGAACATCGAACCGAATGGTCGCCCGGCAACAAACGAGTTTGAGGAATGGAGTGACGAAGTTTCTGACCGTGCAGATAATGTTTTTAAGAAAGACAAGAAAGAGGGTCCTGTTAAGGATCGTGAAAAGCGAATCAAAGAAATGGATGAAGTAATAAAAAAGGACCTTGAATAAAGGTCCTTTTTGGTTTTCTTTTTATCACATCACCCTTTTGAGTGTTTGGCAGCATTGCGTTTCTGTTTCAAACGTTCTTTTTCTGCCTTGTATCTGTTCTTGAGGACTTTGATTTTTTCTTTTTTGACATCTTTAGGTGAGTCACTGTCTTCGATAGCTTCTTTTTCCCGTTCAAACTTCTTTTCCAGTTGTTCTAGACGATTGTCATATCTGTCACTAATGGCTTTCTTCATTCCATCGTTGTAGTCTATGCTTTCGTAATGACTTTCCCAGGTCTTGACTTGATTCTCCATGAGAATTTTCCTGATAGCGGCTTTGTGTTCAATGGCTAAAGCTCTTTTTCTTTGTCCCTTTTCATACCCCGGCAGATTACTTTTTCCGATGGCTCTGAATTTAGCTCCAACTTCCCGGTTTAATTTCTTGATTTTTGCAATTTGGTCGGCTGACAGGTTCAACACCTTATCCGATTCGATTCTTTTGTAGACATCGAAATTTGCATCCTGAGCATATGTAAATGATACAAATGCAGATGCAACAAAAACTAAAATTGCTTTTCTCATAATGTAATTTTAATAATAAATAATCGAGGGTAAAGATAGGGCTATTAATGAATGAACAAGCTTTTAATCTATGAAAACATATTAAAATGACAGTTTCCGTCTTGTTATGTTAGCTTTTGGATATAGGCTTGCATTTTATGAAATTTTTTTTAGTAACTTTGTTGCTAATAGATACATGGGGAACTTTATTAGCTTTGATTGTTTCCAAATTGAAGAAAGAAACTAAAAATGTAGATTTTATGATAAAGGCATTATTGCTTGATGTAGATGGTACTTTATTGAGTTTTGAGACTCATGCGGTATCCCAGTCTTCTATTGACGCTCTTAGGAAAGCTCATGATAGGGGAATAAAAATAGTGATAGCTACCGGTAGGTCGGCATGTGATCTTCGTGAAATAGAATCTGTACCGTATGATGGAATAATTGCATTGAATGGAGCTGATTGCATTTTGCATGATGGTACTGTGATAAGAAGAAGTCCGATTCCGGATAAGGATTTTAAGAAAGCAATGGAGATTGCACGGGAGTTTGATTTTGCTGTTGCTCTTGAGTTGGATGAAGGGATATTTGTCAATCGTCTTACCCCTATCGTCGAGAAGATTGCCCGAATCGTAGAACATCCGGTCCCGCCGGTTGTAGATATTGAAGAAATGTTCGGTAAGAAAGAGTGCTGCCAGCTTTGTTTTTATTTTGATGATGAAACAGAGAGAAAAGTGATGCCGCTTCTGCCCACTCTTTCCTCCTCTCGCTGGCATCCTTTATTTGCTGATATTAATGTTGCGGGAACAAGTAAGGCTGCCGGTCTTTCATTATTTGCTGATTATTATAAAATTGAACCTTTAGAAATAATGGCGTGTGGTGACGGTGGTAATGATATTCCTATGCTGAAAGCTGCCGGAATAGGAGTAGCTATGGGCAATGCATCCGAACAAGTCAAATCTGTTGCCGATTTTGTTACTGATACGGTAGATGATAATGGACTTTGTAAGGTGTTGAAGCGTTTTGGATTAATTTAATATTAATAATGGAGCTGATTGGAGGCTAACTTAAAAAGAGTAACTTGTGACAAGTTACTCTTTTTAAGTTGTGGAGCGTATCGGACTCGAACCGATCACCTCGACACTGCCAGTGTCGCACTCTAGCCAGATGAGCTAACGCCCCGTTTTTTCTTAACTGACATAACGTTTGTAAACGTTTTGCTTTTGTTGGCGCAAATATAATGGAATATTCTGAAATAATTGCTATGTTTGCGGAAATAAATATATTGAAAGGACGATGATATGCTGATTTATAATACAACTTTTCAGGTGGACGATGCTGTTCACGATAATTTTTTGATTTGGATAAAAGAGAGCTATATACCTGAAGTGCAGAAGCACGGAACATTGAAGGCCCCACGTATTTGCCGGATATTGAGTCATCGGGACGAAGGAAGTTCTTATTCTCTGCAATGGGAAGTAGAAAGTAGTGGATTGCTGCATCGCTGGCACATGGAACAGGGAGTACGACTGAATGACGAACTGAAGAAAATATTCAAGGATAAAGTAGTCGGATTTCCGACATTGATGGAGATAGTAGAGTGATTCAGCCGGTAAAAGAAAAGATTATTCTGGGTATTGACCCCGGTACGACCATTATGGGATATGGTATTCTGCGTGTGAAAGGTACCAAGCCTGAGATGATTGCTATGGGTATTATCGATTTGCGTAAATTTGCCAATCATTATTTGAAGTTGCGTCATATTCACGAACGGGTATTGAGCATCATCGAAAGCTATCTGCCGGACGAACTGGCTATTGAAGCGCCGTTTTTCGGCAAGAACGTACAATCCATGCTGAAATTGGGACGTGCTCAGGGAGTGGCGATGGCAGTAGCATTGAGCCGTGATATTCCGATCACAGAATATGCTCCTTTGAAAATCAAGATGGCTATTACCGGCAACGGACAGGCATCAAAAGAACAAGTGGCAGACATGTTGCAGCGAATGCTTCATTTTCCTAAAGAAGATATGCCTGTCTTTATGGATGCAACGGACGGTTTAGCGGCAGCCTATTGTCATTTTCTGCAAATGGGACGCCCGACAATGGAAAAAGGGTATAGTAGCTGGAAAGATTTTATTGCGAAGAATCCCGATAAGGTGAAATAAACTCGCGATGAAACAGGAGTGGAGTGAGTAAGGTAATAAACAAGTAAGTTGTAGGTAATGTGAGTACCACAGGGAAGGTTTAGTATGAAGATGGGAACTAATTATTTAGCAATATTGGGGGTGACCACGGTGACGACAGTAATGAGTTGTACTACTGCGAAAAAGGAATATATGTCTTATGAATTATATCCGGTTCGTACGGGAAATCTGATTGAAATGGAGTATACACCGGAGGCAACAAAGTTTATTCTTTGGTCGCCTACGGCAGATGAAGTGCGCCTGATGCTTTATGAGGCAGGTGAGGGCGGACACGCCTATGAAACGGTAAAGATGCAACCGGGAGAAGAAGGTACGTGGTCGGCTGTAGTAAATAAGGACCTCATCGGCAAGTTCTATACTTTTAATGTGAAGATTGATGACAAGTGGAAAGGAGACACCCCTGGAATAAATGCTCGTGCTGTCGGAGTGAACGGTAGACGGGCTGCCATTATTGATTGGCAATCCACCAACCCGGACGGTTGGGAGAGTGACATTCGTCCCCCTTTGAAGTCGGCTGCCGATATGATTATTTATGAGATGCACTACCGTGATTTTTCGGTAGATTCCACTTCAGGTGTGAAGCATAAAGGGAAATATCTGGCACTGACCGAACATGGAACGATGAATTCCGACAAGTTGCTGACAGGAATCGACCATCTGATAGAACTGGGCGTGACACATGTACACCTGCTTCCTTCTTTTGACTATGCTTCGGTAGATGAAACCAAGCTGAATGAAAATTCGTATAACTGGGGCTATGACCCACAAAACTATAACGTGCCGGATGGTTCCTATGCCACCGATCCCTACCAGCCTGCCACTCGTGTGAAGGAGTTCAAGCAGATGGTACAGGCATTGCATAAAGCAGGTATCCGTGTGATTATGGATGTAGTGTACAATCATACATTCAATACGGACGAGAGTAATTTCGAACGTACCGTTCCCGGTTATTTCTATCGCCAGAAAGAAGATAAATCGCTGGCTAATGGTTCAGGATGTGGCAATGAGACTGCCAGCGAACGCCCTATGATGCGTAAGTTTATGGTGGAATCCGTTCTCTATTGGATAAAGGAATACCATGTGGACGGCTTCCGGTTTGACTTGATGGGAATTCACGATATCGAAACGATGAATGAGATCCGGAAGGCGGTGAATATGATTGATCCCACAATCTGTATTTATGGAGAAGGATGGGCAGCCGAAGCCCCCCAGTATCCGGCTGATTCTCTGGCAATGAAAGGAAATATAGCACAGATACCCGAGGTGGCTGTTTTCTCTGACGAGTTGCGTGACGGACTTTGTGGCCCCGTCGGTGATAAGCATAAAGGAGCTTTTCTTGCCGGAATTCCGGGAGAAGAGATGAGTGTAAAGTTCGGTATAGCAGGAGCCATTGAGCATCCGCAAGTACATTGTGACTCGGTAAATTATACTAAAAAGCCCTGGGCAAAACAGCCTGTGCAAATGATTAGTTATGTCTCCTGTCACGATGGTTTATGCCTGGTAGACCGGCTGAAAGCAAGTATGCCCTCCATCACTCCTGAACAACTAATTCGCCTTGATAAACTGGCACAGACCGTCGTCTTTACTTCACAAGGCATTCCGTTTATTTATGCCGGAGAGGAAATCATGCGTGACAAGCAAGGCATAGATAATAGTTATAAAAGTCCGGATGCGGTAAATGCCATCGACTGGCGGCGTAAGACAACTAACGGTGATGTTTTTATTTACTATAAACGATTGATCGACCTGCGTAAATCTCATCCGGCTTTCCGTATGGGAGATGCCGCTCTGGTCCGGAAACATCTGGAATTTCTTCCCGTGGAAGGAAGCAATCTGATTGCTTTCCGTCTGAAAGACCATGCAAATGGAGATCCTTGGGAAGAGATCATCGTTGCATTTAATTCTCGTCCTACTCCTGCCAAACTGGCTGTTCCGCTTGGTAAATATACAGTTGTATGTAAAGACGGAGTGATAGATACGCGTGGATTAGGCATACAAAACGGGCCGGAAGTTATTATTCCCGGTCAGTCGGCTTTGATTTTATATAAGTAAATTCTAACAGAATAGAAGAATATGATTCAAAATACATTCAACATAGCGGGGGGCGTGGCACGCAACCCGCTAGTGCGTTTAGCTACTCCAATCACGGCAACCATTTCGGCTGGTGAACACATTGCAATCGTAGGACCTAACGGAGGGGGAAAAAGTCTTTTTGTCGATACTCTGATTGGGAAATATCCGCTGCGTGAAGGAGTGTTGCAATATGACTTTTCTCCTTCTGCCACTCAGACTGTCTATGATAATGTAAAATATATCGCTTTTCGTGATACTTACGGAGCAGCCGATGCTAATTATTACTATCAGCAACGCTGGAATGCCCACGATCAGGACGAAGCACCCGATGTTCGCGAAACGCTGGGAGAAATCAAAGACGAACAGCTGAAACAAGAACTGTTTGAACTCTTTCGTATTGAGCCGATGCTCGATAAGAAGATCATCCTTCTTTCCAGTGGTGAACTGCGTAAATTCCAGCTGACCAAAACTCTGCTGACGGCTCCCCGCGTATTGATTATGGACAATCCGTTTATCGGGCTGGACGCACCTACCCGTGAGTTGCTGTTCTCTTTGCTCGACCGTTTGACAAAGATGTCATCCGTGCAGATTATTCTGGTATTGTCGATGCTGGACGATATCCCTTCCTTTATAACGCATGTGATTCCTGTGGATAAAATGACGGTATACCCTAAGATGGAGCGTGATGCCTATCTGGAAGCTTTTCGTTCCGGAGATATAGCGGTTTCTTTTGATGGGTTACAGCAGCGTATACTTGATTTGCCTTATGATGGAAATAATTATGATTCCGATGAAGTAGTCAAACTGAATAAAGTCAGTATCCGCTATGATGACCGCACTATTCTGAAAGAGCTCGACTGGACAGTGCGCCGTGGTGAAAAATGGGCATTGAGTGGTGAAAACGGAGCCGGTAAATCCACTCTGTTAAGCCTTGTCTGTGCAGATAATCCACAATCCTATGCTTGTGATATCAGCCTTTTCGGACGAAAGAGAGGAACAGGAGAGAGTATTTGGGAAATTAAAAAACATATTGGATATGTAAGTCCGGAGATGCACCGTGCCTATCTCAAGAATCTGCCGGCTATTGAAATCGTGGCCAGTGGTCTTCATGACAGTATCGGATTGTACAAACGCCCCCAGCCGGAGCAAATGGCTATTTGTGAATGGTGGATGGATATATTTGGCATCGCCGAATTGAAAGATAAACCTTTCCTGCAACTTTCCAGTGGAGAACAACGCCTGGCGTTGCTGGCACGTGCCTTTGTTAAAGATCCGGAGCTGCTGATTCTGGATGAACCGCTTCACGGTCTGGATACTTATAATCGTCGTCGGGTAAAGAAGATTATTGAAGCCTTCTGCCATCGCAAAGACAAGACGATGATTATGGTGACTCACTACGAGTCGGAACTGCCGGGCACTATTACAGACCGTCTTTTCTTGAAGAGAAACCGATAGAAACAGACGGTTATCTGAAAAGCAATGTTCCGCTCTGCTATTCTGAACGTGGTAAAGAATGGCAGAGTAACTGAAAAGAATATCCTGTTTCTTTAATTAATAGGATGTGTGAACCAGAAACAGGAACCTTTTCCCGGTTCTGATTCTACGCCGATTTTCCCTCCCAGTTGTGTCACGATACTCTGGCAGATAGGCAATCCGAGTCCCGTACCGGGAATAAAGCTGTTGAGTTTTACAAATCGGGTGAAGATAGCTTCCTGTTTTTCCGGTTCTACTCCCATTCCTGTATCCTGAACAGAGAATTTCACTTCGTTTCCATTTATCTGATAATCGATGGTGATGCTTCCTTCGGAAGTGAATTTAAAAGCATTCGTCACGAAGTTCAGCAATACCTGATATAATCTGTTCTTGTCACTGGTGAAGGTCAGTTCGGGCAAATCATCTTTCAGGCGGAGTTCTACTTGTGGAGTCGCTTTCATTTGCATAGCCTGAAACAGATCGCTGCAAAGCTGTTTTGCATTCACTTTTTCGGGAATAATGTCAAAAGTTCCCGCTTCAATTTTCGACAAGTCGAGAATATCGGAAATAAGCTGAAGTAACAGCTTGTTATTATCTTCTATGATCGTGATGTACTGATGCTTTTCTTCCTGATCCTCCGCCTCTTCCAGCATACTCGAAAAGCCGATTATCGCATTGAGCGGAGTGCGTATCTCATGGCTCATGTTGGCAAGGAAGGCAGATTTTAAGCGGTCCGCTTCTTCGGCTTTATCCTTGGCTTTGATCAGCATTTGTTCGGTCTCTTTTAGCTGCGTAATGTCAAAGTTGATACACAGCATTTCAATGATGTTGTCCTGCGGTCGATAGTTACGGACCAGCACATTCACCCGTGTCCATGTGTAGTTTCCGTCAGCTCTGCGGATGCGTACATCCCTGCATAATTTCGAACTTTCACCTTTTATCACCTTAGCCAGGAAGTCGAGCATGACAGCCCGGTCCTCCGGATGGAAGTGAGAATGGATGCCGATAATTTCAGGTAACGGTGTACCTTCCTCTTCTCCTACATTTTTATACCAGCTGCTCAGGGCATACCCATCGCGGCTTAATGCGTCGAAATGAGCATATCCTACTTTGGCATAATCGCCTACCAGTTCAAAGAAATTCTTGAATTCCTGAATTTTGTTGTAGGCGATGGTGTTTTCCGTCTTGTCTACGTTTATCAACAGATAATTAATGGGCTGCCGAGCATGATCATAAAGTGTTGTTATTCTTGTTGTCAGATTAAGGAAACCGGATGATTTCTCCGATTCGTAATATCCGTTGATCTTTGAAAAATCATATTGGAAGGTGAATTCAATATCTTCGTTTTCTTTGATTTTCGGCTTTATCTCTTCCGGAAGAACCGGATTCTCAAAAATGTTAATGCCAATTATTTTTTCTTTATGAGTAATATGGAACATTTCCAGTTCCTTCTTATTTAAGTCAATCAGATCTCCGTTTTTATTATATAGTTCAATGCCGACAGGGATGTTTTTGTAGATATTGTGCAGAATACGTTCACTGTTGTGCAGTGCCCGGTAGGCGGAAGCCATGTGAGGGCTGTCCTGTGTTTCTGCTATTCCACATATTTTGGTGTTTCCTTCCTCATCCGTTTCCTGAAAACATCTTTTACTGCGAATCCACACCTCTCCTTGGGGAGTGTCGAGTAGATATACCTCTTCAACCGTTTGTTGCAATTTGTCAAAAGAGTAGCTGGTGGTATGATGCTGGTCCTCCCGCAAGATACGCTTATTGAAATCCTCAAAACTTATCACCCCGTCTTCGTCTATCCCAAGTAGTCGGGAGATGAACTCGGAACATACATAACTTTCTGTTTTTAAGTCCGCTTCCCACCATCCTATATTCGCTTTATTCAGCAATTTTTGCAGGAATGTATATTCTTTCTGTTTATTCGTTTTCAATGGTTTACTTGTTTTATCTGCGGTTGAATATTTATTTAGTTCGTAAAAATAGTCATTTCTATTGAATAATTTTCAATAAACCATCACTTTTAGGTATTGATACCTTCTGATTATTTCGTGAACTTTGTAGAGAAGCAAAATGTTGTATATATAAACAGAAGAAAGGAGACCATTAAGAATGAAAAAGATAGTATTACTTCGTCATGGAGAGAGTGCCTGGAACAAGGAAAACCGTTTCACGGGTTGGACGGATGTAGACCTGACAGAAAAGGGAGTTGCTGAAGCTGAAAAGGCGGGTGTCACATTGAGGGAATATGGCTTCAACTTTGATAAAGCCTACACTTCTTATCTAAAAAGAGCAGTCAAAACCTTGAACTGCGTACTTGACAAAATGAATCTGGACTGGATTCCTGTTGAGAAGAGCTGGCGTCTGAATGAGAAGCATTACGGTGATCTGCAAGGGCTCAATAAGGCGGAAACAGCAGAGAAATACGGAGAAGAACAAGTGCTGATCTGGCGACGCAGCTATGATATAGCTCCCAATCCACTTTCCGAAACCGATTTGAGAAATCCGCGTTTCGATTACCGCTACCACGAAGTACCCGATGCGGAATTGCCGCGTACCGAATCATTGAAAGATACCATCGACCGTATTATGCCCTATTGGGAATCGGATATATTCCCGGCTTTGAAAGATGCCCACACCCTGTTGGTCGTGGCACATGGCAATAGTTTGCGGGGGATTATCAAGCATCTGAAACATATCTCTGACGAAGACATCGTCAAGTTGAATCTTCCTACTGCCATTCCTTATGTATTCGAGTTTGACGAGAACCAGAATGTTTCCAACGATTACTTCCTGGGCAATCCGGAAGAGATCCGTAAGCTGATGGAAGCGGTAACCAATCAGGGAAAGAAAAAATAGCAGGCTTTGTGTGCCTGCATATCATTGTTATACATTTAAAAAAATAAAGTTATGAGTAAAATAGTTGATTTATTAGGAGATAAGACCAGTTATTATCTGGACCACACCTGTAAGACCATTGATAAATCGTTGATTTATATACCCTCACCGGATACTATCGATAAAGTCTGGATTGATTCGGACCGCAATATCAAAGTGTTGAATAGCTTACAGGCTATTCTTGGACACGGACGTCTGGCAAATACCGGTTATGTGTCCATTCTTCCTGTCGATCAGGATATCGAGCATACAGCCGGAGCATCTTTTGCTCCGAATCCTATTTATTTCGATCCGGAGAATATTGTGAAGTTGGCTATCGAAGGCGGTTGTAATGCGGTCGCTTCTACATTCGGCATTTTGGGGTCAGTTGCACGCAAATATGCCCATAAGATTCCTTTTGTAGTTAAACTGAATCACAACGAATTGCTGACCTATCCTAATTCATACGATCAGGTCATGTTCGGCACGGTCAAAGAAGCTTGGAATATGGGAGCTGCGGCTGTAGGTGCTACCATTTATTTCGGTTCCGAACAGAGCCGTCGTCAGTTGGTAGAGATTGCGGAGGCTTTTGAGTATGCTCATGAGTTGGGTATGGTTACCATTTTGTGGTGTTACCTGCGCAATAGTGACTTCAAAAAAGGTGGTGTGGATTATCACGCTGCTGCCGACCTGACCGGACAGGCTAATCGTCTTGGCGTTACGATCAAAGCAGATATTGTAAAGCAAAAACTTCCTACTAATAATGGTGGTTTTAAAGCAATCGGTTTCGGTAAGACAGACGAACGCATGTATACAGATCTTGCTACGGAACATCCGATTGACCTCTGTCGCTATCAGGTGGCAAACGGTTATATGGGACGTGTCGGATTGATCAATTCCGGCGGTGAATCTCATGGTGCTTCCGATTTGCGCGATGCGGTCATAACAGCTGTTGTCAATAAGCGTGCCGGTGGCATGGGATTGATCAGTGGACGTAAGGCTTTCCAGAAGCCGATGAATAAAGGTGTTGAATTATTAAACGCTATCCAGGATGTTTACCTCGATCCGGCAATAACCATTGCCTGATCTAGGAAAGATAAGAATTAATTCTTATCTTTGACTACCAGATAGTTAACCATTAAAAATTAGAGTTATGAAGTTTTTTATTGACACAGCCAATTTGGAGCAGATTCAGGAGGCGTATGACCTCGGAGTACTTGACGGAGTGACTACCAATCCTTCGCTGATGGCGAAAGAAGGCATTAAAGGTACGGAGAATCAACGTGAACATTACATTAAGATATGCAAGATTGTCAATGCTGACGTGAGTGCGGAAGTAATAGCAACGGATTATGAAGGGATGATCCGCGAAGGGGAAGAGCTTGCCGCACTAAATCCGCATATTGTTGTAAAAGTGCCTTGCATTGCCGATGGTATCAAAGCTATCAAGTACTTTACAGAAAAAGGAATTCGGACGAACTGTACACTGGTCTTTTCCATAGGACAGGCATTGCTGGCGGCAAAAGCCGGAGCTACCTATGTTTCTCCTTTTGTCGGACGTCTGGACGATATTTGTGAAGATGGGGTAGGGCTTGTCGGCGATATAGTACGTATGTATCGTACCTATGATTACAAGACTCAGGTATTGGCAGCTTCCATCCGCAATACGAAACACATTATCGAATGTGTGGAAGTGGGGGCAGATGTGGCTACATGTCCGTTGAGTGCCATCAAAGGGCTGTTGAATCATCCGTTGACTGATTCAGGACTGAAAAAGTTCCTGGAAGATTATAAAAAGGTAAATGGATAATCCGGTTTGAGAAACTAGGTTTTCTTCCAAATTATATGGATAGAGTGGGATGTGTCACAACTGACATATCCCTTTTTTTGCACAAGGGGCTGTGTCAAAACTAAGGCACATCCCCTT